>NZ_QOSD01000040.1:0-60685 GCF_008368905.1 Bacillus sp. SH5-2
CACCTAACTTCTTTGCTTCCGCTGAATTTTGAGGTGGGGGTCTTACTGCCCATTAAAGCGGGATAAAATTTAATCCTTCAATATACATATAGGAATTTTCGGGGTGGTTTTGGCATTTGAATTCAAATTTTTTTTACAACTACTACGACGACGTTTTTTCGCGCTTTTTTGTTCTTGTAGTTGTTTTTGTTTTTGTTTTGTTTTTTCTTAATGATTTATTACTTGGTAGGTGCTTATAAGGGGCTTGGAAGGGGCTTGGAAGGGGCTTATAAGTGGAATGATATTCGCAATTTGTCCACACAACTAAATAGGAGCTATCCAAATCATTATTTTGGATAGCTCCCTTGAAATTTTCACTCATACCAATACAAACTTCTACATACAATTTATTTTTGCATCGAATCTAGCATCTTCACTAAAAAGGCTGCTGCCTCACCACGAGTTGTTGTACCTTTAGGATTAAACCTATTATCATCAACACCAGTAACTACTTTTAAACTATATAATCGTTGAACTGATTGTTTGTATATTATTTCATGTTGATCTTTAAAAGGTAATGCTACTAAATCACCTGTAACACCTTTATACTGTAATGCTTTGTCAATCATAACAGCTGCTTCTTCACGCGTAATTTGGGCATTAGGATCAAAAACACCTCCGCCGCGACCGCTAATAATTCCTGCACTCGCACTACGTTTAATACCATTATGAAGTGACGGATGTGCTTTGTTAATATCTACAAATGACTTATCACCCTCTGGTAGTTGAAGAGCATTTGAAATTAATGCGGCAAACTCAGCTCTCGTTACATTACGATAAGGAGCAAATATACCATTGCCTTCACCTTGCATAATACCTAGGCTATGTAATTTACGAATATGACCTTCAAACCAACCACCTGTAATATCATCTTTTGGCTTTTGTTCTTCTTTATTTGGTACATTGTAATCAATCTTAATCCAGCTTGGGTTATAGAAAATCCATTCTCCGTTACCAACTTTGTACCAACCGTCTTTAACTGCTAACACTTTGTAACGGTCTCCTTTTGAAGCCTTACGAACGACAGGATGTTCAAGACCTGCACCACTACGTACATTTATACCGTCACCATTTACTACTAGCTCCATGCTAGGTTCAGCTGGATTATTATCATTCGGATTAAATGACTCGTTTTTTTCTTGTAACGGCTTATCAATTTGTGTGTTAACATTCGCATACCACTGCGCACCTTGTACGAAACCAGTCCAATTTCCACGAGAAATTAAAATATCAGGACACTTTTTCCCGCTCCATTGTTGATGCTTATAAATATTATTCACACTAATGCCTTCTTTGTTCATTAAATAACCTGCAAGTCGTTTTGCATTCTCTAGCGCTTTATTGTAATCTCCATCTTGGTTAACCGCAATCTCGATACCGATCGATTCTCTGTTTCCAGAACCATCGCCATCACCTGCATGCCAACCGTTTTCGTTTGTAGGTAAGTGTTGATAAATTTCTTTATCATCTACAGTAAAATGCCAAGAAGCTGTTCGGAAAGTACCTTCAGTTGCTTGTTTATACAAATATTTCGCATGATTTTCAGCATTCGCACCACGAGCTGTATTTGCAGTCTCATGGATTGTAATATAACGTGCTTTCATCGGATTTGCAGGTCGAATATCAGTATTTCCTTTTGGAACAATCCACTCCACAAATGGCACGCCCGCAATCGTCCCATATTTCTTCGTACTCGGCGCACTAAACTGAACCGCTCTCGGCTTTATAATCGGTTTCATTTGACGAGTAGACCCATCATTTCGACCATCTACCGTTTCAAATGCATTCTCAATATTTGAAATAGCTTCCTCTTCCGCTACTTCACCTTTTTTTGCTTCTTTCATTTTATTTAATTCTTCTGTTTCATCATGTTGATGCTTATATTCTTCTAAAAGCATTGTTTCATTTTCAGAGACTTCCGCTTCGTTAATTTGTATATGATCAGGAACTTGCAGATTAAAATTAGAATAACTTAATCCGTTCATTCCATGTTCCCCATGAGCGACACTAAGTTGATCAGTTTGAGATGAATGCACCTCTTCTGCTGATGCTGATAAAGGTAATCCCCCTAAGATTACTAAACTTGTTGATAGTGCGATTACTCGTCTTTTCATTCTATTTGTCATTGCTGTATTAAATACTTACACATTTCGTGTAAATATTTCAACCTCCCTTTATTTTCTCTTTAGTATTCAAGTACTACGAATCTACTATATAAAAAGGAATGTCTATTCCATCCTTTTTACATACGATTCCATTCTATCCCCAGCAGAAAAACCATAGTTTTTTAAGCTAAATTTCTATAAAACTCTTTAACAAACATTATTCTACAATCAATTACAAATGCCGTCAAAAACACTTTCAGCCACTAAATATTCACCTTATAATTTAAAATGTCACATCTTTCCTCATTATTACTTTTACTGTATATTCGACTCAAAAACTATTATAAAAAAGTAAATCTTTCTCTTTTACTCCACTAATTCTCAAAAAACAAATGACGACACCTTTTATTGATTTTTCAACAAGAAGAACCTTTATGCTGTTGCATAATTTTCATGTACCTGTTAATTAGTTCTCGTTTTGGTGTACTTTTTCTGTTTGAAATTGATAACAACATATATAGTCTTGCTATAATGTACATGTTACCTCTTAACATTGAAAGGAGTTTCTATATGGAAGAAATAGCTGATATTTTACTTACTAATATTGATACATTAAATGAAGAAGAGCAGAAGATAATGAAGAAACTAATTAGTAAGCTAAAATCTTTTGCTCATGCACCGCTCAATAAAAATCACTGCTTACGTATGAAACCATTTATTGAATTTGAAGGAGTAACTAAACTCGTTGCCAATACGGTCCAATCATACAAATTAGATTTAATACCAAACAATCACTTTAACATGTATGATGTTATTGGTTATTACTACAGCATTGCACTATTAACATGTTGTGTAGCATTTGAAAAAGGCGATTCTAATCAAATCTACTCTGTATTAGAAAATGAAGTTACAAAAGAAAACGAAAAAAACATTCTAGTATTAGAGCGTGGCGGGAAAAATTATTACGTTATGGCACGCATACTTAAAATTTTCAAGAAAGATGATAAAAACATAGAAAGTTTATTTTCACAATTAATGATTCTAGATTGATTTTGAAAGATTACTATATACGAAACACGTGGGATGATTATGCTAAGATTAGATTATATGTTAAAGGGGATAAACTAATTGCTAAATACGATTGTTTATGATAAAGCGAAGTACCATTTTGAAGGTGATTTTCCTGAGGACTTACCAATCGATCAAGCTTTTGTACATACTGGCATGTTTTTAGGATGGATAATTGAACATGATTTATTTAGTCAAGAATTTGAAGAAGAGTCTCAAGACGAAATTAACCAGTTTAAACTTAGACAAATGACTGGTACACAAATTTATATGAACTGGGATGGCGTTTTAGCAGACGACATGTTAAATGATGAGGGCAATCAATTCGCAATGTACTACTTTAACCATGACGAGGACTGGAAGTATATAAATGATTACAGTGATGTTTTTATAGACGAAGGCGAAACTCTCTACCATGTGCAAGATACTTGGGAAAACTATTTCAAATTAAAAGAAGTTATTGATTATAGCTATAATTTTTGGAAAGATAACTTACAAAATAAATAATTATTACAAGTCGATTTCTTATGTTAATAAGGAATCGACTTGTTAATACAGAATTTATTTTCAATTTGTTGATTAGCATCGATATACATCTTTTCACTTAGTACGAATTCAAGCGTTCTTTTCAATACGATCCCCCCTTTTATTAGCCACTAACAACTTGTATATTTTTTTATTCTTCCTTACCCTACTGTAATTGTCTCACAACTATAGATAGCTTGTAGCAGTTACAAAATCAAAGCCTTCAAAATTACTAACAGCATTGTCATACTGAAAATTATAAATTAATATGATAGAATTATAGGATTTCTTTAATTTAACTTCTTCCTTAATTCGAGAAAGTATTTTATCATCATATGAGCATCCCGTTAACAACACAGAAATATCATCACTCGCTTCTTCTAACACTTCCTTTTCAATAAAATCCTCATCTACATCAATCAGATCAATATTAAAATCAACAAAAAACCTTGCTGGTATAGAGCCTCCTTCTTCATCATATGTAACCTCCATATATACATCTAACTGATCTTGCTTTTCCATATTCCCTAACCATATTGAAACCATTCCATGTACTTCCATTAATAGTGTCCTCCATTATAAATATATATTCTCATTCAACTTACGCTTTAAATACTCTGCAATTTCCATCTCCCCTCTTTCAACAGCAAATGTATAAGCATCCATATCTTTCATATTATTACCGGAGTATTTTATAGTTATATCTATACCATTCATAACTAGCAATTTAACGATTTCAAAATGCCCACTATATATTGCAGCAAAAAGAGGATTTCGATCCGGCTCACTAGTGTCCATTTCAACTTGATGTTTAATGAGATACTCTGCAATATGTAAATATCCTTTCGTAGCCGCTCTTTCAAGGGCATTTGTAGAAAAAGTACCACTCTTTGCATGAATATTGATTCCTGAATTGATTAAGTACTCTATTATTTCTAACTGTCCATGCGCTGTCGCTACATGTAACCACGTACCAAATAGTGTGACATATTCCAACATCTTAGGCTCTCTCTCAAGTAAATCTTTTAACGTGTTTAATTGACCACTCTTTATGGAATCTCTAATTCTTTTGGCAAATTGAATCTTATCCATTGTATTTCTCCTTTAATTCTTATCTTGCAGAACTAACTTTATAACTTATCAACTACTTTAAAACTCATGATTTTTATAAAAACCATTTCTTCTTTCCTTTCAGTTAAATAGGATTATTCGGAAATTCATTGTCATACTTATTAATTAGCTTTTTTCCAATTAAATTCCCCCTATGTGATTTTTACCGCCCACTTTTTCTATATTATACCATTCTCCAGATTATCTCTGGCTTCATTTTATTCAACAATCAGATCGAATTTCGATAAACTTTAGAAAGTAGACATACCTCCAAAATACAATTAGTATTAACATTGAGAAGTATGCAAGGCTTAAAAATACAAACTAGATAATTACACTTAAAAAGGTTTTTATATTAAGGAAGGAAGTGCACAGCTATGGACTTTAAAACAGTTATGCAAGAGCTTGAAGCCCTCGGTAAGGAACGAACGAAAAAAATATACATATCTAACGGTGCACACGAGCCAGTTTTTGGCGTAGCTACAGGTGCTATGAAACCAATTGCTAAGAAAATAAAATTAAATCAAGAGTTAGCCGAGGAACTGTATACCACTGGCAACTACGATGCTATGTACTTTGCAGGTATTATCGCAGATCCAAAAGCTATGAGTGAGTCTGATTTTGATCGCTGGATAGACGGAGCGTATTTTTATATGCTGTCTGATTATGTGGTGGCAGTAACTTTATCAGAGTCAAATATTGCTCAAGACGTTGCTGATAAATGGATTAAAAGTGGAGACGAGCTGAGAATGTCAGCAGGATGGAGTTGCTACTGTTGGCTTTTAGGAAATCGTAAAGACAATGAGTTTTCCGAAAGCAAAATTTCCGATATGCTTGAAATGGTAAAAAATACAATTCATGATTCACCAGAACGAACAAAATCCGCTATGAATAACTTCCTAAACACCGTGGCAATTTCATATGTACCACTACATGAAAAAGCAGTCGAGACTGCAAAAGAAGTTGGTATAGTTGAAGTGAAACGTGATAAGAAAAAAAGCAGCCTTCTAAATGCTTCCGAAAGTATTCAGAAAGAACTTGATAGAGGAAGACTTGGTTTTAAGCGTAAATATGTAAGGTGTTAATCAGATTCGTATCTGGGTGTCAATTCGATAAAGATTGACACCCTTTTTTATTGAGATTATTCGACTATTAGATAAGCTCAATGACTTCATTAATAGATTCACTAAACATATCAGGATCTTCATTTTTTATTTCCAATAATAGTTCTTTAATGCTACTCGTAATGGATAAATCAAATTGCGAAAGTACTTTTGCATACACCGTTCTTATTTGGGGATTATTAAGTATTCTGTAATGTATAATCTCTATCCAGTCTTTAGCGCCGCTCATCATCGAGGGAGCAGCTGTAGCAATACATTTCAATCCCTCTTCTATATGATTTTCATATAAGCTCTCTATCCCATGAATCAAACTAAACATAACTTCAGGTTGTTCAGTATCATCATCAAAGACTAAACATAAATCTGGAATAATAGAAACATCGTTACACTCAATCACTCGTATGCATGACTCATTAAACTCTTGTATCTCATTTTCATTTTCTAGCAAACGGTTATCATATAATCGATTTAAATGTTCTTTAGTATCCAAAAGAGATTATCCTTTCTTTTTTTCATCTTCAAAATATTCACTGTCCCGATAGACCTTTATCATAAATTCCATCAGTGAATCAGCTATTTTATTTTCAAAGTAATATACAGGCGTTTATTGAAACGTATTGAAATTAAAAAGTAATATCCTGATAACCTACTTCAATTACCTTGTATTTGATCTCTTCATAGAAATGCTTATAGTACAAATTAGCAACCCCGTACAACCTACCTGTATGGCATAGAACCAATAAATGTAACCTCTAAACCATCAAACATATCTTCGCTTTTCGCTTCATTATATTTAAAATCATAAAGAACAATAGCAAAATTAATATCATTTGCTAAACTATCTCCATTATAGTAAAAATCACTCCTTAGCAGGGTGCCATAGAATGTTTTATATTCATCACATATATCGTTTTCTTATACAACTACATGTCCATAAAAATACTTTTTACCAATCTTCCATTCTTTCTTTGTTAAAACATCAATATATGACATCAACTCTCTATTTTTTTCATTTGTTATAATCGTATCGTATTGAATTGGACATTTGATTCCACTCCAAATTGATAAAACGGAAGGTATAGTAACAACATTATAAGTAGTTCTATCTCTTAAAGAACTCATAACTTCCGACACTAACTCCTTTGCCAAGTCTCCAGGAAAAGATGGTCTATTATGATAATAATATTCTTGCGTATCATTATTTTCGATAAAACCAGAATAAGCTTCATTAAATTCTTCTAACGATACTTCATAATACTCGTCCTCAATTCCAAGCATCCATGAAAGTTCATTTCTAATAGCTTTTTCAACAAAGGTATCTTCCCACTCTTCTAGTAATGCTAAAAGATATGGTACTACATGATATGAAAGAGTTTCACCAGCACTTACTACAAAATTATGAACTCCATCCTCTGAAGCACTTGAAAGGAATTTCAAATTATTCGTTTCTAATAAATCATCGTGAGTAGCTACTGAGCAAAATAGTCTAGTACATAAATTCAAAACAAGCTCATCTCGAGTACTATTCATAAGTTCGATTAGTAACCCCTTTACAGAGAAATCACCAAGCTTTAACAATTCATTAATTAAAATAAAGGATTCTTTCTCTGTTGCACTATCTCTTAGGTTAGACTTAAGATTTTCAATTGTATGTTTAGAAATTTCTCCATACCAAATATCTTTTTTCAAATGCTCTAAGTCCATCATTCTCTCTCCTTTTATTGCTGCTTACATTTATACGAACCATTTCATATGAATAATATTATTAATCATGTAACTTATTTAAAAACTCCGTAAAATGATTAGCCACAAAAAATACATTTTCTCTCGCTACTTCCTCTGCCTCCTCAGCCGTAATCCCTTCACTTTCCATCAATGTTTCCTTTTCCCATGCTCCCTCATGTTCCCAAAAGACGACAATTGGATCTTCTTTATGATTTTTATAATCAAAGCAAATTAAATTTCCTGCTGGATCAAATGCGAATGGCACCAATTCATTTGGCAGAGTAGCAATATACTGGTTATATACTTTAACGATATATTCACTACTATCTACATCATAAGAAAGTAAAGTTCCAAATACCTTTGTTATCGTATCTATTTCAAATTTATAAGGTAATACAGCTGAACCATTATTATTTGTAGCACATTCTACATAGTCACTTGGAAATATATACCCTATCTCTTTTCCCACATTGTTTATATATTCTGCTGAAACTGGCTCATCCGGTACTGGCCATGTTAAGTCATTTCTCATTTAACTTCACCTCCTAACAAATCACATCACGTTTATCCGAAATAACTAATTGCATCATCTGAGCTTTTATGTAAATTCCAGTCTAATTACGACCTCGTTCCTTTTAACTTTTCAGATAATCCTTCCAAGAAACATTTGGAGAAAAGGATACACCCCTCCGATCCTCATCAAAACTTGGTATAGCCATTGCTTGTGCTGGTTCTAAATATTTCATTGTAGATAGCCAACTATCAAGTAACGTATCCATATCAGATTCTAAGAGATTATTTAAAACATCTATGCAAGTTCCACCGTATATGTAAACCTTAAATTTCATTAATTATTAAAGAGGTTTGGAGTCCTCACTTAATAAGAGAAGAGATAGGCGAGAAGAAAAATCCCCACTGATGGACGTTTCACTTTATCCTGCAATCTCAGCCGAAGAGAGCCCCTCATGAATATTTCCGCTTACAATGATAGAATGTCCCCAAAATATATCTCCATCCGAAAAGAATATTTCAAAATCACCTTCTGAATAAACGCTTAAGCTGCTTAATGTGATGGAATTAATGAACATTTCTTTTGTAATTTCGTCGATTTCTGCTTCATCATCATCTTGTAGCCATTCATTTGCTAACTCTACCAGTTCTTTTGCAGCGTACATTTTCATTTTCATTTTCCATTCATCTTGCTCTTTGAAAAGTGCATGTGCTGTTTCCAGTGCAGACTTCATCATATGTTTGTCTTCACTCCAATCAAAATATAAATGACATTCTTCACCAGCCCAAGATATTCTCTTTTCAAAAGTTTTCACTCTTTTATCAAGTTCAAACTCACCCAACATCTCATCATGATAAAAAAGTGGTTTCATTGCATCTTGTAAGATGATTTCCAACTCATCATCTTTATATGATGTTTCCAAAACCTTAACAAGCATCAATGAATTTTCTGACTTGCGCACCTGTAATGTTACAACTGTATTTGCTGTCAAAATATCTTTTGATTTTCTCCATTCTGCATCATCAACCAACCATGCGAGTCGTATGTCTTCTTTTGTAATCGTTTCATTGTTATGTAAGTCTTTCCACGCAATCAAATCAATTGACGCAGTCCACAAAATGTTGTCACCGCCTTTTGATGCACCGATTCCTAATGCCCCTGTGACAGCTGCTATTTCAATCACATTTTCTGAGAATCTATTTTCAAATCTACTTATTTCACTTGATTTACTCAATTTCGAATACATTCCTTTCATCACCCACAGGCATAAGTACTTTGTGAGTTTTCCTGTTTTATTATAATTGGTCATGGTAAAGTCTATATAGAATTATAGCTATAATTCTATATAGGCTTTTTTTTCACCTGGAATCTTAAATTTATTTACATCATATTCTTTAATTATATATACTTTTATAGCTTCAAAATCTTTACCAAAAGCAAGAGATGGATTTTTTAAGAAATATATTATTTCTTCCTCGTCATAAATTCGGGCTTTAATTATTTCTTTGTCCGAGTGAAACGATAAATTGACTCCTTTGTAAAAATATTCGTAGTATCCCTCTTCATCCTGCTCACTCTTATCTTCAAAAGGAACAGATTCAATATGATATATATTCCCATTTACATTTATTGATTTCATACAGCATGACTCCCTTTTCAAGAATATTCATAAGAAATTAAATAATCTCTGTCAATCATACCAAAAATAAGGGAGTTACTTTTAGAATTTATAAAAAATATATAGGATTAAATTAAAATCTTTATATTATTTTTCATATTACTTCATTATCTCTGTACAATTGTGTAATGTGTCACAGAAGTAGACATATTGCAATGAGTTGCAGTGAAGGGGAATATAAAATAAGAAGATCAATCTAGAAAGACTATCTAGTTCGATCTTCTTTTATTGAATTTTTAATTAATGCATTTTCACCCTTAAAATAATCTAATCAACGGGTGGATTATTATTTACATCCTCAAAACTGGGTCTAATTTTAACGTATTACCCGAAAGAAGTCTCCTTCCTCAGGCGTGTGAAAGACGATAGTCTAGCGGCAGGTGGGAGATAAATTTCGGTTTGGCGTAGCCAAACATTGGGTTTTCCTATTTATTTCGCCTCTGATATAATTATTCTTATAAGAGGTAAAGTTTGGTATAACAATGAAAGTAGATAATAATTTTGTAGTGTTCAGGTTGTGTGATTACCGTCATAGCTTATGGGAAATGAAGCGGAAAATGGGGTGAATGGATATGGCAAAGCAGAATAAGGCTTACAAATTTCGTCTGTATCCAACAGAAGAACAAGCACATCTCATACGTAAAACATTCGGCTGCGTACGATTTGTATATAATAAAATGCTGGCTGAACGAAAAGAAGCATATGAAAAACACAAAGCGAATAAGGAAGAACTGAAGAAACAAAAATTCCCTACTCCTGCGAAATACAAAGTGGAGTATGAATGGTTGAAAGAAGTCGATTCCTTAGCGTTGGCCAACGCGCAATTAAATTTGCAAACTGCGTATAAGAATTTTTTTAGTGGTCAAAATGATTTTCCAACATTCAAAAGCAAAAAGAGTAGAAAATCCTATACAACGAATCGAGTAAATGGAAATATTATGTTATTTCATGGTTATATCAAATTACCGAAATTGAAAATGGTGAAACTGAAGCAACATAGAGAAATACCACCAAACCATATCATCAAATCGTGTACGATTTCGATGACACCAACTGGTAAGTATTACGTGTCTATTTTGACCGAATATGAAAAAGAAATCACTCCAAAAGAAGTAGAACGTGTAGTTGGATTAGACTTCGCAATGGCTGAATTGTACGTGAGTAGCGAAGATGAGAAAGCCAATTATCCTCGCTTTTATCGTCAGATGTTAGATAGATTAGCAAAAGCGCAACGAGTATTGGCAAGACGTGTAAAAGATTCAGAGCGCTGGAATAAACAACGCATTCGTGTAGCGAAGTTGCATGAAAAGGTCGCCAATCAACGTAAAAATTTCCTTCATCACAAGTCTAAAGAATTAGCTACGGGTTTTGACGTTGTAGCAATTGAAGACTTACATATGAAAGGGATGTCACGAGCACTACGCTTTGGTAAAAGTGTAGCGGATAACGGTTGGAAGATGTTCACGACATTTTTAGCATATAAGCTACAAGAACAAGGAAAACAGCTTGTAAAAATAGATAAATGGTTTCCTTCTACAAAAATGTGTAGTTGTTGTGGAAATAAAAAAGAAATGCCATTATGTGAACGTACGTATGCGTGTTCGTGTGGATTCACAATCGGCCGTGATTATAACGCAGCTATCAATATCAAAAAAGAAGCCATGCGTTTATTAGCATTGATATAAATCGTAAGAAATAACCTTTGGAACAAGGGAGTTAGCTCGGCTGTCATAGGACAAATTCGTTAGCTATCAAAAGTAGCGATGAACCGAGAAGCCCCCACTTCAAGTAGGCTCGTAAGAGATACTAAGTGGTGGGTAGTTCACAGTCAAATTCATTTGTTATATTTTTCAATGAATAAAGGTTTGTTCCATCTACACTTGTACGGGGAAGCAATATATCCGAAAACGTAAAACGCATGAAGAATATGTTGCGGAACTATTAGAACAACGCGGGTACGATATGCCGCAGAGGTTTTAGAAGTTCATGGCGATAATATCGAAGTTATAGGAACATACAAAGGCGCTAGAAATACCACAGAACACAAATGTAACTCATGTAAAAATATATGGGAGGCAGCACCAACAAATATTTTAAAAGGAAAGGGAGAGAAACATTATGTCAAAGTTATTACGTGAATTATCTAAACCGGATAGTGAGGCCCTGCGTTCCGAAGCACTAGAACAGTTGAAAGTTACTTCAGGTAAAATTGTTGCTTGTGATCCTCTTATTTTTAATGAAAATCACTTCGAACAAACAATTCAGCCAGGTACATATCCAATTGTTGCTTGGTGGCATAAGGAAGATGGAGTCATTGCTGGTGCTGAATTGAAATTGTCGGAGTCAAGAGCGGTAAGATGGAAGATGGCAACAAAACTAGGACAAAATGTCAGTGAACTGGAAGACGGATATATTTTTGGTTACCCAGTTGATACAGGCTTAGGGTGCTTTGCAGATGTTGAAGCAATTGGTAAGTTAGAAGAAATAGAAGATAGGTTACAACAAGAACTAGGAGAAGAATTTACTAGTTTGTATGATGATTTTATAGATGACATACTAACAGAACATGATGAAGATTGGGGAAATTGCGTGGTGTGTGAGGAAACAGGAAGTAATATCATTATATTCCGTTCAGGTTATGGAGATGGATTTTATCCTTCCTATTGGGGAATCGATGAAGCAGGAAAAATCGTTTCACTTGTTACTGATTTTCAAGTGCTACATGAGGAAAATTGAGGACAACAATAATGATATAAGAGTCAATATTTTTTCTTTTACAGCGTCAAATATTCCTCTTCTAATATTTGCAAATAACCCGTGGGATAATCTCCTTATATACTACTGGTTCTGATAAACAGGGTTATATTCTTAAGTGAATATGACCCGTCATTAATTCTAGTTGTTTATTAACAGTTTTTTATTTAAATAATTTATTAACTCTACTGATGTAGAGTTAACGTCAAGTAACTCCAAAATATACATAATGGTTGATTTTAGAGTTACTAGTGCACTGTTTTATCACGATACAGGTGAACTTCAGATACTCTACGCTCCGAAATTACTTTTTCTATAATTTCCTGACGATTATATTCTACCTTCACTGTTTCACAGTTCCCCCAATGAGTAGGAGCAAATTTTTCATTTGACTCAAATACATCTAAAAGACGATTTAATATCTCTTCTTCGTTAAATGCTACTGTCGGATAAGTTTGAATCCTTTCCCACTATTAATCATGTAACTTATTTAAAAACTCCGTAAAATGATTAGCCACAAAAAATACATTTTCTCTCGCTACTTCCTCTGCCTCCTCAGCCGTAATCCCTTCACTTTCCATCAATGTTTCCTTTTCCCATGCCCCCTCATGTTCCCAAAAGACGACAATTAGATCTTCTTCATGATTTTTATAATCAAAGCAAATTAAATTTCCTGCTGGGTCAAATGCGAATGGAAGTAATCCTAACGGTAATGTGTCATTGTAATCATGAAATACCTCCATAATATTTTCATCATCATCCATATCATAAGTTAGTAATGTCCCAAAAACCTTTCTCTTCCCCTCAACTTCAAATACTTCTGGGCTAACATGTGCTCCATTATTCTTCATTACACATTCTATATAATCTAAAGGGAAATGAATGCCCAACTCCATTTCCACATTCTTTACATTTGCTCGCAATATAGGCTTATCTGGTAATCTCCATTCCACTTTACTCATCTCGCACCATCCCTCTGAATTTCCTCAATTAATTACTACACATCTAAAACAGTTATAAGAGACCTTAATAAATTACATTTAAAATCTTATTTATATCTGTCATACAGTCTTTCACTAAATCGTAAAAACCAATATGTACATTATCTTCATATACCCAAAAAAGGTCTGTTCCATATGGTGCTTCAAATATTTCTAGCATTTGAGGTGCAATTGAAGACATTGATTCTGCATTAATTATGCAAAAGTTTTTTGGATTGTTTACATATTCATCATCATCCACTTCTGAAAAGATGTTCCAACCATTTAATTGAGAAATAGAACTTTCTTCTCGAAAACTATATCGAATAGGTACTCCATTCAAAACATTTCTAGATACAATAAACCCTCCATATGCATCATTTCTATTTGCCATGTTCATACTCCTTTACAATATTAATAAGGCAATACTATTACAACTTCTAAAGTCAGCCAGTTCAAAATCACAATCATTAAACACTGCCCCTATTAATCTCTTTATTCTTAGTCTTATCCCTTTTACAATCTTTATTATCTCTTACCCATCTTACGCTTTATGTATGCAGCAATTTCTGTTTGTCCGAATTCTTCAGCATATTCATAAGCATTCATATTCTTAAAGTTTTCTCCAGTGTATCTAATTGAAATATCTATTCCTTTTTCAACTAAAAACTCAACTACTTCTTTATGTCCGCCATAAATTGCTCCAAATAGTGGATTTCTTTTTGCTAAACTTACATCCAATTCGGCACCAGACTCTACTAAATATTTTACTATTTCCAAATGTCCTGCTCCTGCGGACAAATTTAATGCAGAAGCATCAAATGTACCGCCTCTAGCATTCATATCTATCCCTTTATTAATCAAATACTGAACAATTTCGATATGCCCTTTCTTTGCTGCAACATGTAACCACGTACCAAATGGTGTCATTGAATGTAAAAATTCTGGATTATCACCTATTAGACGTTTTACTTCATTAATATCACCAAGCTTAATAGCATTTCTTATTGTTTTATTTATACTTTTCTCCTCCATAACATCACCTCCTATATTTCTGTTCCCTTGTCTAACTATGTCTCCATAAACTATTCAATCGAAGATTTATAAGCAACCTTTACATTTTCTAATCCTTCTATTACATTATTTATTCTTATCGATAACTCTTTTATTTCCTCTACTGTCAATTCACCTTCTGCCTCTTGAAGGTTAAACATACTTAGCCTCTTTGTTATACCTTTAATACGCCCTGCAAAAACTATATGATGATTGACTGCTATTTCTCCTATGGCAGTATCAACAATAACATCTTCAATCTTTCCTAAATTATCAAATTCATCCGCTAGTTTTGCTATAGCATATCGATACCCTCTCTCTTCATCTAATAACTCTTCATACGCCTCCCGAATTGCATGAAATAATTCGTTATACTCCCAATCTTTCATACATCCTCCCTCAAAAAAAAATCCCCACACCTATGTGAAAATAATCTTTCAACACAAATATAAGGACTTTCTTATTTCATGACTATACTTAATACATTTTATACGTTAGAAACTTCTTCTTTCAATTTATATACCCTATCTCTTGTTTCATCATTTTTGATAAAAATAAGCTTTCCTTCTTTCACAAAACCTTCTAATAGTAAGCATACTTTCCCATATGCTTTAGGCTTATTCGTTGTGAACCTTTCATCTGATATTTTACCAGCTCGTATTAATTGTTCGCACAGCTCAAGTGCACTTATTTCTTCAGAATGAAGTAAGTCTAAAATATCCTTTTGTAAGGGCGATAAAGGTACTGGGATCTCAGCTACCTCCACCTTTTCCTTTTCTTTTTCTTCTTCAAATAAATCTTCAAATGAAATTTGATCCATTACACCTTCTCCTTTCTAACAATTGGTTTATATAACATGAACTGAATCCTATATAAATATTATTTATTGTTATGTAGTACTTACCTTATTACATGAATTTCAAACTCATGTACATCATTTCATATAGTATGTTTTGATTATACCAAATATACGTTCTGTCTTCTATTGTAGAATTCGTTATAATAGGAATGAAAGTAATTATGAACATTTTTCTCGTTGTTAGTTTTATACCCCCTGTAAAAAAATAGAAATAGAATCTATAAATTTGTATAATAAAATAGCAAGAGTAAAATTTTAATATAGAAAGGTTCTGGTAACATGTTAGGTATTCATGTTGAAAAAACAAAAGATGAACTAATTATTTCATGGCAATTCTCTAAAATTCATATTCCATTATGTGAAATCACTGAGGTAACGGAAGATAATACATATGCTGGTGTTGAAGAAAAAAGCGCAACCCGAATTGGAACAGCATATGGTACAACAGACCGTATTTTAATTAAGACCGTAAAGCAAAATTATTTACTATTCACTACTAATAGAGTATCCATTTTAAATAAAATAAAAGCTTAATTGTTTTTCTTCCTATATTTAAATGTTAAACACCTACATTCTATTATAGGAAACGCTACAAAAGATTCGTTGATTACTCCTGCTCCGAATTCTGAAGCATATGGTGAAACTATATAACACAAACACCCTAGCTCTTCGCTAGGGTGTTCTTAGTTTTATCTATATACAGTAGTTCTACAATATTCATTTAATTTTATGAACTCCTTGTAATTGACTAAGAACCTCATTGGCAGTGCTCTCAAATTTTTTAGGGTTATCAGCAATAATTTCATTAAGTAAATTAATTACCGTTAGTTGTATATCATGATTCATTCCTACAAGTACTTTAGCATACTCACTTCTACATAAATCACTATTTAAAATTCTTTTGTTTAGTAACATTGCCCAATCTTTTGCACTCTCAACCATTTTTGGTAAAGCTTTAGGCATCTCTGTTAAATATTTTTCCATTTCAAAACTTTCAATACAATGAACTAGACCAAACATAACCTCTTCCGCTTGTGTTTCATCCTCAAATACTATACACAATTCTTTAATAAGCTTCTCATCAGTACTATTTGCTAAGTTTTCTAATACACTGTCAAACTCTTCACATTCCGATTGATTTTTTAAAAATCTACAACTATATAATCTCTTAACCTCAGATTGAGAGTCCATATAAATTTCTCCTTTTAAATGAATTGGGTAATTAAATTAATATGACCATTAGTTTTCAACTTTTCTATTACATCAATATATGGCTGCCATCTCAAGTGTACATTTTTAAATATTCAGCAATTTCTATTTGCCCTCTTTCAATAGCAAATTCGTAAGCTCCCATCTCTTTCATAGTATCCCCTGTATACTTTACAGTACTATCAATACCATTCTGAACAAGATACTTTACAATATTAAGATGCCCACCATAAATCGCTGAGAATAGAGGATTTCTATTTGGATCACTAACATCTAATATTGCACCATTATCAAATAAGTACTCTACAATACCAATTTCACCTTCACTAGCTGCATGTGCAATAGGCGCTGACTTTGGTACACCTTCATTACGGTTAATATCCATACCAGATTCAACAAGAAATTTTATCATATCCAGTTCACCAGCTCTAGCCGAAACATGTAGCCAAGTTCCAAACGGCGTTACAAAATCAAGTAAACTTTTATCAGTAATAATGATCTCTTTCGCTTGTTCTATATCACCATTGTCAATTAAATCATAGATTTTTATCGCTTTTTCCTTACTTTCCATAGAATCCCCCTGCATTATTTTCATCTAGCTTAAACAGTTAGACATTGACTACGGATACATTTAGCTAAGTGCTACTGAGAGAGCGGATTTAAGCATAGTATCAAAATCGCAAAAAGTTTCCATATGCTCGCCTGAAGGCTTGTCTAGCTCAACAAATTTCTTTTTGGACACATTATAGCAATACCAAGCTATATCTGAATCTCCGAAAAAAATCAGCTCATCTTCGTCTTTAATTGATTCCCATACTTCATTAGCATCAAAAAAACTATCTACCTGATTTATTGGCTTAAAATCTAAAAAACTTTGGTCAATCCCATATATTATTAATCCATTAAATTCAATTCCATTAACTGTTTGTAAAAATTCATAGTACTGCTGTGGCAGGACATCTTCACCAAATTTTTCTACTACAGATTTACGAAATTTTGATAACTCCTTTTCGTTGATAGGTAAATTGAGTTTTCGATTTCGTTTCTCTCTTATTTTGGATATATGACTAATCTTCTCTCTCCACATAACTTCACCTTCTAATAAATATTCAATCCTTTTCTAGGCTAGAATTACACAAAGTAATCCTCAATAGTACACCCCATTACAAGAATTGGTTTCAAATTGCCCATTGCTTTTGGCGTGCTATTCAAATATTTTTCGAAACCACTCTAGATAGCATTAACCATATGATTTATCTAGATTGATATTTTAATGAAACATATTAAAGCTATTTTCATGATCCTACACGCAAACTTTAGAGTTATTTTATAATTAAAGTATTAAATAACCCCTTTACAAATCAAATCAACTTTTTCAAAATATTGTTGTGGTTGTTTCTCACTTATTTCTTTCAAAATTTTAATAACGTCTTCTTTATTTGTAGTTTTAGCCTTCTTCAACACATTAATAAATGGAATAATAAAATCATCTGAAGCTAGAAGACTTCTATAGAACCTTTTAGCACAATATTTAGCTTGTGGCAAAACAATGCTTATCCCTTCAATAATTTTATTTAAACCATCTTCAACTCCATTTTTTTCGATTATATAAAAAATCGATTCAATTAAATCACCAACAATCGAAGGTTCATCTATTTCATCATGAAATACACTGCACAAATCAATAATTACTTTATTATCTGCCGTTTGCAATATTTCATTTAAGATTTCCTCAAATAGCTCAATACTATCATCCTCATGCTCCAGAAAACGTATTCTTTTTAAAATAAATATCTTTTTTTCTAATGACATTTATTTCCCTCCATACTTTGAGTAGAGTTTATTGAAAAATTTCAAAAAATTTATAGTTTAATAAGTTGCCATAACTTCATAATAGCTCTCCTTATTCTCAAGCATTGTACAAGAATTATTTTTTGCTTTTTGTAAAAAACTTCTCCCCTATTTTATCACTTCTTGTTTTTTCTCTATCACTATCTATTAGTTAATTCTTTAATTATCGTTTCAGCCTTATGTAATTCTTCTAATAGCGTATGTGGATAGTCATTGTAACTGTCCATATACGCACGCACACCACCTACAATGGTTATTCCCTTAATATCCTCGTTATTCTCTAATATTTCTAATGCTTTTTTATATCTTTTATATATTAGTTGTAAAATGCCACTATTAATATCTTTCACATAGTCTTTCTCCAACTTATGTATCACGACTTTTACTTGTTGAATTAACTGCCTTTTCTTGTTCACTATGTCCTCCTATTTAATTATCATAAATTTTATTTCTATTTTTCACCACTCCAACAATGGGCTTTCCTCAACTATTACTTGTATCTAGTTCTATACATATATTCCTTAGTAACATTTCGTTTACCAACCAGCATGTTACTAAGAAAAGACCCTCTTTTGAAAAAACGAATCAAAAGAGAGCCTTTCTTTATGACTTTATTTCATATCCATATCTTCTGCCTAAAAAACTATTTATTATGCATTTCTACGTTTCATAAATAATATGGCTCCAAGGGTTAATAACAAAAGACCGGCTCCAACTGAGAACCACATAAAGAACGTATTTCCACCTGTAGCTGGTAATGTTCCTGCTTTTGATGTTTTTCCTGTTTTAGGTTTTTCTGACTGTGGCTTTTCTGGCTGTGGTTTTCCTAATTTTTTCTCTTTAAACTTCACTGTATGGCTCGCATCTTCAATGTCAACATTGATTGCTACTAAAATATCATCTTGATATAGCTCTTCAAATACTACTACTTCTTTACCTTGTAGCTTAGAAGCATTAAATGTGAAATCAATTGTGATAGAACCATTTTTCTCTTTTGCAGTAAACTTAGATTCTAATGCTACTTCTTTACCATCAACTAGTAAAGGTTTCTTTGTTGCTTTATCCATTAGTTTACCTTTTGCAACATATTCTTTACCTACGATTAAGTCTTTGTATTCCACTTTATCTTGGATTGTGACAGATTCGTTTGCATACATCTCTTTTCCACCATCTGCTTTGTTTGTTGCTGCTGTTTTTATTGTTGGTTCTACAAATCGAACCGTTTGCCCCACATCGTTAATGTCAGATTGAATTGCCACTAATACACCGTCTTGATATACCTCTTCAAACACTACCACTTCTCTTCCTTGCTGCTCTGCACCAACGAAAGGAAAGTCTAATGTTACAAAACCATTCTTTTCTTTTGCTGTAAACTTAGTCTCAGCTTTTACTTCTTTTCCATCAATTAATAATGGTTTGTTCATTACTTTGTTCATTAATTTACCTTTTACAACATATTCTTTCCCTACAATAAAATCTTTATATTCCACTTTATTTTGGATTGTAATGGACTTTTTTGCATGCATCTCTTTTCCGCCATCCGCTTTGTTTGTTGCTGTTGTTTTTATTGTTGGTTCTACGAATCGAACCGTTTGCCCTGCATCGTTAATATCAGATTGAATTGCCACTAAGACACCATCTTGATATACCTCTTCAAACACTACTACTTCTCTTCCTTGCTGCTCTGCACCAACGAAAGGAAAGTCTAATGTTACAAAACCGTTCTTTTCTTTTGCTGTAAACTTAGTCTCAGCTGTTACTTCCTTTCCATCTATTAATAATGGTTTGTTCATAACTTTGTTCATTAGTTTACCTTTTACAACATATTCTTTTCCTACGATCAAATCTTTGTATTCCACTTTATCTTGAATCGTGATGGAATCTTTTGCATGCATCTCCTTTCCACCATCCGCTTTATTTGTTGCTGTTGTTTTGATTGTCGGTTCTACAAATCGAACTGTTTGCCCTACATCATTAATATCAGCATGAGTTGCCACTAAGACACCATCTTGATACAGCTCTTCAAACACTACCACTTCTCTTCCTTGTTGTTCTGCACCTACGAAAGGAAAGTCTAATGTTACAAAACCATTCGTTTCTTTTGCTGTAAACTTAGTCTCAGCTGTTACTTCTTTTCCATCAATTAATAATGGCTTATTTATAACTTTGTTCATTAGTTTACCTTTTACAATGTACTCTTTACCAACAACTAAGTTAGTGTACTCTACTTTGTCTTGGATCGTGATAGACTCCTTTGCATGCATCTCTTTTCCGCCATCCGCTTTGTTTGTAGCTGTTGTTTTCAATGATGGAATCTTTTCAATTTCTGCGCTAGCCTTTGGTAACATTAAGTTAAAGAAAAGAGATATGACAGAGAGTAAAGCTAGAATCCTAATTACATATTTCCTCCCCATATTTACAACCTCCTGTTTGATTTACATTACAAACATTTAAAATATTCTTACCAAACTACAATCCCATTATAAAACAAAAAATTACATACTTTAACATTTTGTTTTGATTTTTTAAATTTTGATTATAGGGATTTATCCATAACTTGTTTTAAAATAAAGTGAAACTTTAATTAGTGATTTTTTGTTCATCCTTCACTAATTATCAGCCTTTACCAATCAGACTTTTACGGGCAGCCTGAATTTCACCTCACTTCTTTGCTCTAGCTGAATGTTGAGTTGGAGTTTTACTGCCTACAAATAGCAACGTAAATATTGATTACACACTGGAGTAAAATTTTATATCTTTTTATTATTTTATAAAAAAAATTGATTATTCCAGTAACTATAGTTTACGATATTTATATCTACTAAGATTTGGAGGTTAAAAGATGATAAGAAATGAAAAAGAGTTGAAAACCCAATTGAATAAGTTAATTAGCGATCCTGATTTCTTGCGCTTACAAGAATCTTTTGAAAAAGAAAGCTTGTTTCAATTATTGGGTTTTGGACACCGCGAAACGATGCATAGTTCTTTTATCAGTTGGTTACTTTCACCAATGTCTTCATTGAATTTAGGTACTTTCCCACTAAAGCGTTTTCTCTACTATATTAGTGAGGAAAATATATCAAGTAAGAAAACCGATTTTAATTTTGCTTTAATCGAATCGGATCCATCACTTAAACTAGAGGAATTAGAAGTGGCAACTGAGGTAGCGGAGTCTGTAGCTATTCCAGAAACAAACCAGGAATTGCGGGCTCGATTTGATTTATATATGACAAATGATTCGATGAGAATCATTGTGGAAAATAAGGTGTTGGCAAGAGAAAACAAAGACCAGACTGAAACCTATACGAAAATCTTAAAACAGATGGAGGACTCGTATCAGTATGAACTAAAGGTCTTTTTGTCTCCAGATGCCACGATAAAACCTAAATGTCCCGAATTTATTCAAATTGATTATCAAGGGCTATATGATTTTGTTATATTGCCTTGTGTGAATCATCCAAAAATTACAACAGCAAACAAAAATATTTTAGAGGAATACATCCATAATCTTCGCATGGTCTATAAAGGAGTGAATAAACCGATGGCAAGAGTAAACAATGAGTTGTGTGTAACTATATATGATAAATATAAGGACGTATTAGATGAGATATTCGATGCAGTTAAAAATGAGACACCTGAAGAAAGAAAGGTCAAAACGTCTTCTCCGATTCGTAAATCAAACATTTCTTGGAAAGAGGTATATTCAAGACTAAACGAAGACGAAAAATACCTAGAAGCTACTTATGGAGGTTCCATAACAAAGGCAGAAATCGACTTAACAAGTGGCAAAATCCTTTTTGAAGGGAAAGAATATAGTAGTCCTTCAGCTGCTGCCATTGCGGCAGTAAATTATGTTAAAGGTGATGAAAATTACACAGATCGTTACAATGGATATGCTTTATGGAGTATTGTGTATCCAAATGGAGAAAAGAAGAAGCTGTCTGTTGTACGTGATGATATCTCTTTATCATTAGCCCAAGAGGAAGAAGATTAGAATCTTTCCTAACTATAGAAGTATTACCTGAAATTATAAAAGCGCAATAAAGTTATTTAATCTTAAAACCTAAAACGAGCATAGCACCTTTCTAAACTTAGGGCGTGGCTATGCTTGTTTTATTTTCAATATAAAACACGTCACTGTATTCATAAATATAATAATACGTACCATCATTATTCTATTGGGCCCATAAATTGAGTAATTAAATAAACATGCTCAATAAGTTTAACCTTTTGTAAGTTTTCTACTTTTTCTGATCCACCTAATGGAAGTAACGGTGTGTAACCAAAACATTCATCAATTTCAAGACTTCCGTACCTGTGTATTGCCTGCTTGTAAGGCATCCAATCCAATACTTTCTCTAGAAAATAGTCATCTTTCATATTTTTGAAGAAAAACTTAAATTTCCCACCCGCTACATCTACCGTACCTTTTCGTTACTTAAGTAATAATAAATAGTTATTTTCCCACACAAGAATATCTCCCATACCTGTTGTAAAAACCGGGATAGCCTCTTCATAACGGATATAACTTTCCTTTAATATATCTAAATATTCTTCTGGGTTTACCAACCTTAAATATCCGTTTAACATACTTCCAAATCCATATTGTTTCCATAAATCTACTATTTGTTCAGGAACTTTCCCTATATACTTTTCAACAATCTCTTGCGACGGCTTTTCGAAACATATAAAATCACTTATCTTTTCCATAGTATCCCCTTATCACAATTTCTCTAAGATTGAATTTACTTTTTCTAAATATAAATCTGGGTCGTCCTCTCTTATCTCAAGAAGAATCCTTTTAATTATTTGCTTCGTTGAATTATTTATATTTTCTAAAACATTCATATACGATACGACTAAACCTTTTGAATGTAAAAGAGTCCGATGAATTCTTTCCGCCCAGAATTCTGCATGAGGTAACATTTTAGGAATACTAATAGCTAATTTGTATAGCCCTTCCTCTACCCCGGAATGTTCAGCAATATAAAAAATCGTTTCAATAAGGTAGTCACCCGCTGATGGCTCAGCAATATCATCCTCAAAAATTATACAAAGATCAGAAATTATATCATTTGTCCCTTCATTCGCTAATACATTGAGAATACTCTCAAAAACTTCAATATCATCCCCTTCATTCTCTAGAAAACGCATTTTATATAAAATGGAAATTTGCTCATTAAAATCCATTGACTTCTCCATTTTCTACTCCCACTCATTATCCATTTAACTAAGATGTAACTATTACTGTACCGCTTTTAAAGGTTATTATTTTTCACTTCCTCGAACCATTCATCAGCAAAATCATCAGCCGTTTTTATATCATCATTTGTATGGATTAAATCATACTCATATTCAGCTTTAAACTTCCCACTCTGGGCATCATATATTAATTTCAGCTCAGTTGGCATAACTTTTCCGTATTCTTTGCATAACATTTCAATTCCTTCAATATCTTCACTTATAATTTGTAGAACCTGAAACATTCGTTCTGGAGATACATCATATCTTTTTCCCCCATTTTTCAATGCATCATTAACCTTGTGACACTCTACATACTTATTGTTAATTAAATAAAAGAAACTACTAGAAATCATATCTTCTTCACATGAAGCGTACACATATACTTTATCAGCTCTATTTTCAACATATTCCATGCATAGAGATATCATATCAGCTTGCAATTCACTAAATTTATCTTCAAATTCTTTCATATTACTTTTTCACTCCTTAGATTAAAAGTTAAATGGCAACGTCTTGATATCCCACTTCAGTTACTTTTTCATTTAATAGACGTATTCCTAGTCCATTCTCTGTATCCCACGTACAATCGAAAGTTATCCCAATATCTCGCTCTTCATGAATACCTCCATATGGGACTACAATTCCAACTAAAGTGATCCTATTAAGTAATTGATCAATTGTTTCGATATGCGGATAATTCTCATTAAATCCAATATCATATCCTAATTGTTGACGCTCTTGTTTGTAATAGTCTAAAATCGCTTGTAACAAAACTTGCTGCGATTGTTCCCAATTTTGCAATAATGAATTATAAGCAGTATATTGTTCTTCCTCAAACTTACCGTCTTTTTCACCTTTAACTATCAATGCTATTTCAACTTCTTTTCCACAAAATTCAACGGTAATGTCCTTAATCCATCCATATGTATACTCAATCTCACCAAAAACTGCATCATTTATTATCATTTTTAACTCTCCCTGTTTACTCTCTTGGATCCATATCGATTTCTCTAATCATATGAAAGTTACCCTCTAATATTAACTGTTTTTTCCAGCCACTTCTATACTCAGTATAGTACTATCAATTGCTAATTTTTCAATGAGTTTTTTCGCCTTACCGTATGGAAATCTTTCTACTAATATATAAGGAAGATTTTTTGAACCCTTTAGCAAATCTACTGTGGCAATCTCAAGCCCTAATACGTTCTTTATTTTTATTAAATCCTTCAAACCTTCACTAGGAGTTTTCACTAACACTATATTACAAATATCAGATGACTTATGTATTGTTTTCTGTTCTATTTCACCTACACAACCACTATTCACCCATTTTTTAAAATCAGCGGTAATTACAGTAGCATGGCTTGGATTCATATCCCCAGAATCAATTACTACCACCTCTTTTTCCTCTGCATGTTGAGCCATTAAAAATACATTACCACCACCGTCATCACCAATTGAGACATACCCCCTCGCATACTCATCTACTTCCCAAACCTCGTTCCTTTCTGCAATATACTCCGTACCATAAATAAGTAAACCACCACCGATTGAAAAGCCATTTGTACATCTCAATAATTCCTTATATACATTAGGTAATGTAATATTCATACGATTTTCTACTGCTTGAATTTCAATATCACTCGCTGCTGACTCTTCTATCAAATCTGGAATATTAGATAGATTAATCATTTAATAATTCCTCCTAAACTATTAAGATATTTAAACGTATCGCCCGTTATCTCTCTATAATCGTTTCGCAATAGATTTCATTAAATTCATAAAGTATGTCGGTATGTAAGCCTTCATTTTTCATTTGGTAAGTAGACAATCATTTTCCCTTTCATGTACTCATTTTTCCATTTACTAAACGATTCAGTGCACACATCTCAAGGTCTCTTTCTACTTCTTCAAGAATATTTATATAATCAATAGAAATAAAGTCTAATCAAAAACAACTCTTAATCCTAAGTTTTACAATAAATAAAAAGAATCCATTTTGAAAAAAGATTGATCAAAATGGATTCTTCTTCAGCAGATTTTTTGTTTCGGTTTTATAAAAATCCGAGCATTTTCTGCATGTACCGCTCCATCATCGTGCCTGATTGTTCCCTCTAAAGTGAAGAGGCACTATTAAACTTTCTTAATAAACTCATACACTTCTTTAGGTTTTATATTAAGCATGTGGGTAATTTCCGTTATTTTCTTTCCTTCTTCCTTCATCTTTTTGACTTTTCTCTCCATTGTTTGCTCATATTCTTCTGCAATATCAAATAATGGACTTAATAAAGAGTGCCATATTTCAAAATCAGTAAATTTATTTCTTTCCAAAAACTCATTTAGCAATATTTCCAATTCTTTAGTTTTTATCATTCTTTTACCTTCTAACACTTGTTGCTCAGTTAGAAAATCACCTATATCTTTCATAAAATTAATAAATGATTCCATGGAATCTGCAAGAAAATCGCCACCACTCCAACTATCCATTCCGTGCATGATTGAAGATATAGGGTACCCTTCCTCATTTAAATCAATAATAATTGGATCTCCACACATAGTTTCATATGCAATAACAATCCAATTTGCATCCCAAGTATCTTCCTCATCGGTTACAAGGGAGTTTCCATCGGTGTCAATGCTGTATCCTACTTGAAATTCATCTAATTGCTCAAAAGAA
Organism: Bacillus sp. SH5-2; assembly: GCF_008368905.1. Lineage (NCBI taxonomy): Bacteria > Bacillati > Bacillota > Bacilli > Caryophanales > Bacillaceae > Bacillus > Bacillus sp. SH5-2. The sequence continues at coordinate 26,513 of NZ_QOSD01000040.1, forward strand.
CATACATCAAAATTTACATACTCTCTAATTTTTTTATATTCTAAGTTCATAAGTTCTAAATTTCTCTTTATCTCTACTTTTTGATGATAAGAATTAAATTGTATCATTGTCACTTTTACTCCATCCCTATTATTACATTAAACTTCTAATCTTCATAAATTACCGATCCCATATACTTCAGGTTTCCACCATCCAGTTTTGCTTCTTCAACAAGTTCTTCATACTCAAAATCATATAACCTAATGACAGTATTGTATTGTTCTTCTAAATTTTCACCATAAAAGTCTATCAGTTCACTTATGATTGATTCAGAATACGAAGCATTCTGTAGTAATTCAGGCAAAGAAGATGTAACATGTTCATTATATGTACATTCTAATAAGTCTTGGTTATACTCAATGAAATCTATTTGAAAATCAGGCATAAAACGCGAAGGAATTCTGTTCCACTCATTATCATATTTTATTTCTACATAATTTCTTAACACCATTTCGCTAGTACCATTTCCAAACCAAAGAGAAACAGCTCCTGGACTTTCCATATTAATCCTCCTTTCCAATTTTCTATGTTCTAATGGTAATAAATCAGGCATACTGTTTCAGATATAATGTAATCAGCTTCTTAAATTCTTTTTACGCAGCTAAACATTTAACTTTTTAAAACTTTCAGATACTTAGTATTCTTCGGATTCCCAAAACATCTACCTTCTGATTTTTTATTGGCAATACTAAAAAATTCTTTTGCGGTTTCTAAATCACCTAGTTCAAAAGAAACTTTTCCTGCAATAAATTCCTTATCACCGGAATCTATACGCGCAAATCCAGTTAAAAATATTTTATCTGCCCACTCCTTTGCTTTTTTTAAATCATTTACCATAAAACAAGTAGAGATAATATCCTTAGCTAAATGGTAACTCTCTTCACAATAAATACCTTTAGGATTAGGTATTATATCCCATGCCTCTTCTAGTAACACAATTGAATCATTATAGTTACCATTATGAAATTGTTCATTGCTTTTTTCCAAAAGACTTTCAAATTCTTCTTTTATAGGTGATTGTAAAATAGCCATATTTACCCTCCTCAAATCATATCCTTAATCAATTCAAAATACTTATCATCCTCATTAAAAAAGAGTTTATAGCCTTCTAAAATGTAAGCTCTTAACAGATACTCCTTAGCTTTATCAAGCTCCCCACACTCGAATATACTCTCTCCAAGTCTCAGTAAAATAAATGGATTTGCAATACCATCCGGACAGTTTAGCGCATTATATAAATTACTTTTTGCTTTCTCATACTCACGATTTAAAAAATAAGTATCTCCTAATGCTGTATAAATCCATGTACTTGTTTCCCAATCGGTCTTCGGCAACGGAACCAAATCCAGAGCAGCTATATAACTCTCTATTGCCTTATCATCTTTTCCTTTTTCAACAAAAGCATCTCCTTCGTTACATAACTTTACAATTCGGTCATACACTTGATCGTTGAGTTCCAATATAAATCCTCCCAATAATTATTTATTTGGTGGCAAGTAGTTTTCATTTAACTTTGTACCTGCGAATCGATTTAAACTATCATGATCTAATACATAATTATTGGAGTCTAACATCCATTCTCTAACCTCTGGGGACTTCGCTCCATAATATCTACCTGTATGTACTATTCCACCATGAAACTGAATCACTTCAATGAGCCATATCTGCTTGATCTAGAGGATACCATTTATTATCACTTGCCATAAATTCTAGTTTACCATCACTTTTTGTACGGATTTTTGATGAAATTGAATTTTCCATTCTTTCTATTTACTTCTCTACCCATATTGTAGCCATTCCCAGGCGTATTCCTCATTAGGTCGATGCCATTTTCCATTTGCATCTTGATAAAAGCCTTTAGGTACATCACCCGTACCCTTAACCCCACCACTCTCCAAATTCAAGATCCTACTCTGAATACTCGCCTTTGAGGCATCATGGACTTCTTGGAATTTCCCGCTATAGTTCTTTCCAGTTCTAGCGACACTTCCATCTGGCAGTATTTCTACACCTTTAACGAATGGGGATACGGAATCCGCACCTTTTGCTAATGTATTTCCAATTATATAATACTAGTAGTTTCTGTTAGCTTTAATTCATAAAAATAACTTTTATAAATTTATAGTATACATTTCAATTAAAAAAGCACTTGATTGCCTTTAGTCGACAATCAAGTGCTTTAAGTTCATATGTTTTTAAGTAGCATGAATTTGTAAGTTTTGTAGTAACGGCATGACACCTTTTATACCTATAGTCGGTTTTGCTTTAAAACCTTCTACTTCAATTAAATGCTTATCATAACCAGTCTTAAAATTCACTTTAATTTTCGGATTAACTTTAGGAACTTCACCCGTCCCCTATGTTGTACTTTTAAATAATTCGGAGAAAAAGAAGAGGCTTTCTCTGGGTCGTTAGACCATAAAGAAAGCCCCGTTAAAATTAAAGAGATTAACCAACTATTAACTAATTCGAATCAATAAAATCCTATCATTAGTTTTCAGGAATATATAAATTATCCACAAATTCAGAGAAACTTTTAGAAATTAGTCGGATGTATTCCTCTCTTAACTCGTTATCTTCTTCAAAGTAATCCATATCACAATGATATACACTACCTCTATCTTTCCCATCAATTGATAAACAAATCAAACTTCCCGCTGGGTCAATTCCAATTGGAAGCAAATTACTTGGTACCACTTGCACCAAATTATAGCTTCTTAATTTCTCTTCTAGATTTATTTCATTTTCTATTGATAGAGGAAAAAACATTGAAACAGACGATGTTATTACGCCTTTCTTAGTTGTATCATTAGTTTTAGATCTTCGTTGCTCAGTTTTCCCTCCATTTTTAGACAGCAAAAATTGTTTATAATCATCAGGGAACAATATACCATGCTTATTTTCGAAATCTTCGATATCTTCAATGCCAATAGGAGTAAAAGTATATTCAAAATCTAAATTCTTCATACAATTAACCTTCTTTCCTGTTCATTTTGTTTTTCTCAATCAGAGTATAATCTCTCAATCAATTCAGAAAAAGAGTCGCATATTAATTTAATTTTATCCTCATTCACTGATTCCTGATCATAGAAAACTACTGACGGACAATCTTTAGTATCACAGTAATTAAAACAAATCAGTCCCCAAAATGGGTCTCTTGCAAATGGAATAATACCTTCCGGAAGTGAAGTTAATTCATAAACAACTTCTATATTTGCATCTTTGCTTGTAAAACTTAATAGACAATCAAAGACTGCTCCACCTTTATCATCTTTAACTTTATAAGTTTCCCCATTTCTCTTAGATGTAAATGCATAAGTAGTAATTCCTGTAGAATCATCTACTACTTTTTCTTCAAAATCTCTTGGTTTATTTGGTTTTCTACTATAAGGAGGTAAATCTCTAGCTGCTTTTGTCATAGCTTCTTCATATTCTGCAGTTCTTTCATTAGTCGGTTTAATTTTTTTAGTTTGAGTACCTTTACCCGTACCCTTAACCCCACCACTCTCCAAATTCGAGATCCTACTCTGAATACTCGCCTTTGAGGCATCATGGGCTTCTTGGAATTTCCCGCCATAGTTCGTTCCAGTTCTAGCGACACTTCCATCTGGCAGTATTTCTACACCTTTAAAGATTGGGGATACGGCGTTCGCAACTTTTGCTAATGTATTTTCAATTATATAATACTAGTAATTTGGGTTAGCCTTAATTCACAAAAATAATTTTTATAAATTTATAGCATGCTTATCTATTAAAAAAGCACTTGTTGTCTTTAGTTGACAATCAAGCGCTTTAAGTTCATATATTTTTAAATAGCATAAATTTGTAAGTTTTGTAGTAACAGTATGACACCTTTTATATGTCATGACAACTACTATGTTAAAACTTACGAGTTTGTACGAGTTCGTTAATTTAATATACATTCCATGCGTTTATATTCATCCCACAGTAAAATGTCATCTTGCCTAAGCTCGTACTTCTTTTTCTATTCTATCATTGCACACCACAGTACTCCATGATGGTACAATCATCATAGAGTACATACTTTCAAAAACCCTTTTATTTTCTCTATCTACTTCACATATACTTTATTTTTATTCATATATACTTATGCGTATTTAAATTTTGCACCACGAACTTTATTATATCCGTACATAAAATATAATTTAGTATAGTAAGCTTTATAAAATCACTATAACTAAACTTATTTATTTACTGTAATGAGTTTTTAATGTTTATTTATATTTTAGGAATATCAATTATATTTCCTGGTGACTCATTAATAAGAATATCTGAAATACTTGGGTTCCTTTTTTTTAACTTGAATATTTGAATTTTTGTTAATTCAGGGCTAAATGATATATTTTGTGTTTTAAACTCCAAATTCATAATTTTATTTTGAAGTTCTAATATAAAAACCTTCCATTCTTGTAATGGAGAATTCGAAACTTCCTCCGGACTTTCTAATAGTCGATATCCGTCTGCATAATGAAACATTAGTAATCCCGTTCCTAAGTCACAATCTTTGTTTTCAAGAATTGCATTTGGTATATCAAATCCACTATTCCAATTATAATTTGCTGCAAAACAATGAAGGATTATTGGATTATCTATATTCTTTATTCGGCTAATTGTATCCTCGTTATTTGTATTATAAAGTAATTCTTCAAGCAAACTAATATCCTTATTTTCCATTACACCTTACCACCTTACTGATATTTACTTATTTTGTATTTCCAATTGTTTTAGCTTTCTTTCCCAAAGTTCCACTGTTGCACCTTGGCTTGGGTACAATGGTAAACCATTCCCCTGTAATTCCCTTAAATTTTTTTTGCAAATCATATACCTGCTTTTGTAAACTATCAATACTTTGGTTTATATCCATTTTATTTAATACTCTTGCAACTACTTCATTGTAAACAGAATGATATCCTCTGTGTCTAGCCATTGTACTTATATTATCATCTGGTACTCTTAGAAAAATACCGTTTGATGAGTCATCAAAGTTCATACCTATCTTTTTAATTACAAGATTATCTGCCATTTCAGAAGGAATAATATGCTGTGCTTGATATCCACTCCATTTAGTTGAACGTTTAAGCCCCATTTCTGTCATCATATTTTTTCCTAATTTAGTAGAATTTCCTCCTGTTACAATACCCGGAGTACCAGGAATAATCCTACTACCTTCATCCGTACCCTTATTTAAAACTAAAAGCGATAATTGGGTTACCAATTATCGCTTACTAAGTCAAACCATTTGATGTACTATAAAGTAACAATTATTTTATTATCTATGATAGTTCTAAAATTGGTGTAATTTCTCATCATATTATTACCATATGCACTAACTGCTTCATTACCACACACCATACTTTCATAGTTATCTTTAAATTCTTTTTTTATTGACTCTTCCAAACTGTCATAGTATCTTTTGATAGCTTCCTCTGCCAATTCACGCGACCCGTGCGTTAATATAAAATTAATATCTACCATATAACCCTTTTGAGGATAAAAACCCCTTTCAACAACCTCTTTTACAAAGTTGTTCAAATCATTCGTACACCTTTCTACAATTGGCATAAATTCACTATTTAACCAATTAGTGAATTCGTTAACTGTCCGCTCCCACTCTTCCTCATTTGCTATGTTCCAATATAACTTACCGCTTGGTACATTGCACCGACGTGTATTAATATGAAATATTTTATCTTTAGATTTTAAAGGAAGAATTGCGCATTCACCATAAAATACTACATTTTTATCAGATATATTATTCCAACTTGTATAAAAGAGTACCTTATAAATGAAATTTTTATCTTTTTTACTCATCCAATGACCAGACTTAGAATATTTCCAGCCATTATCTAAATACTTTTCAGATATTAGATTACATACGCGCTCAAATGCTTTATTTGCTTTCATATTACATCTCCAATTCAAACTACCTAAGATTCATATATTTTAAACTCAATCCTCAAATCTTGAGTATTCTTCCTAAAAACCTCCAATAATTTATTACAATTTTCAGTTGGTTTATATTTAAATCTTAAATCGAATATAAAGCCATCTACTAACTTAGCATCCGGATAAACACTATAGATTTGCCCACTTTCAATAAAAGATACATAGGCATTAATTTTATCTTGTAACAATGTTAAGTGCTGAAGTTCATTTTCCCAATCTAAATGATCTGCAATCATTAATGCTAACTTATTTTCACCCATACTCTTGCCAATTCCATCTATTTTATTTTTGTCTAATATTGACACTTATCTCTCACCTCATTTATTCATCAAAATAAGTTGTCCCTTCAGGACGAACAATTTGCGGTCTTGTTCCACTAGGCACTTCGTATCCCCCTGAAAAATCTCCCTTTCCTTCACCTACGACCTTTCCACTAGAATTCTTCAATTCAGGGAATCCCTTTTCTTGATTAGTAGTATAGGGAGCAGTAGCGGAACTTTTATATTCTTGTATAATAACATTCCCATATTCATCAGATGCAATTGCGTCAACTCTTACCTTAGTCCCTTCATGTGTAACAATGGTTATTTCTCGTTCAGCGTTTTCATACTGTTGTGAAAATAGATTAAAACTTTCATCAGAAAATTCTTGCCCCTGCTCTTTAAGTGATGCCCATTTTTCACTTGCTTCTTTCCACTCCAGTGGCTCTTTAGGCGCTTCACTATTCTTATATTTCCTTTCACAATATACATCATACTTAGATTGCAACTCAGCATCTTTAAATCTACCAGTATTATCAAGTAAATCAGAATTCCCTTTTCCAACTTCACCCGTACCCTTAACCCCACCACTCTCCAAATTCGAGATCCTACTCTGAATACTCGCCTTTGAGGCATCATGGGCTTCTTGGAATTTCCCGCTATAGTTCGTTCCAGTTCTAGCGACACTTCCATCTGGCAGTATTTCTACACCTTTAAAGATTGGGGATACGGCGTTCGCAACTTTTGCTAATGTATTTTCAATTATATAATACTAGTAGTTTCTGTTAGCTTTAATTCATAAAAATAATTTCTATAAATTTATAGTATACCTTTCAATTAAAAAAGCACTTGATTGCCTTTAGTCGACAATCAAGTGCTTTAAGTTCATATGTTTTTAAGTAGCATTAAATTTGTAAGTTTTATGGTAACAGTATGACACCTTTTATATGTTGTGACAACTACTACGTTAAAACTTACGAGTTTGTACGAATTCGTTAGTTTTATGTCCATTCCATGCCTTATATTCATCATCCAGTAAAATGTCATCTCGCCTAAGCTCGTACTTCGTTTTCTATTCTATCATTGCACACAGTACTCCATGATGGTACAACCATCATGGAGTACTTACTTTCAAACACCATATATTTTTTCTATCCACATCAAAAACAAATTCGTTTTCATTCTCTTTTCTTGTCTACCTACGTATTAAACTTTAAATATCCTCATATAAAAAATAAAAAATATAATAATAATACTTATAACTTCTATTCATCATAAACAATAAATGACCTTATTCAGCTTTAAGCTAAACAAGGTCATTTATCTATATTAAAACTCTTCTTCCCATGCTTCTTTTGCATCCAATAACCTTTGTGATAAAAACTCATAAAAATTCTTTGCTGTATTGTAATCATCAAGTCCACCTTGTCTATCCCATGCTATTACTGGACACTCATTGTTTTCCATATTACTAGTGTCTAGACAATAAGCATATTCCCCAATATCTTCAATAACTACTAAATGCTCACTCATTCCTAAATCCCTATAACTCTCTGTTTCAATAACAATAGAAGCTATATTAGACTTAGCCACACCTAAAATATCAACACCAAATAACCCACCAGAGCCATAATTAGTTAAAAACCACTTATAACTTTCTGGCAATTTTAACTGTAGGGTATCTTGAACATAATCAACTTGTTTTTTATCTACTCCACCAGTAAAGTCATCTGATTCCATATTTATCTTAATAAAATTGATTAATTCCTCTTTATTCATTCAAAATTCCTCCTTTTATAATTCAGCTTTATCTATTTGTTTAGCTCTCCATCTCCAATATTTCGATCTGAAATTTTCATATTGCTTTTTTAACACAGGATCGTTTCTAAAACTTCCACCATTCTCCACTAAGCCATGCAATATTTTATAATATTCCTTATGCATACTACCCGGGAGCTCCACCATTGATCCGGGCTCTCTTTGAATTAAATGATGAAGTTCTATAGCAGTTCCATCTTGCCAAATTGGTGCTCTTCCTTTTTTCATCAATTGGGGATTTATCATACCAGTTTTAGGATCAATTCTCATATAATCAATATCTAACCTTTGAAAAACCCGTCTGCTAATATCCCTTACTTCTCCATTAACTTTAGTTGTTCCAGTATATTCTACATCCTTATAGTTTTTATATTCTTTACCCGTACCCTTAACCCCACCACTCTCCAAATTCGAGATCCTACTCTGAATACTCGCCTTTGAGGCATCATGGGCTTCTTGGAATTTCCCGCTATAGTTCGTTCCAGTTCTAGCGACACTTCCATCTGGTAGCATTTCTACACCTTTAACGAATGGGGTTACGGAGTCCATACCTTTTGCTAATGTATTTTCAATTATATAATACTAATAATTTATGTTAGCCTGAATTCATAAAAAATATTTTCTAAAAATTTATAGCATGTCTATCTAATAAAAAAGCACTTGTTGCCTTTCGTAGACAATCAAGTGCTTTAAGTTCATATGTTTTTAAGTAGCATAAATTTGTAAGATTTATAAGATCTGTAAGTTTTGTATTAACAGTACGACACCTTTTACATGCCATGACAACTACTAAGTTAAAATTGACGAGTTTGTACGAGTTCTTAGTTTAATATACTTTCCATGTGATTATATTCATCACCCAGTAAAATGTCATCTCGTCTAAGCTCGTACTTCGTTTTCTATTCTATCATTGCACACAGTACTCCATGATGGTACAAACATCATGAGTACATACTTTTAATAACATTTTTCTTTCCACTTCAAAAATAAGTTCTTTTTCATTGACTTGTCTGTAGTAAGTACAGTTTTGTAATAATTAGAAATTCCTTTTAGCTAATCTCGTTTGTTTGCTGTCTTGCTTTTCTAATCCAAATATCAAGAAACCTTTAACAACTAAAAGTAAAGTTGTATTATTTGCTATGCTTCTCAAAAAACAAACTTTCTACTGTACTTATAAGATCATTATGAATTTCACTTTCACTCTATATAATCTTATGCACTAAAACTACTAAGCTCTTCTTCCCAAAAAGACCCTTCAGTTAAAGAGACCGCATCGATTTTTTGAAGTGCGCCAGAAATCCACTCTAACAAATCTTTAGTTGCATTTTTTTCAAGATACGCTCTTCTTCCATTTACAGCCTTTACTTTTTTTATAAAATCTACGTAGACAAGTAAGGCTTCTGCAAACTTTGCTATCGTAGTATTTATGAGTACAACCTTATTATCATTATCATAATCTATATATACGAGCTCTGAGTTAGATTCATCAATACATATTGGATATCCGCTACCAGTAAATCCAAAACATAAAAACTTATAATACATCGCTTCTAATTTATTGTTTTTTTTAATTAATCTTTCTCCACCACCATTAACTGCAGATTCAAATGTTAAAAATGGAGGAGCAGACTCAGGAAAACCTGCTTCAATTAAAAAATCTTTAGTTTCTTGAGATAAGGAAAATGAATTAATTATTTTTTCATCATAGTTAATCAAACCATATATGTCTTTATTCCAATTGTCTAAAAAATCTTGTGGTGAAATCATTTTTTTATACCTCCACTATATATCATTAATTTTCACTTCATGCTTTATTATTAATGTTTACGGCTGTTTTTGAGACGTAAATACCTCCCCAATCGCAGTCAATGGGTCGTTATCTCTAATCTTGTGTTCTTTCTCAAAATTGTGTATACCCCCAAAGCCCCTATGCAATGATTGTGGCACAGCAGCAGCTTGCCCCCCACCACCTATATGATGATGTATCAGTTTATCACCCTTACAATCTTTATATTGGGGAAAATGCTTAATAAAGTCATCATCTACTACAGGAACTAATCCGTTTTCAATTCTTTCAATATTTGCTTCACTAAAAAATTCTGGATGCTTATCTAATAATTCATTAAAGTGTTTAGATGCACTTCTTTCCCATCCTGCTGCATTTGCTCCACTTTTTTTCTTTCCTTTATAGTTCATTTCAGAAACAAGTCTAGGATCCGCTCTATATTCTATCGGTACTTTTTCGATATCAATATCACGATAAGCTCTGATGTCACTATAATCAATTTTATTGGCTGTATTAATTATAGCTTCACCCGTACCCTTAGCCACACTACCTTCCTTACTAACTCCTGAGCCACCACTACCCTTAGCAAGTTGATAAGCGTCATCCTTAGCTGTCGTACTTGCCTTTGAAAACTTTCCAGCTACTTCTCCAACAGTTGAAGATTCTATATAAGGAAGCTTCATTCCTATTCCAGTATCCACCGTCCTAACTGCTACTGGAATAGGAGTATTTTTCATAGCATCTAGTGCATTTTTTAAAGTCTTATTTTCCTTAAGCGATTGTACCACATTATTTCTACGCTAAAACGCAAAAGAGCACTCGTTACCTTTAGTCGACAATCAAGTGCTCTAAATTCAAATAATATTTTCTAAGAGTTTAATTTATTGATTATATAAGACACACACGGAACCAATAGCAATTTTTCAACAATATTTTTTTGAATTAATAATTGTATTAAACGGTTCTTAATTCAAATACCCTCTATTTTAAGCCCTAAAATCAGTTAATCAGTACTAGATATTTTCAATATATCCCCTAATTCGCCTAACAGTTCTATGTTTTTTAAAGCCAACTCAACAGGTATGTCTTTCATTAACACGAATGGTAATTGTTTTGATCCTTTTAATAAGTCAAACAATCCCTTTTTGATGATAAATACCTCTTGTATTTTCTTTAAATCCATAGCCCCTCCTACTGGTGGACTTACCAATATAAGATTACACAGTTTTTCCTTAAACACTTCCTGTTCTTCGTCCACACATTCAATATCTATCGCTCCGGCATTTATCCACTGTATAAAATTCTCACTTACTGTGGTAGCATAATTCGGATCCATAATCCCCGAATCAACTTGTACTAACTCTGTTGCGTTTTCATTTGCAGTCATTAACAGTATTTTGCCTCCACCATTACTTCCTACAGCAACATAACCCTTTGCATATTCATGGACTTCATATGTTTTATTCCTTTCATCTATTATATCCACTCCAAATATAACGACTCCATTATCGGACACAAAACCATTTGTATGCTTTAGTAATTGTTTATAAACATTAGGGAGTATTAATCCCATTTCCTCTTCGATTTTTTTAATTTCATTTTCATCAACTGGAGAATATAATTCATAAGTCGACAATTTTTGAACATTTATCATTTAAATCCCCCTAATCCATCAAAATATCTATATGCTTCTCGCATTACTTTTTTTGCTACTTTTAAATCTACACCCGCTTCAATCATTTCTTTATAGCTAATATTAAATTCGTATATTATATCCGTACTAAAACCTTCATTCCTTCTTCTAGCCCTTTGAAGAGCAGATATTATAGCATGTGGTTCACCAGAGGTAGATTTGAGTAATATTGATGGTGCTTGTCGACTGCTATAATTATTACCGCTTGTTTTAGCCCATATCTTAGCCCATTCATCTTGTATTGCGTGATGTGCTTGCACCAAGCCATCATCTTTTGTATTTCGAAAACCCAGAGCACGATTCTTATTTGGACTCATTTTTTATACAAGTCAACATCTTCAACAATATAACCTCCATTTTTAAGTTGACTCCTAGTGGCCCTTTGCGGAAATGTAATACCAGCCCTTTCATTAATATTAGCATGGAGCTGTTCAGAAGTTAATTCGCCATATTTCCCTCTCAAATATTCTAATCTGGAATCTCCCGTACCCTTAACCCCTCCACTACCCTTAGCAAGTTGATAAGCGTCATCCTTAGCTGCCGTACTTGCCTTTGAAAACTTTCCAGCTACTTCTCCAACAGTTGAAGATTCTACATAAGGAATCTTCACTCCTATTCCAGTATCCACCATCCTAACTGCTACTGGAATAGGAGTATTTTTCATAGCATCTAGTGCATTCTTTAAAGTCTTATTTTCCTTAAGCGATTGTACCACATTATTTCTACGCTAAAATGCAAAAAAGCACTCGTTGCCTTTAATTGACAATCAAGTGCTTTAAGTTCATATGTTTTTAAGTAGCATAAATTTGTAAGTTTTGTAGTAACAATATATCTATTTTGTTTTCTGTCCACTTCAAATATATTTTGCTATAGATTTATCAGTATTTATGTTTTTATAGCTGTACAGTAAAATACACTTAAAACAAGCATAATTGTATAAACTACCCCTTTAAAGCTAATATTTCTTCTCTATTATAGTCAATCATTGCTAAAAAGTACTCGTCAAAGTTCTCAAATCTATCTATTTCTTCGCCCGCAAACCAAATAATCTCTCCTGGTCTAGAAGAAGAAGGTAGACATAAAACAAATAAATCCCTATCAAATTTCGAAACTGCAATTGGTAGTAGCTCATGTCTTAAAACACCACTACCCTCTAAAACAACATCATCTATAGCTTTTAATAGCATCTGAGCATAATCCATTATAGAAGATTCCTTTAATTGCTCCGTACCAAATAAATCCACCGTTTGATAAAAACCTGCCCAACCATTGGCATATTGAAGAAATTCTCGATACATTGAATCAAGTTTATATCCCAATTCTTGTTCAATAGTGCAAATAGATTTTTCATTTGCTCCCACCTCTGGAAAATGGTGTGGCCATATTTTTTCTACATCTTGTTTCATTAGCTCCTGCTTCACTAAAATCATTGTAGCTATCTTATCTTTCCAATTATTCACCGTCTACTCCTCCTCTACAAACTTAAATTTTGTAGGTTTATAACCAATTGGATATTTATTAGCCTGTCCACCTATGCTCATATTAACTTTTGGGTCAAGGTCTAACCAACTATGAGGATCCGGTTTCCCCATCCAAGTTGTATCGGGAACATGACCAACATGTCCCTTGTATGCTTCTCCATTATCGGCAGCACGCTTGCCTTCTAGTCTTGCCGCACGTGAAGCTTCTTGTCTTAATTTACCTTTAGTTGATACTCTTCCTGTTGGTGATAAAGCACCCGCTTCTAAAGCTTTATTAGATCCCTCAACATAAGCCTTAACTTGTGCTATCTGTTCATCTGTCGCTCCTGGTGGTGCTTTGACTTCAACAGGTCCCCCAGTTTTACCCGTACCCTTAGCCACACTACCTTCCTTACTAACTCCTGAACCACCACTACCCTTAGCAAGTTGATAAGCGTCATCCTTAGCTGCCGTACTTGCCTTTGAAAACTTTCCAGCTACTTCTCCAACAGTTGAAGATTCTATATAAGGAAGCCTCATTCCTATTCCAGTATCCACCATCCTAACTGCTACTGGAATAGGAGTATTTTTCATCGCATCTAGTGCATTCTTTAAAGTCTTATTTTCCTTAAGCGATTGTACCACATTTCCACCCAAATTTGGATTAAAACCAGGCATTCCTTCTTTGAATTTTAATAATTTCGCTAAATCAGCTAATTCATTCGTGCCTTTGAATGCTTTTACTCCTTTTCCTACTGCTCCAACAACTGGGATTGCGTCTAATCCGCCAAAAATGATGTTTGCTGTGCGTTCTTCTTGGCTCAATTTCCGGTGTGTTCCCCAGTCTTCTCCGTCGATACCACTTTTTATTTGTACAGCGCCGTATACTACTGCGGCAGCGGCCCCAAGTGGTGGACAAAGGATTGTTGTGATGATGATTCCTACGCCTATTCCTATGTCTCGCACCATTTCTAGTTTTTTCTGTTCATCTTCTATCGATTTGTATTCAAATCCTCGTGTGGATGGGACTACTTTCTTGTATTCTTCATAATTTAATTTTGCATCTGGGTTTTGTTTTTTTAGTTCTTTGTACTCCGCTCTCAGTACGTTATCAAATGCAGGTGAATCTCTAAAAATATCTTCTACTGTTATTTTATCTTTTTTTGTTTTTATTGTTTGTGGTACACTTCCGTACCCCGCGTGCGCACCTGGTAATACTGTTGTTGTTGTGGAGCCAATTCGGTTATCTGTTTTGAAACTGAGAATAGATGTATCTCTCATTTTTTGAGCAAATTTATCCATTTCTACTAAAAAAGGTTTATCTATATGTTCAGAGACCAATCCCCCTGCTTCTCCGCAATATTTTTGTAATGTCGTATAGCTTTCAAGTAATTCCCCTATTTTTTCCGATTGATCTTTATGATTAAAATGTATACTACCATCCGAGTCTAAACCTCGTATACTTCCTTCTACACTTTTTAATAATTCATTTGCTTTCTGTAATTTCATGAGTGCATCTTTTGTAATTCGATTCATACCATCCCCCATGTTTTGCCATGGTTCAGGTCTATATTTCACATCCATTTCGTTTTCATCCCCCAGCCGTATGGTGATTTCTACAACTTACTTAATATTTCACGTAATTGTTCGTCCTTTTCAAACATTTCTACACATGCGTCCCTTACAACTGTCGCCGACCTATAATAGTGTTCAGACAATTCAAGTGTTTTGTGTAATATATCAGGGTATTTTTCAATTACTCTCATCGCTTCACCTTTTTGATAAAAATCACTACTTAATAAACTCTCAATATTCGTTCCAATGACGTCTAAATGGATTTTATATATATTTTCTAATTTCATTACTATATCAAGTAGTTCTTGAAAATTAACTAATACTTCTTCTCCACCAGAACCACTATCTCCCATTGATACTTGCATTATTGAATACCTCCTAACGAGAATTGTCTCGGGTCAATTAACTTTTTATATGGCATTTTTAACACGTCATACAATTTCTTATTAACCGCATAGAGGCTCACCCAGTCATATCGATTACGATCTACATCTATTTGAACGAAATCTTCTCCTTCAGTGAAATATAAGAAACATTCCCATTTTCCTCCTCTATTACTTCGAGGCCTCGTATACGTTTCTATCGCTATAACGTCTTTATTTGATAAATCTTTTTCCTCAAATGTTTGTTGTTCTGCCTCTGTCATTCTCTTTGAGAAAAATGTATCTTCTATTTCCCTCGGTTCTCTCAATAAGAAAGGAATGCGTGTTAATAATGAAAAATATACGTCTGGCTTTGGTATGTAGTCGATTTCGTATTTTTTATTTGGCTCTATTTCTGTTAATACAGCCACTCGATCTTTATCCTCTTTCAAAAAACCAATTAACAAATTATTAATTCTCGTGTATTCGTGACAATTCTCATATTCCTTTAATAGTTCAATCATTTGAAAAGCTGCACGGGTAATTCCATTTTCGCTTGTAAGTAAGCCTTTTTCTTTTAAACTCGTAGTTGCTTTTGTCACACATTCTTCATCAAGTAAAATAATTACGTCACGATTTGGCAATCCAAATATATCCGTAACTCCAGCTGCACCTGCGAGAACATATAATTCAGCAGGTGCAAAACTCATTTCTTTCCCCATTCTTTTATCCCTCGTTTCTCCATCACAATTGTTTTATCGCCCTTACTTTCGGTATATCGCCGTACGTTTGAATACTTTTATCTAACTCTTTCAAAGCTTTCGTATGCCCTTCAAATGCCTCTACCATTTCTGAGTTATATTGAATGATTAAATCAAGATAACTTAAAAAGGCATCTCTCGTTTTTCCATTCCATTTCGCACCTGTGACATATGCTTTTAAGTCTTTCGCTTGGTTTAAAGAATCCTTCATACCATTTTCAATGTTTTGTGCGTAAGAAATGGCACTTGTCGTGTTACTTCCTATAATTTCAACCTCTTTACCACTCATGTTAGTTCCCCCACATTCTTTGTATGCTTAATGGATAAGATTTTCAAGTTCCTTTTTCTTTTCTTCAAAAGCCTTGGTCGCAGCATCATATGCGGCTGCTTTCTCCGCTTCTGCTTTCGCTTTATATTCCAAATACTTTGCATAAGCTGTACCTTTTGCAGATCCAACATCGCTTAATGCACTTTTAAAATAGGATACTAATGTATTTAATTTTTCATCCTTTTCATGACGTTTTTGTTCAAATTCCACTGCCGGAATTTTATTAGCTTCTAAACCATTGCTTTTACTCTCATAATCTCTCTTCGCCGATTCAGCGTCTTGAATTAATTGTTGTAACTCTCTTTCTGCATCTTTTAATTCATCATGCAGTTTATCATACTGATCTCGTTTTCTCGCACTTTCTGTAAAACCAGATGCATTTAAAAAAGCATTGTACAATTCATCTAACATCTTTCTCCCCCTTTAGTACAATAACTATGTAGTTAAATTCGTATATTTAAACATGAATATTCATTACATTAAGAATTAACAAATAATTATTTTTGCATATCGCTATTTTATCAAAGCAATTTTAACATTTCCATATTTTATACAAAGCTTTCGTATTTTTCTTCAATTAAATAGCAATGAATATTTATCATCTAAAAATTATAGTTTCATATAGATTATTGAAATTTTATCCACATTAAGGAAATCAATGACAAATGATCATCATTAACATGTTATAATTGCGATGTATACATTTAATTGTATTAGATGTATATGTGTAATACGTATGTTTAATAAAGTTAAATTAAACTGGGGAGGCTTTCGCTAATGGGCAAGAAAACAAGCAAAGCTAAAAAAATTTTCGGATTCGTGATCACCACAGCACTAGCAACTACAATGATGGTAGGCACAGCAAACGCACAAACAACTACGAATAACTATAAAGTAGCTGGCAATGCGAACACTGTATTTACAGATGTACCAAAGGACCACTGGTCAAAAACTGCTATTGATTACTTAGCAGCAGCAGGACTTTTTAACGGATATGGAAATGGCAAATTTGGTTTTGGGGATAATATTACTAGAGGCCAGGTAACTTCTTTAATCGCTCGTCATTTAGGTTTAACAGCAAACAATGAACAGAGCAATATGTTTAACGATATTAAAAATCATATGTTTGAAAAGGATATTAAAGCTATTGTACAGGCTGGAATTATGACAGGTGATGGAACAGGTGCTTTTCGTCCAGATGATGCATTAACTCGGTATGAAATGGCAGTAGTATTACAAAAAGCATTTCAATTACAATCAAAAGGCCAAAGTAACTTTAAAGATGTACCTCAAGATCATTGGGCCTATAAATTTGTAAATACGCTACGTAGTAACCGAATATCCTACGGTGATGAGGCAGGTAATTACAATGGCAACACGCTTGTGAAACGTGAGGAGTATGCACAATTTTTATATAATACATTAGCAAAAAACAGAGATTATAATTTCAACATCAATACAAAAGAAGAAATGAAACAAATGTTAACAACAGCTTTACAGAATGGGACGTTTGGTCCATTTAAATTAAATGCATTGGGTAAAGATATATCTGAGGTAAAAAAAGAATTTGGAGTGCCTGATGTTTGGAAGCAAGCACCATGTACAGAATGTGATGCACCTAATACAGCAGTATACGGAGATTATAATATTGACATGTACCCTTCGGACGCTAGATATATATGGGTAAAAATGGATATATCTATCAATGAATTAAAAGAGTGGTTTGGTGAACCAGATGGAATCGGAGAGGATATGACTAGTGAAGGCTTTATATATAATCGAGGAAGCTATTCTCTTTATTTCAGCTTCTCTGATGGTTATATTCAACGCGCTGAAATATCTAAAAGTGAACATCATTAATACGTTACAAGCAATATAAAATATATAAAGCATAAAAAAATCCTTCAAGAACGTACCTTTTCTTGAGGGATTTTATTTTTCCCTATCTATTTAACAAAATCCAAAGCTATAAAACTTCTACTGATTAAACTTTATTTTTCTTGGTGCTCCGCATTCCATTCACTTAAATACGTTGCATATTCTAGTTCATCTGGATCATCATATAACATAGAAATAAAGTGAAACTTTAATCAGTGGGGGTTTTCTTCATCCCCCACTGATTATCAGCCCTCACCAATCGGACTTTTATGGGCAGTTGATCCCCCACCTAACTTCTTTGCTTTCGCTGAATTTTGAGGTGGGGGTCTTACTGCCCATTAAAGCGGGATAAACTCTAATTTATTTCCATCACAGTCTAAAAAATATACGCTTGCAGCTGGCATCCACCTTTGAACAATTGGCTCTTCATTTCCTTTCCCCTGACTCCCTATCACCTCTATTCCACGCTCCTCTAACCACAATTTAGAAGTCTTTAAAAACTCTAAATCTACACGAAAAGCGAAGTGTTTCATCACAAAATCTTCATTAGCATGTACTTCCCATAATCCAAGCATTTGTTTTTTATTTTCTCCCACCCAAATGAAAGCAACTCGCCTTTTCGATAGCTTTTTTGCTAATGATAAACCTAATTTATTTTGATAGAAATTTATCGCCTTTTCTAAATTTCTTACATGTAAATGAGTTTCATATATGATTTGTATCATTATATTCATACCCCCTTTCATATTTTTATAATACAAATACATATATTTTAAATCATCCTACTTTTGTATAATTGTTCGTTCCTACAAAGGTATAAATATGTGTCTTTATAGTTCATGTCCCAGCGCCGAAATTCTATCCATTACGGACTTTTCAATTTACTTTTACATTTTTGTATAGCAAACCCTTCCGCATGAGCTTATTTTTTGTGAATTGTAAAAAAACCACCCAATTCAAATGAATTGGATGGCTCTATACCACAAAAAGAATTTGCTATTCGGATTACTTCAATTTCCCCTCAAAAACAATCTTTCTACCGCACGGTTCTACTTCTGTTTTGCCGTCTTTCTTCACTTCATGAAAGATTGGCTCTTCCATGCGACGAGACGGTGCGTAACCTTCTTGTTCCATGCGTGCTAAGCAGTCTGTAATTGTTTCGTTTTCGAGTACTTCAAATTTTTTCTTATTAGGTTGTTTTGTCATGCCCTAACCTACTTTCTATTTTTCTTGATGCGAATTGATTCTTCATGTAGATCATATATAACATTGCGAGAGTTCCTATTATAATCATAACCGCAATGAAAAAGCTTGTATACTGTATTTTTTCTATAAATAAGCCTCCTAATACAGGCCCCATAATACTTCCTAAACTAAAGGCGATTCCAGATAATATATTACCTGCTGGTAGTAAGTGTCTCGGTAATAAATCAGTCATAAATCCAAGTCCTAAAGAGAAACACGATCCAATGACCATACCAGCTAACAGCATACAAGCAAAGACAATCCAGTAATATTGATCAAATACTGCTGCAAGCAAGAAAATACCCGTACTTACACTGAACGTCCACGTCAATATACGGTCTCTTCCGTATTTATCACTCAATATACCGAGCGGAATTTGTGTAATGATGCCCCCAACTGCAAACGCTGGTAATAAGAAGGATACTTCTGAAACAGACCATCCTTTTCGAAGCGCGTATACTGGTAAGTTACTGTTTAACATTGCTTCCAGTACGCCATATGCAAGTGGTCCTAGTAACGCAATCCATCCTAATCCAACAACTTGTTTATAACGAGAAAATGATGATTCATTCTTCACTTCTCTTTCATCTTGCGCTGGGAATGCATTTTTCGTTGGGAGTAATAAAAGCCAACCGATTAAACAAAGTACCGTAGATATCATAAACGGCGTTGCAAGACCGTACTGAACAGTGCTCGCTAAATACGGACCAACGGCAAAACCAATTCCGAAGAATACACCGTATATCGATACTTGTCTCCCTATTTTACTCGGATCGGACGTTGTCGTGATCCACGTTTGCGTTCCGACATGAAGCATATGATCTCCGACTCCAACTAGAAATCTAAGGATAAACCATACCCAAAATGAAAATGTTTGTGTAAAAAAGAATAATGAAATAATAACGAGAAACCCACCAATAACAATTATCGGCTTCATTCCAAACTTCTGCATCGGTTTTTCAAGAAACGGCGAAATAACTAATATCCCAATGTATAATGCCGTCGCATGAATACCATTAATACTAGAACTAACCCCTTCTTGTTCAAAAATCATTGCAATGGCCGGTAAGAGCATACCTTGTGACAAACCCGAGATTGCTACAATCCCAACCATAATCCAAAAAGTAAAACGCATCGACATCCATTTCCCTCTCCTTCTCACGCTTTCCACTTCTCATTATAAACTGTTTCTTCAAATGCGTGTACGAATATTAGCAATAAAAAAGAAGCTAAAAGAATGGACATTTTAGCTTCTTACCTTATCCTTCCCACACTTGTGCCTTCACGTTATTATGGAATTGCTTAAAATACGGATGTTTATAAAAAGCAGTTTCATATACATAATGATGCGAATGAACAATTGGTGGCTGTTGTATTTGTAACGGAACTACAACTGGTGAAACTTGCATATACAGCGGAGCTATCATCACTTTTGTATATACATGATGATTATATGGCGAATGCGCAATTAAGAACGGATGATGCATTGATAATCTCCCCTTTTACTTACAATGTTATAGTATATGCAATACGTTTCATTTCGGGGATTATTTCTGTTCTAACCAATCCTCTACATGCTTTATAAACACATCTAAACAATCAATAAACGGTGAATGACCACAGTCTTCTAATACCTTCAACTCCGCATTCGGCAAATGTTGCGCTAACTCTTCACCGACTACTTGCGGTACGACGTAATCTCTGTCACCTTGTATGACGAGTGTAGGAGCTTTAATGCGATGAATTTGTTTATTTCCCTCTACAACTCCATTATGTTCATCTGAAATATTAAATGTAATGAGCGCATAATTCACATCTACGAAATTACGCTGCATTAACATATCATCTAAATACTTTTCATAACGATCTGGTTCAGGTTGATTATGTGTGTATATTAGTAGATTCCATACTGTGCGGTAATATAATTTATTCATATTTTTTATCGCGTCTAGTACTGGAGCAATTTGTACCGGATCTTGCGCGATTTCTTCTTTCGTCTTTACTAAACTTGATACGATCGGTTGCCCGTTAATATCTTTTTTAAAGATTGGGTACCCTTTCATCCCTACTGATTCTACTAAAATTAACTTTTCTACAAAATTCGGGTGATTTGCTGTAAATTGCATCGCAACACCACCGCCCATTGACCAACCCATTAATGAAAATTTCTCTAGTTTTAACCCGTCGATAAATAGTTTTACATCTTCAGCAAAGTCTTGTAATGAGTCTATCGACTGATTATAAGTCGATTTTCCAAATCCTCTTAAATCAAGAGCGTAAATATGATATTGATCCTGCAATTTTTCAATGACTAAATCCCAGTGTTGTGACGATGTCATGTTCCCATGAATGAGTACAAGAGTTTCTGTATTTCGCCTTCCAACTTCCTGATACGCAATGGTTTCTCCGTTCGATAGTGAAACAAACTCCATTGTTGTAGGCTTAATCATCACAAGTTCCCCCATTCTTTTCAATAGAAAGAAAATTCTTTGTTTAATTAAAGAATACCATGTAGAATATATGTTCTCAACATAAAACCTCTACGAAATTTTTACATAAATCAACATGTCTCTTACTAGACAATTATAATAAAAAAGTATATAGTTAGCTAGGTAACTAATTTGAAAGGATTAAACTATATGGACGAAAAACAACATTTTTTCCACATTGTCAGTCAAACTTCTCGAAAGTTTACGAAGAAGTTTAATGAACGCGTATCTCCAACTGGATTGTTTAGTGCACAATGGGCTGTAATTTTTCGCATTAATCAAACTGGATCTTGTACCCAAACAGAATTGTGCCAGTATTTAAATGTTGAATCGCCAACGATGACTCGTACGTTAACACGTATGGAAACGATGGGTTGGATTATTCGTACAGAAGGAAAAGATCGCCGCGAGAAGCTCATTTCTTTATCCGAAACAGCGATAAAAATGATTCCAGTATGGCAAGAAGAAGTTGATACTTTCGAAGAAAAAACGCTAGAAGGTATTAACGAAGATGATTTACATCAAGCATTTCAAGTGTTACAACAAATTATTAAAAACTTAGATTAAATTGGAGGGATGACGATGCAAAGTGAGAAACTTTGGACGAAGGATTTCCTCGGAACTTGTTTTAGTAGTCTATTTCTCTTTTTAACATTTTACATGCTTATGACTACTCTACCCGTCTATGTAATAGACGGCCTAAAAGGAAAACCTGAGGAAATTGGTTTAGTTGCAACTGTGTTTCTTATTTCTTCTGTTTTATGTAGACCATTCACAGGAAAATGGCTCGATGATTTAGGAAGAAAGAAAATATTATTTATTTCACTTTCATTATTTTTAGCCGCTACTGTTATGTATTTCGGTGCGCAAAGTTTATTTTTATTACTTGCCCTTCGCTTCTTACACGGCATTGGGTTCGGGATGGCAACAACTGCAACTGGTACGATTGTAACTGATGTAACACCAGCTCATAAACGTGGTGAAGCACTTGCTTATTACGGCGTATTTATGAGTCTGCCAATGGTAATTGGTCCTTTTTTAGGTTTAACAATTATTTCCCATTTTTCATTTACTGTACTATTTATTGTTTGTTCGGTATTTTCATTACTCGCATTTTTATTAGGATTAGTAGTGAATATTCCTCATGAAGAACCAGTAAGTAAACAAAAACGAGAAAAGATGAACTGGAAAGACTTAATTGAACCATCTTCTATTCCAATCGCTCTAACAGGATTTGTTTTAGCCTTTTCTTATAGTGGCATTTTATCCTTTATTCCTATTTATGCAAAAGAGCTCGGTTTAGGGACAGTTGCTAGTTACTTCTTTATTGTTTACGCACTCGTTGTTGTAATTTCTCGTCCATTTACAGGAAAAATCTTTGATCGTTTCGGTGAAAATGTACTTATTTATCCAGCTATTATCATCTTCACAATTGGAATGTTCGCTTTAAGTCAAGCGCAAACTCCGTTTTGGTTCCTAAGTGCAGGTGTATTAATCGGTTTAGGCTACGGAACATTAATTCCTAGCTTCCAAACGATTGCAATTTCTGCCGCTCCAAACCATCGACGCGGTTCTGCGACAGCTACTTACTACTCGTTCTTTGATAGTGGTATTGGCTTTGGTTCTTTCATTTTAGGTATCGTCGCTGCAAAATCAAGTTATCATAATATGTATTTTATCGCAGCTATTATCGTTGCGTTCACTTTACTTTTATATTATGGATTACACGGACGAAAACAAAAATTCAAGAAACAACGTACAGACGGACAAATATCCGCTTAACATAAATAAGGAAAGTAAACTTCCCCGTTTACTTTCCTTATTTTGTATTTCTTTCAATAGAAGCGTATACTTATAATAGAAATAAAAAGGAGGGACCTATATGAAACTAAAAAAATCTCCCCTACTCTTACTCATAATTACATTCATATTTGTAATTACAGGGCTCGGTTTCACTTACTTCAAACATAATAAAACAATCCCATCGAAAAATAACGTGACGAAAAAAAATTGGTTAGATGATCCGTACTTACGCTGGTCGTACACGCATATGAAAGAATTCACCTTAATTAACGAGGTAAATAATAACCCTAATCAAATTTCCCACTTCCCTACTGCATTGCAAAACTTAGACGACTTTGCTGTGGAACGTAGATTCGGAAATACAACTCCTCTAAAAAAACTTTTGGATGAAAACAAAACAGATGCTTTCGTCGTTGTACATAATGGACAACTTGTTTATGAACGATATTTCAATGGATATAAAGAGAGTGAACCTCATGGTATGGCATCGTTAGCAAAAGTATTTACCGGGGCAATTATACAATCTCTCGCTGAAGAAAACCGTATTGACTTAGAAAAAACAGCTGACACATATATAAAAGAATTAAAAAATACACCGTTCGGTAATGCCTCGCTGCAACAATTAATGGACATGCAAGTGTCTGTAGAGTACCCTACTCACGGATACGAACATCCAGCGTTAGAAAATCAAGATGCACAACTATATTTAGCGAGCAATATTTTACCCCGAGGTAAAAACTACGACGGTCCGATGAAAATTTATGATATGTTACGAGAAGCGGAAGAAACTGCACCACCTGGTTCCGATTTTTCTTACGATAACGGATCAGCAGAAACGCTCGCTTGGGTTATTCGAACTATAACTGGTAAATCATTAGCTGAAAATGTTAGCGAACGAATATGGTCTCAAATTGGTATGGAAGAAAACGCTTATTACGTAACCGATGAAACAAAAGTAGAACAAGCAAGCGCTGGCTTAAATGCAACTGCTAGAGATATGGCTAGATTTGGGCAATTACTACTAAATAACGGGGAATACAACGGAAAACAAATTCTCCCTTCTTCTATTACTGAAGATATAAAAAATGTCCGAGAAGGTGAACTTGCAGTTGGCCCTGGAGCTTCCATTTCTTATCATAATCAATGGTGGATTCCGCACAATGAACAAGGTGCTTTTGAAGTGTTAGGTAGTTACGGACAAACACTTTACATCGATCCGAAAGCAAATATGGTAATTGTCCACTTCTCTTCTAACGCTACGCCAAGTAATGAAATACATTCGGTTTACTCCAATATGTATATTGATATTGCACATCATTTAGAGAAGCTTCCACAGTAGTGGAAGCTTCTTCTTATTGCGGTGTTTTATTTGAAACCATTACCCTCATCAAGGTTATTCATAATGAAACTTTTTATTAACAATCCAATAATACGTTACGAAGAGTGTCAATAAGATCCATACTATAGTTAGTAATCCAGTAATTATTGCGTTTGAATTTACTCCCCCCGTGACTAACGTTTCCATTGCATACTTACTCATACTTGCTGGATTAAGCAAATCCATTATTGGATTCAAACCGACGATTACTCTACAGGCTAAAAGGAAAACAATTGAAATTAATGCAATAATACCTTGACTGTGAAAAATAGCACTTATCATTGTTGTGAAAGATACGATAAAAAGAACCCAAATTAGATAAAATAGTAATCCAGTAATTAGGTGCGCAAATGGAACGGCAGTAAAAAGAAAATTTACATATAGATAAGAAGTTACGTATCCAATTGTTACACTAAACGCTACCATTAAATAGTTTGACACTATTTTCCCACCTACATATGAAGTAACAGTAACCGGCCTTGTTAAAATAAAGGCCAACATACCATTTGCTTTATCGGTTTGAATTGCACCCATCATAGAAATCACTAGAATCATAAGTCCAAGCTGATCAAACTGGGATCCTAAAGTACTCGCTAATACTTCGCCTCCTTTTTGTGCTACCATACTTGGATCAATGGTAATTCCCTGTCCTCCTCCTAACGCTTCTAAAATTGATGGCAAATAATGAGTTACTATCGGTTGTGTTGCACCTAAAAATATAAAAACAATTGGTAGCCAAATGATCTTAAAATCACGTAACATTTGAACACATTCTTTTTTTATCAATACCATTGAGTTATTCATTTTTGCACCACCAATTTCAAGAAAATTTCTTCTAAAGTATCGTTGCTCATTTCAAATTTAACGATGTCCACTTTATGTTCGAGTGCATTTTGCAGTAACATATTTTTATTTATTTCGATACTTTGAACCTTAACTTTGATTTTAAGCCCAACCACTTCTACGTTCTTCACATAAGGTAATTTTTTTACAACTTCAATCCACTTTTGATCTTTAGTTGTTATTTCAATCATTAATTTATTTTCACTATTATGGTGTAAAAGCTCCGTAATCGTTGTATCTTCTATTTTTGTTCCATCTTTTATAATGACAAATCGTTCACAGATTTCTTCTGCATCGCTTAATATATGGGTTGACAATAAAATGGTTGTATCTTTTTTTATTTCTTCAATCAGATTCAATACTTCCCGCCGGCCGATCGGATCTAATGCGGATACCGGTTCATCCATGACAATAAGCGAAGGTTTATGCAATAATGCTTGCGCAATGCCAAGTCGTTGTTTCATTCCACCAGAAAATGTACTAACCTTTGCATTTTCTTCGCCCTTTAGTCCAACTTTCTCCAACATTTTTGGAATCGACTTTGACACTTCTTCTTTTTTCAATCCCGAAAGTTGGCCCATAAACGTAAGCGTTTCTCTCGCTGTCATCCAATGAAAAAAATTAGGATATTGAGGTAGATAACCAATTTCACTTTTCATTTTTGATATTTTTATCCCATTCAATAAAACTTCACCAGCAGTTGGATTAGTAATATCCGAAATTACTTTTATTAATGTGGATTTCCCTGCTCCGTTTGGTCCAATTAATCCGACGCATTCCCCCGCTTGCAGTTCCATCGAGAAATTATTGACAGCAATTTTTCCTTTAAATGATTTTGTTACATTTTTAATCTCTAATTTCATAATTTCTCACTGTCCTTTCTCCCTATAACAAAGTACAAAATAGGTCCCAATATATTAACGAAAAGAATAATAAACGTCCATACAAGTACATTTTTTCTTGTTTTTCTATGTCGGTATAGATCAATGAATGCAATGAAAACTAAAAGTGCCCCCACTGCAATAACTGGCAATATAATGGGTAGAAAAACCATAATATCAATGTCTTTAAGATCATTCAATCCATAATGTAGTTGCATTATTGTCATTCCTCCCTAAACTCATTATCATTATTGATAATGATAAAACATAAATGAATGAATTGCAAACATTATTCTCATTATTTATAATGAGAATAAAAATACATGATAAATAAGGTGAGCGAATGAGTAATAAAGTTGAAATTTTAATGCATCCGGTAAGAATGAAAATTTGCCAAGTGTTAATGAGAAATAAGGAAGATGGGCTAACACCATTAGAAATGGTAAAAATCATCAAAAATGTACCACAAGCAACACTATATAGACAGCTACAAACTATGGTTGATTCTGGTATCGTCCATGTAATTAAAGAAAAAAAGGTGAAATCTGTTTCTGAAAAATATTACGCAATTAATGAAGAAGATGCAAAAATTGAAGGAAGTGAATGGAAAGGCTTATCTGATGATGAAAAGTTAAACTACATTTCCTACTACCAGTTATCACTTATGACACAATATCAAAGCTATCTTAAGAAATTAGAAGAACAAAACAGTCAAGAAGATAAGGCTACTTTTTCTGTAGTAGAATTAAAGCTAAATGAGGAACACTTTGGAAAATTTCAAAATGAACTTAACGAATTAATGATTAAATACTACAATAGCCAAAGTAAAGACGACGAAATTGAGGCTCCGATTCGAACCATCGCTATTACAATTATTCCAGAAACGTGAACTCACTCAATATACATAATACAAGCCGATGCTTCCTTACCATAGGAAACACCGGCTATCTTCATTTTGACAATTTTTTTGACTTTTGCTGTATAGTTAGCGAAAAAAACTGATCTAGAAGCTGAAATGTTTTAGAATCTAGAATTCAAATGTACTTAAAGTTGCTATCTATATTACATGGATTCTCTTCTCATGTTAGTCTTATACGACGATCCACACTCTCTCCAAACACTTTTTAAAAAGAAGCATGGATAAACTAGTAAATATAAATTAGGGATCCACCAAGAAATATCAAAATCTAAACGGATTGCCCAAAATACTAGAGCTTGTAAACCTGAGCAAAAAGTTAAAATTAATGATAGGAACGCAAAGTGGCTCCAAATATGTTTTTGTTTAGAATACAAATACAAGCTTAAAAGTCCCGTTAACGAGATTAACAAATCCAAGGGTAAAAAAGACCAGTTCCATGCTACTAAAATAGGGTCTTGGTAATCTTTAAACAAATATTCTTGCGGAATCATATGAAAAATTGTTATGAGCCAATATACAACAAACCCAAGATCAGTAATAAGGAAAAAATACTTTAATCGATTCAATGTATACATTCCTCCACCATTTCTTTTTTCTTCGCTTCATGTGCCGCACTATTAAAATTTAAAATTACGACTCCAACTAAAATAAAAAGAATTGCTAGTATCTTAATTATATTGATACTTTCTCCAAAATAAACAAAACCAATTGTTGTAATCGTTACAATTCCCATACCTGACCAAACCGCATATGCAACGGACATCTCCATCCCTTTTAATGCAAATGAAAGAAACGAAAAACTTACTACATAAAATACAAAAATAAGAATGCTTGGTACAAGTTTTGTTAATCCATCAGATAGTTTCATCGCAGTTGTACCCGCTACTTCAAATAAAATTGCTAAGCATAAATAAATCCACTGCATTATTCTCCCACCTCCTATTTTGAATTAGAAATTCCGTACAGTAACATGTCCATAATAGATTCAAGCATACTTCCCAATGTATAATCACTTTTTTCAATAAACATAGGATCATATATGCGATTTAATGCCCCCAAATATACTTCAATAAAAAACGGAATTTGAATTTTTCTGATGCTTCCTTCTCTCATTCCCTCTTCTATTAAACC
Source organism: Bacillus sp. SH5-2 (assembly GCF_008368905.1). Lineage (NCBI taxonomy): Bacteria > Bacillati > Bacillota > Bacilli > Caryophanales > Bacillaceae > Bacillus > Bacillus sp. SH5-2. The sequence continues at coordinate 55,129 of NZ_QOSD01000040.1, forward strand.
AATTACAGTAGACCAACCTTCACGTAAAAACTGATCTAATTTTAACCATTGATTATAATGCTGTTTTTTCAGTTCTACTAATAAACGTGCATCCATGAATGTAAATTGTTGTGGAATGCAAATTAAAATGAGTCTTATTTTTTCAACTGTTTGTAATGTACCGTCTTCAGCGATATCTTTTTCCTTTTCTTGAATACTTTCTATTACATTACAAATAACTTCATCTACTATTTCATCTTTTGAAGAGAAGTGCTCATAAATTGTCCTCTTACTCACAGCTAATTGTTTTGCTAAGTCACTAATTGTAAATGTAAACCCCTTCGTTTGAATTTGATGAATTGTTTCTGTTACTATTCTTTGTTTCATAACCCGCCTCCTAAACCATTGGTACCAATTTGGTTTTTTTGGTACCATTTCATTTTACAATATTTAACACAACCTATACAACAAATATTTTAAAATTTCTATTTTTTAATTCAAAACAGGTAAAACATGAGAGCGATGAGGATCATACCTGCATATTCAACAATCAAGTGAATGTATAAATAACACTGCTACATGAAGCCTTAAAAAAGTTAAATGCAGCTCTATAAGGCTATGTTGGCATATATTCTTTTTTAGCTTGATGAGTCTGGATAGAAAATATCAGTCACTGAGCACTAATAGTTTTTAATGAGTAACAAACAAAGGGTTATAAATTCAATAGTAGCCCTTTTTCCAAGTATCCTTTTTTCATATGATTCCTATAACAATTACAAAGCTGAATAATTATTGTTAAAGCTACTTGCTTCTGCTAAAAAACTATAGAAAAAGACACCCTTATACAAGTGTCTTTTCTACTCTCTTTAAAGAATTTATATCAACCTCATAAGTATTCCCATATGGTCTAAACGATGGACTCTCTTCCTTTGGCCCATAAAATAAATGACTTAAATTTCATAGACTAATAGAGTAAAATATAAATTGGAGAATTTTATTAAATACTCAAAATAAAGATACTACTCCATTAAGAGCTCGTTTATTTAGGAAACGTGTCTTTTTTTACTGGCTTTTTAAATAAGGTAAACGTGAAGAAGCATTATAAAAAGCAGGACAATAATATTAAATTAACTTCCATTCGAAGGAGTTTAAGCCTTGCATGAATGACTATAATGACTATTTAGTTGAGCAATCGATATGTTGTGCCGAAACGTCATTATATTAAAAAAAGGATCTCTCTTTATCAAGAGAGATCCTTTTTTTACTTCTTCTTCTTTTCTGTCGGTTGGCTTTGTTTAGCGAAATTAGATGAATCATCGAAATTCGGTTGCTTTTTACCAGCATTATTACTTCTACCTTTTCCCATATGTAATGCACCTCCTCTCGTCCTTACTATTCCCAATTCCCAATAGAAAAATCTTCTTGCATCCAGGAGGATTTTATTATTGTCTCTTATTAATAATGCCCAACTGTTCTCGTAGTACTTCTAACACTTCCGGTTCTGCCCTATTATTTTAGATAGTTTTAACCATATCGTTGATGGTAATTATCATGTTCAGCTTGATAAAGAATAGCTTACGAATGAATTTGATATTGGCCATGAATTAGTCATGTATTATGTATCACACTTTCTAAAAAACATAAAAAAACGCTATCCTTTCCTTTGTATTTACAGAAAGAATAGCGTTTTTTTCATTTTAATGGTATTACTTGATAGTGATGTGTATTCCTATGAAAGCTAATATACAAATAACATCAATAAACTTGTAACTATCCCGACCCAAATGCAGAGAATGAAACAATACCCCATAATATCTTTAATTTTCAGTCCCAACACTCCTAAAAGAGGTAGTGCCCAGAACGGCTGAATCAAATTTGTCCATGCGTCCCCCCAGCCTACCGCCATAGCGATAGTAGCTGGATCTACACCTAACTTCAATCCTGCCGGGACCTGTAATGGCCCTTGTAAAGCCCATTGTCCCCCGCCAGATGGTGCCAATAAGTTCACCAATCCCGCTGACCAATATGTAAATATATCAAATGTATCCTTTGACGCAATGGATGCCATCCATTCAATGATTGAGCTTCCCAATCCTGAACTACCTAAAACAGCGATAATCCCCGCATAAAATGGAAACTGTAGGATAATCGGAGAGATGGATTGCGCAGATTCTTTGAATCCTTGTGCAAAGTTGCCAAGAGAACCATGCAGGAGCAAACCAAGTGACAAGAAAAACAAATTAATGATATTTAAATCTAAACTACGACCGTTCATGAATTCATAAACACAATACAACGTGCCGATTGCACCTAATACTATTCCTAGAACCGGTGTCCATTCTAGTTTTTCCGCAATAGTTAAATTCTTTTGAGGAGGTTTTACAAAAGAATTTGTATCAGTTTCGGTTGCTTTATAGCTGATAATCCCACTTTTTGGAGCCATAAGTACAATAATAATTGGCATCGTGATGAATAGAGTGAAAAAAATAATTAGAGTAGAATAACTAAAGATTGTTTGTGAGGTAGGAATAATTCCAATCATATCTACAAGAAAATGATCCTTTGTGGCAATTGTCAGGCCAATAGAACTTGAAAGACCTGCGCTATATAAGGCTGTCGGAGCATAAGCAGCTGCTACAAGTAATGGAAAATGTGCATTCGGATTCTTTTTCGCTACTTCCTTCGCAATGATAGCTCCCACAACTACGGCTAGTCCCCAATTGATATAGTATGCAATTGCACTGATCAAAAATGTCATCGAATAAGCCTTTTGAGGTGTATCAGCTAACTTTGCAATAGACTGCAAGCCTCTATTGATAAACGGGACAGAAGCTAGCGTCATCCCTGTAACCATTAGCAATACCATTTGCATTGTAAACGTTAAATAAGTCCAAAATCCATCCCCCCAAGATTTTACGATTTTGTACGGATTTGAGGGATTCATCAACAAAGCTATAATGAAAGTAAATAAAGTGAGCAGCACAGCAATAACAAAGGCATCTGGGACATATTTCTGAGACCATCTCGAAAATACATTTGCACACCGTGTAAGCAATGATTCTTTCTTTCCTGGTTCTGGATTTGTCTCTAATAAGGAATGTTTCATAAATATTCTCCTTTCTAAATTTTAATAAGATAAATATAAATAACATTCCACAAAAGAAAATAAAATCCTTTTACACTTGCTGCACACCAATCAACTAGATCTACATTCGAATATCTAAATACCGTTACTTTCAATCTCTCAAATACGTTTATGTTACTATTGGATATTTCATCTCCTATTCCTTTGCTAAATGCCATTTAATGATATGTCCAGCGTGTGTAAGACCTCCTCCAAACCCATAGAGTAAGAGAGTGTCCCCTTTTTTCACCTTTCCTTCATTCATACCTATGTCTAATGCTAATGGAATAGAGACAGAAGAAGTATTTCCCATGTATGTTACACTTGTTAACGTTTTATCCAGTGGGAAACCTGATTTTTCACATATAGATTCAATCATTCGTAAATTAGCACTATGTGGAACAAACCAGTTCACCTCTTCCAGTTGTAACTCTGCTTGACATAACAATTCTTTAATACCAATTGGTAGTGTCCGTGCTGCCCACTTATATACTTCTCTTCCATTTTGAACTATCTTCTCATGTGTTCTTAAAGGATTTCCAAACATGGTAGTAGATAAATTTTTACGATATACATGCATATCTCCTTCCCCATTTGTCCCAATATGGGTAGCTATAAAGCTAGACTCTTCTTCATCTTTCTCTACTAAAACAGCTGCGGCTCCATCTCCAAATAAGATACATGTAGTTCGATTTGTATAGTCTGTAATCTTAGATAAGGTTTCTGTCGTTACAATTAAAATCTTACGATGAAGGCCAGATGTAATCCATATGTAAAACCAGCACAAGTCGCATTGAAATCAACAGCACCTGTATGTTGAATATTAAAATACTCTTGTATTTGGCAGGCTACACTTGGAAAAGTGTAGTCAGGCGTAGTTGTTGAAACGAGAATACAATCCACGTCGACAAGACTTTTATGATAACGTTCCACTAAGTTTTCAATAGCTTTAAAAGCTAATGTAGAGGCATATTCGTTATCACCAGTAATTCTTCTTTCCTTCATCCCAGTTCTTTGTACAATCCATGCATCATTTGTATCTACTAATTTTTCTAAATCATCATTGGTCAGCTTTTTTTCAGGTACATAGGTACCAATAGCTGTAATTCTTGCTTTTGATTGCATACATTTATCCCCCTTTACTATTTTTACACTTAGTTATATAATCAAATAATAGTACTAGGTACTAATAATTATCAATATTCAACAAATAGAAGAAATTATTCCCCATCGTTATCCCCTTTTATTAATTGATCGGATCATTGAAGTAGAAGAAGGAAAGCGTGCAGTTTAGATCCAAAATGTTGTAACTAATGAAGGATTTTTCATCAGTTATTTTTCTGACTATTCAGTCACACTCAACGTCCTTACTGTAGATGCCCTTTTAACATGAATAAATAAGTAGAAGTTTATTGAAAAATTTTCTGGAGAAGAACAATGCTAAAACCCTGTATTGATGTAGAAAAAAGAAATTCAGAATAATATAAAGGGAGAAGAGTGATGATTGATATTTTAAAGATTTTTGCGGCCTTAGTTTTGGGGTACCTTTTAGGAAGCCTTAATACAGCGGTGATTGTAGGGGAAATATACGGCAAGGACATAAGAAGCCATGGAAGCAAAAGCGCCGGGCTTACCAATACTCTGAGGGTACTTGGGAAATCTGCTGCGGTGTTTGTTCTTGCGGGAGATATATTAAAAGGGGTAATTGCCTGTTATATAGGCTTGTTCCTTAGCGTTTACTTTTATTCGGGAGAGACTAAAGATTGCGTAAGCCTTTTAGCGGCGGGCGCAGGAGCGGTTATAGGGCATAACTGGCCGGTATATTTTGGGTTTAAAGGAGGCAAGGGAGCACTTACAGCAGTGGCTGTACTGTTTATGGTTGACTGGGTTATGGCCCTTTTATGCCTTGGCTTTTTTGTGATAATAGTAGCTTTAACCCGTTATGTCTCTTTAGGTACAATATGTGCTACATTGCTTGTTGCGGTCATTTCATTTATTCCTGTTTTTGGGAATACCTTATATTTTTATATATTTGCATTCCTAATGGCATTTATGGTTATTTTCAGGCATATGGAAAATATACAAAGGCTGCTTTTAGGAACAGAAAACAAACTTATTTTTCCACGGCGTTGAGCATGTCGTCAAAATAGAAAAAAATTGGGGTTAGTTAACCGTTTAAGGGGGACGGCAACGATTCTTTACTTTTGGAGCCACTCAAGAAAAATGCACTTTATAATCCTATTTTTGGTATATCTCCTACCTTAGTAGCAATAAAGGGTTAATATAAGTCATCACATCATGCGTAAATATTAACGTACACATTGAATAGAAGAAATCAAAAAATACATTATCCTTTCCTATGATTCTACAGAAAGAATAGCGTATTTTTTATTTTAGGGGGATATGAAAGTATTAGCTTGATGGTTATGTGGTACTACCCCACATCCATCAACT
>NZ_QOSD01000041.1:0-41856 GCF_008368905.1 Bacillus sp. SH5-2
CCCGTACTTCCTGTTGCTCCCGTATTTCCTGTTACTCCGGTACTTCCCGTTGCTCCCGTACTTCCCGTTGCTCCGGTGCTTCCCGTTGCTCCGGTGCTTCCTGTTGCTCCCGTATTTCCTGTTACTCCCGTACTTCCGGTCGGACCCGTGTTTCCGGTTGGTCCGGTGTTTCCTGTTGGTCCGGTGCTTCCCGTCGGACCGGTACTTCCTGTTGCTCCCGTGTTTCCCGTTGCTCCCGTGTTTCCTGTTGCTCCGGTGCTTCCCGGTGCTCCGGCGCTTCCTGTTGCTCCCGTATTTCCTGTTACTCCCGTACTTCCGGTCGGACCCGTGTTTCCGGTTGGTCCGGTGTTTCCGGTTGGTCCGGTGCTTCCCGTCGGACCGGTACTTCCTGTTGCTCCCGTGTTTCCCGTTGCTCCCGTGTTTCCTGTTGCTCCGGTGCTTCCCGGTACTCCGGCGCTTCCTGTTGCTCCCGTATTTCCTGTTACTCCCGTACTTCCGGTCGGACCCGTGCTTCCGGTTGGTCCGGTATTTCCTGTCACTCCCGTACTTCCGGTCGGACCCGTGTTTCCGGTTGGTCCGGTATTTCCTGTCACTCCCGTACTTCCCGTTGGACCTGTTTCTCCTGTCACTCCCGTACTTCCCGTTGGACCCGTATTTCCTGTTACTCCGTTGTCTCCTGTTGCTCCGGTGTTTCCTGTTGCTCCCGTACTTCCCGTTGCTCCGGTGCTTCCTGTTGGACCGGTACTTCCTGTTGCTCCCGTTTCTCCTGTCGGACCAGTATTTCCCGTTGCTCCGGTGCTCCCGGTCGGACCGGTGCTTCCTGTTACTCCCGTACTTCCCGTTGCTCCTGTGTTTCCCGTACTTCCAGTTATCCCTGTCATTCCAGTTGGCACTGGAGGAAAAGTAGGGCCAACTAGATCTGACGATAGCTTAAAATTGGAATTTAACGAACCTTGCATTTTGGATTTACCAACATTTCCTTCCACTACTTTCACCACCTTCAAAAGCAAAGTACAACTATAAAATATATTTAAAATAAAAATTCGCCTTCTACTTAAATTGTATTTTCTAACAACGTCACCAATACTACTTTTAAAACAATTACTCCTTTTTTATGTAGCATAAGCTCTTCTTCCAAATAAAAACCCCCTTAATTCCTTAAGGGAGTCCCGCAATTGAATCCATATTATCTGTATTAGGGACAGCTTGCGCTATACCCGATACATTTGTACCTTGCCCTGCATTTGTTCCTGTTACAGTACCAGCAGGAGTACCTCGTGTATATGTTGTCGTCACAGAATCTCCCGGCTGCAAACAAAGCTTTGTCTCCGTTCCTATTACTGTAACAACATCAATCCAAGTGCATCCCATTGAACCACTATACGATTTCGTCGCAGTAAATGAAGTATCACTTAAATTATCACCGGTAAATATATTCCCAGTGTTATTCACAATAACAAACTCTTTTATATGAGCAGGCATAATCACACTCTACCTTTCCTCTATCAACCTAATGTACGTGTACTCGTCGCTAATGGCGGAAGAAATACTGATGTTCTAATCACTGCTTCTGGCTGTCTTTTCCCATTTAAAAAAACAGCAGCACTCGATCCTCCAGCACCCGCATATATTTTCGCCACCGCTAAAGGTGAGATATCATAACAGTCGCCGACATTAACAGCTCCTGTATTATTAATAATTTTTACTTTACGCAAGTTAATCCCCATTTCCCCTCCTCCTTTTTTATACTGTATGCAAAAGAAAAAAACTTGAAACAGACTCGTTTCAAGTTTTTAACAATTAACTATTTCGTTTCACCTTCATATTGAAGCATACCGCCAACCATGTTCACTGTTTTAAATCCTTGCTCATTTAAATAATGGCATACATTTTCACTGCGCATTCCTGAGCGGCAAATAAAGATATATTCATTCTCTTTATCAAAGAAATCTACTTTATGTGGGATATCACCCATTTTAATATGTACAGCTTCTGGAATCTTTCCTGCCGCTACTTCTTCATCTTCTCTTACATCTATTAAAAATAACGTTTCTCCATTTTCTAAACGCTCTTGCACTTCTTCTGTAGTAATTGTGTTAACTTCTGTCATTTGTATTTCCTCCTTATATAAAATAAAACCTTTAGCTTCTTCTTTAAACAACCATTCCTAATTAATTTTAGCATGTGAAAGAAAGAACGCAAAGAATCGAAATTTTATTTCTCAATTTTCTAGCAAAACTTATTCTTTACAAACATAACTCGCACATTGTATCCTCAATATACTTGTTTTATGAAAGGAGCCAGTTAAAATGACACTTTTTCTTTTCATTATGGGCATCATTTTCTTAATCACTGCGATTATTACACTCAGTATGAAAAATAATAAAAAGATAAAATCGCCACAAGAAATGTCATTCTTATTTCTATTGCTTAGTATAGCGTTCTTCGGTATAGCAATCGCTACCTATATTTTCCGTCTGCAAATCATGTAAAAAAAGGTGCCTACTACAAACATTGCACCTTTTCCTCATCATTTATTTCTTACACAAAACTAGATACTTTCCGATTTAAAAATTCATAAACTTTCTTTTCAAATAAATGAATATCAAATGCCCCCGCCATATGCCCATTTATACTTTCTATCTCATACACTTCCGCATACTTCCCTTGTTTTTGCAAAATGTCTACCATTTTATAATTGTAACGAGATGGCTGAAGCAAATCTTGTTTACACGGAATCATGAGTACATTCGCCTCTATCTGAGAAAGAGCCTCCGCTAAGGAAGAAAATCCGTGTGCAATATCATGTAATAAAACTGCCTTCGCAGTGTACATCCATGAGTTTGCATCTACTAACTCTATACTTCTATATGTCACTTGATCTATCTCTTTCTCAAATGATGTTAATGCAGAAAACTCTTGATAAGGCGCCATTTCTATACTATTACGCGAGAATGCCGTTTCATAAAAATGTTCATCAAACGCATTCATAAACATCATTCTATTTGCTAAATGAAGCCCCTTCATCGGCTGTACTTCTCCATATTTCCCGCCTTTCCAATTCGGATCTAGTTGTATTGCTTCAATCGCATTTTGCGCTACATTTACGGACGTTATAATTGGATTTTGCGGGTTTGTAATAACGCCAATCATTCGTTCTACCATATGAGGATAGTGAACAGCCCATTGCTGCGCAATCATTCCCCCCGCCGAAGGTCCCATTACAGCGTGTAATCTTGAGATTCCCATATCTTTTATTAATCCACATTGCATACGAGCTACATCAAGAAATGTAAATACAGGGAAATCCATGGCATATTCATCCCCTGTTTCTGGATTAATCGACTTCGGTCCCGTTGTAATCACGTATGGGTTCTTCACCTGTACATTACAAAGATTATCAGTACATATAACAAAATACTTATTTGTATCGATTGCTTTTCCAGGTCCAATGAGCCCATCCCACCAACCAGTCTCCCCATCATTCTCTGTATATTTTCCCGCCGCGTGACTTGTTGCACTAAAATAATGACAAACCAAAATTGCATTTGATCTTTCTCTATTTAAAGTACCATACGTCTCATATCCCATTTGGACAGGCATTACCCTACCATTTTCAAACGTAAACTCTTTTAAAATAAACTTCTCCTTTTTTACAATTTGCACAGATTCGCCCTCTTCCCGCTATAGTATGAACTGCCTACTAAAGGATTGTTTCTATGCAAACCAATCTCCTTCTTCTTTTCATAAATAAATGAATAATATACAAAATTAGCCACAAAATAGCACTATATTACAAAATTAAAGAGGGCATACATATGATTTGGAATTGGTTACGTAAGAAAAAAAAATCAAAAACAAACGAAACAGATAACCAGGAGCAGCAACCTAACAAACAAGAGGATACTAACAAAGAGCAGACTAGAAGTATGAAACATAATAAAGGTAACAATGGCGAGCAAAAAAAAGAGGAACAAAAGGATTCTTCCCAGGATAAAAAGCAAAATGATTCTTCTCAAGAGAAGCAGCAAAATTCTAAACAGGATGATTCTTCTCAAGAGAAACAGCAAAACTCTAAGCAAGACGATTCTTCTCAAGAGAAGCAGCAAAATTCTAAACAAGACGATTCTTCTCAAGAGAAAACTCACAACAGGATAATTCTCAACAAGATCAGCAAAACTCTAAACAAGATGATACTTCTCAAGAGAAACAGCAAAATTCTAAACAAGACAATTCTTCTCAAGAGAAACAGCAAAATTCTAAACAGAATGATTCTTCTCAAGAGAAACAGCAAAATTCTAAACAGAATGATTCTTCTCAAGAGAAACAGCAAAACTCTAAGCAGAACGATTCACAAGGCTCTGGAAGTAATAGTATTTATGATTTTACAAAACCAAAAAAAGACCGTATTCATTCTCTACAAAATTTAATAGAGAAGCTGAAAAAGTCTAGTGATTTTGTTAATTACCATACATCTGACGATGAAACGATGCCTTATTGGATTTCTTACTATCGTCCTTCACTTGATGGTGAGAAATTGCAAAAATACTTAATGCCTACTCTTTTGGAACGACCTAATGCTTCACTAGAAGAACTGAAAGAACATATTCCAATGAGTGGCATTACAATTACGAATGATTTACAAAAAATTGAGGACATGGTTTTAAAGGGGCATGCGATTGTTCAAGTAAATCAACAAGATCAAAAATGTATGCTCGCAAATATTGCAATTGATAATTATCGTGCACCAACTCCTCCATTAAATGAATCGACCGTTATTGGTCCTCAAGAGGGATTCGTAGAGGATATTGATACAAATATTAATTTAGTTCGAAAACGCCTTCCAGTTTTAGATTTACAAACAAAAGAAATGATCATCGGAGAGTTTTCAAAAACAAAAGTTGTCATGATGTATTTAGACAACCTTGCTGAAAAAGATAATGTAGATTTTCTAGAGGAGTCTTTACGTGCTCTTGAATATGATCAAATTAATGATAGTGCTTATATACAAGAATTGATGGGAGAAAAGTCGATTTTCCCTCTCTATATCAATACAGAACGCACTGATAGAGTTACAAAAGCACTGATCGATGGAAAAATCGCTATTTTTGTTGATGGTTCTCCAAGTGTTTTACTAACACCTGTATCATATTTCGATTTCTTTATTTCACCAGAAGACTATAACGTCTCTTGGTTATACGCTACATTTTCAAGAATTTTACGGCTAATCGCTGTTTTATTCTCAATTTGCGCAACACCATTATATGTTGCCACTTTAAACTATCACTACGAATTAATTCCTAGTGACCTACTTGAAACATTGATTTTATCAAGAGCACAAGTACCGTTTCCACCTTTAATTGAAGCGCTCTTCTTAGAACTTGCAATCGATTTATTAAGAGAAGCTGGTGCAAGGTTACCGATGAAAGTCGGGCAGACACTCGGTATTGTAGGCGGTATCGTAATTGGGCAAGCATCTGTACAAGCTGGTTTAACGAGTAATATTTTATTAATTATCGTTGCCTTATCAGCACTCGCTTCCTTTATTACACCGATTTATAAAATGGGTAATGCCGTTCGATTACTACGTTTCCCATTTCTTATCTTTGCGGAAATAGGAGGCCTCTTCGGGATTTCTCTTGGATTTATCTTTTTATTTACTCATCTATTTAGACTTACTTCCTTACGTAAGCCGTACGCTTTGTTCTATCCAACAAGACAACAATCTGTTAAAGATTCTTGGATTCGTTTTCCTTTAACAATGATTGATACAAGGGATGTACAAGCAAGGCCACAACATGTAAAAAAAGCAGCGAAAGGAATTTCAACAAAACATAGATCAGACTTTGATGATTAAGAAATGAGGTGCATTGATGAGTAAGGTTCAAGAAAGATATCAAATATCTCCTGTCTTTGTTTTCTTCTTAATTCACGGTGCACAGTTTGGTGCTGGCGTTCTCGGATTCGCTCGAATTATCGCAAAAGCTGCTGGATACGACGGCTGGATGGGAGTAATAATTACAGGAATCTGTATCCATATTCTTATATGGATGATGTATTTTTTATTAAAAGAAACAAATGGGAATTTAATTGATTTACATCGGCAAACATTTGGAAAATGGCTAGGAAACGGCATTAACATCATCTTTGCTGCTTATTTTTTAATCGTCAGTATTTCCGTCATTCGAACATATGTTGAAATTATTCAAGTGTGGATGTTTCCTACCGCTTCAACTTGGATGTTAACACTCTTTTTATGCTTAGTTAGCTATTACATTATTTCTTCTGGCTTTCGTGTCATTACTGGTATTTGCGTCATCTCTATTGGTGGTACATTGGGATATTTATTTCTGAGCCTATTTGTTTTGAAATACTCACATTGGGATAATGTACTCCCTATATTCACACATTCTTTTTCAGATATTTTAAAATCTGCTCAACTGTCAATCTACAGTATGAGCGGTTTTGAGATTTACCTCATGGTTTATCCATTTGTGAAAAAACCTATGCAATCTCATAAATTCGCTCAATACGGGGCACTATTTTCAAACCTTTTATATTTATTTAGTACCATTTTAGCCTTTTCCTTTTTTAGTGAAAAACAGTTATTAAAAACGATATGGTCACAACTTTCTATGACCCAAGTTATTCAGTTACCATTTATAGAAAGGCTCGAATATATTGCAATTTCCGCTTATGCACTCGTTATTATTTCAAGCTTTATCCTTCCTTTATGGGCGGCAATGAGAGGAACTCATGAAATATTTCGTGTAAAACAAAGAGGTATTTTAATTGCTTTTATCTTTATCACTCTTATTGTTTCACAACTTTTAACAAACAGACACGATATTAACAATTTTATTAGTAATGCATCAAAAGTTAGTTTTTGGCTCATTTATGTATACATCCCAATCCTATTTATCATTGTGTGGGTGAAAAGAAAATGGAAAAAATCAAAAGCACAAGCAAATTAATACTTATTTCTTGTATAACATTATTCAGTCTAACTGGATGTTTACAAAAAAATATTATCGATGATGTACAACTGATTCAAGGAACCGTATTTGACGTTGCAAAAGATAAAAAAGTAAAAGTGACATTCGTTTGTCCCATTCAAAAAAAGGGAAATAAAGTTCAAGTTTTTGAAGGAACTGCAAATGCGGTAAAACAAGTAAAAGCAGACACATCTTTAGAGTCTTCTCAACCATTTGCTAGCGGACAAATGCGTGTCGCCCTATATACGATAAGACTTGCCAAAAAAGGAATGTCTACTTCATTCGATACATTACTTCGAGATGTGAATATAGGGAACGCTTTATATGTTGCTTTATTAGAGGGGAATGGTACTGAACTTTTAAAAGGCAAATATTCGACTTCATACAACGTTGCAATTTATATAAAAAAGTTGCTAGAACATAATATGGAGACCGGTCCTTTACCAATGGATAATCTACATATAGGAGCATTCCGTTATTATCAAGAAGGGCAAGACTACTATATTCCCATTCTAAAGAAACATGGTGATAAAATAAAAATCAACGGAATTGGTCTTTTTAAAAAAGATAAATATATCGGTAAAATCGCGGCAAAAGATATGTTCATATTTAAAGGATTATTAGAGAAACATAAATTAGATTCACATGAATTTAAAACAGATTCTGCATACGTAATGATTAATAATATTCGTTCTGTTCCAACTTACGATATAAAAATTAAAAACGGAAAGCCTTCTTTTTTTATTCACGTTCATCTCGATGCACGTATCCAAGAACTATCGAAACAAATTAACTTAGAAAATAATAAAAACACAAAAAACATTGAAAAAAATGTACAAAAACAATTGGATGTACAGGCCGCCAAATTAATTAAGCAGTTTAAATCTTTAAATGTCGATCCTCTCGGGCTAGGGGCAAAGTATAAACACCATTATCGCCCATTCAAATTAGAAGAATGGAGACGAATGTACAAAGATGTTCCCATTAATATCAAATACACAGTAAATATTACAAATTCTGGTGTAATTGAATGAGAAATGATTGAACTCCTCTCTCCAGCATGATACAACGGAAAGAGGAGTTTTTATTTTAGATAGAGAGAGAAGATATTTATGGGGGAGCTTATGTCTAAAAAATTAATAAAGCCTATTTTAAATGGTATTTTATTTCTCGGCGTCTTTTTATTTGCTCATACATACTTAAAAAATGTTTCCTTCACACGTTATTTACTTGTTGTTATACCAATGCTACTTGTTGGTATGTTTGGCATCGACCTTATTTTATCCATTTTAATAAAAAAAGAAGAATAACAAGCGAACATCTTATTTCTATAAGATGTTCTTTTCATTTCATAATCACCTTATGTTACAATGAAATTCGGCACAAAGCGAGAAAGGATGAAACAACATGACAAACGAAAAAGGTTTAGATAAAGGATACGAACTTGTTGCGAAAATGCATGAATTATTCGGGCATCCTGTGACAAATACCCCAACAAAACTAGCAGAAGAGCGTGCAAAAATTCGCGCTAGCTTTATGCAAGAAGAGCTAGAAGAATTTCTAGAAGCAACGACTGTTGAAGATCAATACGATGCACTTATTGACCTTATTTACTTTGCATTCGGAACGTTTGCAGAAATGGGTGTACGTCCAGATAAAGGATTTGAAATTGTAAACAACGCTAACATGGCAAAACTATTCCCTGATGGGAAACCTCGCTTCCGTGAAGGCGACGGCAAAATTCTAAAGCCAGAAGGCTGGCAAGCACCAGAACCACAACTTCGTGCTGAAATCGAACGTCAACGTCAAGAAGCTGAAAAAAACTGCTAGGATTACCTAGCAGTTTTTTATTATGTCTTTTTTTCTGTGGCTCATTAATGACCCACGTGCCCCGCGTGCCCTGCTGCTCCACCAATACTAGCCGCTCCTGCCGCTGCCCCTGCTCTTCCCGCTCCAATTCCACCTGTCCAAGGCGAAGATTGTTGCTGTTGTTGATACTGTTGATATTGTTGGTGTTGGTGCTGTTGCCCTTGATGACCATGTTGACCTTGATGACCTTGATGGCCGTGATGACCATGTTGACCTTGATGACCTTGATGGCCATGTTGACCGTGATGACTGTGGTGAGCTTGATGACCGTGATGGTCTTGATGGCCTTGGTGAGTTTGATAAAGAACAGCCTGTGGATGTAAATGATGGTGTCCATGGTGATGTACTTGTTGTTGATGACCGTGATGGTCTTGATGGCCTTGGTGAGTTTGATAAAGAACAGCCTGTGGATGTAAATGATGGTGTCCGTGGTGATGTACTTGTTGTTGATGACCGTGGTGACCTTGATGGCCATGTTGACCTTGGTGGTGATGATGACCATGATGGCCATGTTGACCTTGGTGATGATGATGACCATGATGGCCATGTTGACCTTGGTGATGATGGTGTCCATGATGACCGTGGTGGCCTTGATGGTGGTGATGTCCATGATGACCATGAACAACTTGCGGAAACCCACCTACTCCTCCTGCTACAACACCTATTCCAGGTACAGGAAATCCTGTTTGTACGCCTCCGACGAAAGATGGAAACGTAGTTGGCATACCTATAGGCACGCCTCCCTGTGCGCCTCCTACTAATGTCGGAATTGCCGTTTGTGCTCCAGCTACTGATGATGGGAATCCTCCTGTCAATGTTGGAATTCCCGTTTGCACACCAGCTACTGATGTCGAAAACCCTCCAGGTGTTCCACCCATCCAGCTCGGAATTCCACCATATCCTTGTTGACCCGCTCCTCCCATTAACATCATTTGTTCATAACTATCCGATCCACCTCCGAAGAAGCCATGTGGTGCATTATTGTCCATCCCTTTCATTCCTTTCACCTCTTCTTCTCAATTTAGCCTACCTTTTTTATCATATTTCTTACAGAAGAATAGGTGTTTGTCTATGTGGGAATTCCGCATCTTTTTCTTTAACTACCGTATCGAATGAAAGTATGAAAAACGCTTTTAATGTGAACGGATTTATACGAAGTGGCATCACTTGAAAAACTAGATGAAGATGATCCGAAGATTATTTTCTACATAAAAAGCTCAGAGCATAAACGCTCTGAGCTTTTTATAATCATAATTTAGTTTGCAACAACGTTAACAAGTTTTCCAGGAACCACAATTACTTTACGAACTGTTTTCCCTTCAATTTGGTCTTGAATTGCTTCAAGTGCAAGTTGTTCCATTTCTTCTTTTGATGCGTCTTTACTCATTGTTAGTTTTGCGCGAACTTTACCCATAACTTGAACAACGATTTCAACTTCATCTTCTACAAGTTTAGACTCATCAAATGTTGGCCAGCTTGCATATGTGATTGTTTCATTGTATCCAAGTTTGCTCCATAGTTCTTCCCCGATGTGAGGCGCAACTGGTGCAATCATTTTTACGAAACCTTCTACATATTCTTTCGGAAGTGTTTCAGCTTTGTATGCATCGTTGATGAATACCATCATTTGAGAAATCGCTGTGTTGAAGCGAAGCTCTGCATAGTCTTCTGTTACTTTCTTCACTGTTTGGTGGTAAGCCTTTTCAAGCTCTTTATTTGGTGCATCAGTAATTTTCTCACTTAATTCACCGTTATCTTGAACGAATAGACGCCATACGCGGTCTAGGAAACGACGAGCTCCGTCAAGACCATTTTCAGACCAAGCGATTGAAGCATCTAATGGTCCCATGAACATTTCGTATAGACGAAGTGTATCTGCACCGTGGCTTGCTACGATATCATCAGGGTTTACAACGTTACCTTTTGATTTACTCATTTTCTCGTTGTTTTCACCTAGAATCATACCTTGGTTGAATAATTGTTGGAACGGCTCTTTCGTTGGAACTACACCAATATCGTATAATACTTTATGCCAGAAACGAGCATATAGTAAGTGAAGTACAGCGTGCTCTGCTCCGCCGATATAAATATCAACTGGAAGCCATTGTTTTACTTTTTCAGGATCTACAAGTGCTTCGCTATTGTTTGGATCGATGTAACGTAGGTAGTACCAGCAGCTACCAGCCCATTGTGGCATTGTGTTCGTTTCACGACGACCTTTTTTACCAGTCTCAGGATCAACAACATTTACCCACTCGTCAATGTTAGCAAGTGGTGATTCACCTGTACCTGAAGGACGAATGTTTTCTGTTTTCGGAAGAACTAATGGTAATTCTTCTTCTTTCACAGCTGTCATTGTGCCATCTTCCCAATGAATAACTGGAATTGGCTCACCCCAGTAACGTTGACGGCTGAATA
Organism: Bacillus sp. SH5-2; assembly: GCF_008368905.1. NCBI lineage: Bacteria > Bacillati > Bacillota > Bacilli > Caryophanales > Bacillaceae > Bacillus > Bacillus sp. SH5-2. The sequence continues at coordinate 11,283 of NZ_QOSD01000041.1, forward strand.
ACCAGTCACGTAGACGGTATGTTACTTTTTGATTTCCTGCGCTCGTTACTTCAAGCCATTCAATCATTTTTGCGATTGCTTCTTCTTTATTTAAGCCATCAAGGAATGCTGAGTTTACGTGTGCACCATCACCTGTGTATGCTTCTTTCGTAATGTCTCCGCCTTTTACAACTTCCTTCATTGGAAGATTGAACGTTGATGCGAATTCATAGTCACGCTCATCATGAGCTGGAACTGCCATTACAGCACCTGTTCCGTAAGTTGCAAGAACGTAATCAGCGATCCAGATTGGTAATTTCTCACCATTTACTGGGTTAACTGCGTAAGCACCAGTGAATACACCAGTTTTCTCTTTCGCAAGTTCTGTACGCTCTAAATCACTCTTCATTTTTACAGAATTAATGTAAGCTTCTACAGCTTCTTTTTGCTCAGCAGTTGTAATGTCAGCAACAAGTGCATGCTCTGGAGCAAGTACACAGTAGCTTGCACCGAATAATGTATCAGGACGCGTTGTGAAAACTGTGAATTTCTCGTCTGTACCATCGATGTTGAAGTGTACTTCTGCACCTTCAGAACGACCGATCCAGTTACGTTGCATATCTTTTAAGCTTTCTGGCCAATCAAGCTCATCTAGATCTTCTAATAGACGATCTCCGTAAGCTGTAATTTTTAACATCCACTGTCTCATCGGACGACGTTCAACTGGATGTCCACCACGCTCACTCTTACCGTCAATGATTTCTTCGTTTGCAAGTACTGTACCAAGTGCTGGGCACCAGTTTACAGGTACTTCATCCACGTAAGCTAAGCCTTTTTCAAATAGTTTTAGGAAGATCCATTGTGTCCACTTGTAGTAGTTTGGATCTGTTGTATTTACTTCACGGTCCCAATCGTAAGAGAAACCTAATGATTTAATTTGGTTACGGAACGTATTAATATTATGCTCTGTAAATTCTGCTGGGCTGTTTCCAGTATCAAGTGCATATTGCTCTGCTGGAAGACCGAATGCATCCCATCCCATTGGATGAAGAACGTTATATCCTTGCATACGCTTCATACGAGATAAAATATCTGTCGCTGTATAACCTTCTGGATGTCCTACGTGTAGGCCTGCACCTGATGGATATGGGAACATATCTAGTGCATAAAATTTTGGTTTTTCTGTCTCATCTGGCGTACGGAATGTTTTATTCTCTTCCCAGTACCCTTGCCACTTTTTCTCAATATCTTGATGATTAAAGCTCATGAGATACCCTCCTTGAAATTCTATTTATTTTCACCGCCCAAAATACAAAAAACCTCTCATCCCTAGAAAGGGACGAGAGGTTATAGATTCCCGCGGTACCACCCTAAATTAATGTACAAATATACATTCGCTTAGATCCGTAACGTGGATTAACGGCAATTGCTACTATTAGTTTCACAACTGCAACTCAAAGGCGAGTTCATAACGAAACGTGGATTGACTTGCACCGACCGTCAACTCTCTAAACCAGCTTCTATTACTACTACTCCTTCTCACTGTTATTACAAATATGAGTTAATGCGAACTACCCTCCGCCTCGTATCTCTTAAGAGCTTACTTAAAGCGGGGCTTCTCGGTTAATCGTTACTCTTAATAACTAACGAATTCGTCTTTAGACAGCCGAGCTATCTCCCTTGTTCCAAAGGTTGTTTTATTTAAATATATTCTAAAACATGTTACATGTTCCGTCAAACTAAACTGCAATTTTTTCTTCAACTGTTTCTTCTACTTTTACTCGTTTATCATACATGCTCGTTGCTATAAGCGCTACTACAAGCATTACCATGATTGCTATAAACAATACTTCCATATTGTATAAATCAACAATCGCTCCGCCAACGACCGGTCCGAACATTTTCCCTACAGTCGCCGCACTATTTACAACACCTTGATAAAACCCTAACTTATCTTTTGGCGCAAGTATATTTGCAATCGTCGGAACTGCTGGCCATACGAATAATTCACCAATCGTTAATGTCACCATCGCAACGAGGAACATCGTAAATTGCTGCGCTTGACTTAACACAATGAATGACGCCGCAAAAATGACGATTCCAATCATAATTTGTTGTTTTAAAGAACGCTTCATCCAGCGAATTAGCATACTAACTAATGGCTGCGCACAAACAATCATCGCTCCGTTTATCGTCCATAATAAACTATAGTGACGAAGACTAATGTTTAATTCTTGCATATGTGTTGCAATTGCCCCTTGCCACTGTACGTATGTAACCCAGCATAAAGCATATGCTACACACACAATAAGAAGTGCTTTGAATCCCGGTGTAAGCGTCCACCCTTTTTCTGTTTCGACTTCTTTTTGTACTCCTGGCTCTTTTTTGTCTTCCATACCACGGAATCCAATAAAAGCGATTAAGAAGAAAACAAAGTATAAAATAAAGTTCGCTAAGAAAATATAATCAAAACGATACGACGCAACTAAACCACCACACGCTGTTCCGATCGCAATACCAACATTTTGTCCAACATACATCGCATTAAATGCTCGTCTTCCGCCCTCTGGCCAAACCGTACCAACCATCGCATACATCGATGGGAAGACCATTCCAGAACCAAAGCCGATTAATGCTAGCCACACAACATATAACGGCCAACCGTGGAAGAACACAAGACCTAAAATCGATACGAGTGTAATAACAATCCCTACTAAAGTTGATTTATAACCGCCCCATTTATCAAATAAAACACCGCCGAGCAAGTTTCCGATTACACCAGTAAGCGAGTTGATCATTAATACCATTCCGGCCACAGATAAAGATTTTCCTAGGTGATCATGCAAATAAATTGTATTAAAAGGCCATAAAAAAGAAGCACCCGTGACATTAATAATCATCCCAGCTACTAATAGCCATACTTTCCTTGGCATAGTCTCCCCTCCTATTCTATTTTTTTCGTTCATCTATAACAGTAAAATTGTAGTCGTTTTTAAATAGGAAGGCAACTGATTAATAGTTGATGAAATTCAGATAATGGTTTCTCGGTAAATGAAATTATATTGATTGCCGCTTGGATTATATCAGCGATTATTAGAATATATCGGCGCAACTCGAAATATATCAGCGATTATCAAAATATATCGGCGCAACTCGAAATATATCAGCGATTATTAAAATATATCGACTTACCGACAAAAAACGACAACAGTAACAATATAGAAAAATAAGAGGCTGCATGAACTGATATGCAGCCTCTTATTTCTCTATTATCCAACTTCTTTTTCTCGCTTTGCATGTTCTTTCGCGCTCCATTTAAACATTTTATCTAGCAAGGAATATATCCTTCCAGACTCCTTCGTTAACAACGGTCCTAACGATGCCAATATTAAAACGTACAGTGCAGAGAACGGCTTAATCGTTGCCATTAAGCCACCAGCAATGCCGATATTGGCTACAATAATAGAAAATTCTCCGCGTGATACGAGAGTTAATCCAATATTTGTGGAAGCTTTATGGGATAAACTAGCTTTACGGCCCGCGAGCATTCCCGCTGTAAAATTACCGATGAGCGTAATAAAAACTGCTCCTAATGCCAACCACACTGCTCCACCAAGCGAAAACGGATCTATACTTAAACCGAAACTGAAAAAGAATATGGCTCCAAAGAAATCACGGAATGGGATGACGAGCTTCTCAATTCGATCGCTATGCTCCGTTTCTGAAAAGACAAGTCCTAACAATAAAGCTCCAATGGCCTCAGCAACATGAATCGTCTCTGAAAATCCTGCTACAAAGAATAGAATAGCGAATATTACGATAATAAAAATTTCATTGGACGAAATATCTAATATTTTATTTAAGAACGGCGTAGCTTTTCTAGCGATTACAAAGAATAGTAGCATATACCCTACTGCGATTAAAACCGATGTAAGAGCACCTACAAATGATGTGGCACCACCGAGTACTAACCCTGAAACGACTGATAAATATACAGCTAAAAAAATATCATCAAACATAATGATTCCTAATATTAATTCAGTCTCTTTATTACCAGATCTTCTTAAATCAACAATTACTTTTGCGACAATTGCACTTGATGAAATTGTTATGATTCCAGCAATGATTAATGTTTCTAATAAGGGGAAACCCATTATATATCCGTAAAGTAAACCTAATATAAAATTAAGTGATATATGAACGGTTCCCCCAAAAGCAATCGACTTTCCTGATTTAATTAATTTTTTTATTGAGAATTCTAATCCTAGGTAAAATAAGAGGAAGATGACGCCAATACGGCCGAGGAAGGAAATAACTTCTCCACTTTCAATAAATCTTAAATCGATAAGCCCTAAATCTGGGGCATGAGGCCCTACTAGCATACCGAGTATAATGAGGAACGGAATAATCGAGAACTTTAACTTTGCAGCGAGAATAGCTGCAAAAGCGACTAATACTAACGCAGTTCCAACTTCAAAGACTAAAGTATTCATCGATTATGAGTCACCTCCAGCTGAAAGTAACTCCTTAATAATTCTTTTTACCTCATGCCTTTCACCCGATAATACGAGCATGTCACCAGCATCAATGATTGAATCTGGTCCGGGATTGAAAAATTTCTTCATATTCTTTTTCAAAATAGCAATAATTGTTACGTTATATGTTTTTCGAACACTTAAACTACCAATTGTTTTTTGTACAACTGGTGCGTTATTTTCTACTTTAAACCATTCAATGGATAATCCTTCAAAAGCCATTTCAATTGTATCTAAAGCTTGTGGCCTATACACCATTCCGCCTAATATAGCCGCAATTTGTCTCGCTTCAGAATCGCGAAGAGAAATGCTTGAAATACTCTCATCATGATCCGCATCAAAATGATACATTTCTCTTCTTCCATCATCATGAATAACGATAACCATTTTTTCATTACCTTTTGTAATTACTTCAAACTTACAACCAATGCCCGGAAGCTCACTTTCTCTAATATTCATATTTTCCGCCTCCTAAAGTTTTTAGTTACGGCTTTTATAAATCTACATCAATCTCCGTTTTAAATTCTTCATCTTTTGAGATTCCCAAATACTTCAATGTCTCTGAAGGTGTTGCATGGTGAAAATGTTTTTGCAATAGTGCAATCGCTATTCCTCTTTTGTACGCATGAAACCCAAAGGTTTTTCTCATTGAGTTCGTTCCAATCTTCCCAACAATTCCAACTGCTTCCGCAGCACTATGAATTACACGATACGCTTGTTGGCGCGTAATTGAATTTGTCGTTTTATTAGATTGAAATACGTAGTTTTCTCTTTTCACATCAATAGATTGTGCGTAATCTAACAGCGCTTCTTTTACTTTTGTATTTAAATAAATATCTTGTTTAAATTTTTCATCTTTCACAGGAAGAGAATAAAACTCTTTAACAGTTCCATCTTCATGTAATACATCTTCAAATTTCATACTAAGTAGCTCAGTAATCTTTAATCCTGTGTTAATTCCAATAACAAATAAAAGATAATCTCGCTGCGAGTGCTCTTTTAAATACTTTTTCATAGCCTCAATTTGGCTTATATCTTTTAATGCCTCTACAACTTCCATACATGTATTCTCCTCATCTTATGAACGGTAATTTTCTCATCATGTTGTCCATTTTACCTTATCACGCTATGAGATTTCCATGTATTATCCATTATTTCTACAATATACTTTTAGGTCCGAAAATTCTTCATTTGGAAATTTATAATTGTGCAAATCCAGTGGGGATAGGAATAATAGGGGGATACAAGTTCAGCCTCTTTCTACAGATCGGATTTCTCCTTTCATTTTCCAGCTGCTTCTGCTTCTACTTCTACTTCTACTTCTACTTCTATATTATGTTACTTATTTACATTATATTATATATTTCAGTAACATTAAAGTGTTTTTTCTGAAAATAATAAAAACCGAGCAGTTTCGCTCGGTTTTTTTATGCTTCTTGTTTTGTTGGTGCTAATACTACTTCTCTTATATTTACATTTTGAGGTTGGTTAAATACAAAATAAATTGTTTCAGCAACTGTATTCGGATTTAATCCACCCTGAATCGAATCTTTCCACGATACATAGTTTTCTTTTATCTGCTCATTTGAAGTATGACTTAGTAATTCTGTCTCTACAACACCTGGTGCAATTGTAATAACACGAACGTTATGTTTAGAAACTTCTTTACGAACATTTTCACTCATTGCATGAACAGCGAATTTTGTACCGACATACGCCGCATGGTCTCCGAACGTTTTCTTTCCAGCAATTGAACTTATATTAATAATCGTACCAGTTTCTCGTTCTATCATAGACGGAAGGACTGCTTGCATACCATTTAAAACCCCTAGTACATTTACATCATACATCTCTTTCCATTCCTTATAATCTTGCACAGCAATATCACCTAATAACATCCGACCAGCATTATTAATAATTGCCTCTACTGGGCCAAATTTAAATTTCGCCTCTGAAATAGCTTGTTCCAATGCTACCTTATTTGTTACATCTACAACAGCCTTCATAACATTATCACCAGTAAATTGATCTAAAAGATTTGCTCTCCTTGCAATTACTAAGACATTATATCTTTTTTCTATAAATAATTTTGCAGTCGCTGCCCCAATTCCTGAAGAAGCACCTGTAATCACAATAAATCCCCGTTTCATTAAAACGTCACTCCTTTTGTATTTCTTGTAACGTCAGTTTACAATTGAACATGAATATAAAAAAGTACGCACCTTGTTTTCCTTTAGTAACCTCAAGGTACCTTTTAAGGAGGTGATTGGATTGACTCCAAAAAAATATTTAAATGAATTTGATGCGACATTACAAATTATCCAGGGGAAATGGAAAGTAATGATTTTATATGAGCTATACGAAAAACCGCAAAAAAGATTTGGAGAGTTGCAAAGATATATAAAAGACATATCTCATAAAACGTTAACAAACCAATTAAGAGATTTAGAAAATGACGAATTAATTCAACGTACTGTATATCCAGAGGTCCCTCCCCGCGTTGAATATTCGTTAACCAATAAGGGGTTATCTCTTATTCCATTACTGGACATGATTTGTGACTGGGGTTTAACGCATGTTGATAAGAAAGATTTACAACGTGTGTTATGTGATGAATATATGGAATCATAAAAAATACCGAGCATCCTGTGCCCGGTATTTTTTATATTAATCTTCTTTCGGAAGAACAATTCCTTTATACAATTGAACGGTAATGAAGTAATAAACCGTGTAAATAACTACGAAAATTACGATTGGCACCCAAATACGGAAGTACGGATCGATTAAAATAAATCCGAAAATATTCATACCTACTAATACGTGAGCGATACCTACAATTGCAGGGAATAGGAATACTAAGAATAACTCTTTATAAATTGATTTCGTTAATAATTCACGGCGCACACCGATTTTACGAAGCATTTGATAACGCGTAATATCTTTTGATGCACCAGAAAGAATTTTAAACATTAAACAACTTGCCATCATTGCTAAAAATGCAATTCCAAGGAAGAATCCCATAAACACCGTTCCGCTCGCAACGCCGTAGAACATGTCGTAAGCTTGATATTTACTATCTAATCTTTCAGCTTGTATATTTTTATATTTATCTAGTTGCAACTCGTCAAGCTTTTTCCATTCTTTTGTGTGTGCTTCAAAATCATCTGTTTTTCCAGTAAATACGATTCCTTCTTTACCATTTACAGTATCGTACATTTTTTGATCAACAATTTTAATTGCATGATCTTCATGTACGTAGAATGGCTGGATTGTTCTGAAAGCCTCGTCCCATTCTTCTGGAAGTGCTTTAGCATTCGCATCTTTTTCATTCATTTCTCTAGAAACTGCACCTACTGGCAGATCCGCTGAAACTTTCTTCGTATTCACTAAATCCTTCATCGACTTCATATTTGTCATATCTTTTACTAAAGGACGATTTTTCTCTAAATCCTCTTTTACATAATAAACGTATTTATCATCAACTTTGTAACGGTATTCGCTTTTCTCTTTAAATGTAATACCGTCTAAAATTTTCTTTTCTTCAGCTGTTGGATTATGAACTACTGAATCATATATTACGAAACCATCAACCATTTTTATAACGTTATTTTTAAACGCCATACCACCTGAAATTGCACCAGCTCCAAGAGCAACTAACATCGCTACTGTCGCAAGCACCTTTGTTAAGCTATTAATACGGAAGTTTAATTGTGCAAATGTAAAAGCGTTAAGTCCTTTTTCACTACGCTTTTTATTACTTTTTAACTTTTTAATAAAGACCGGAAGAAGTGATCCAAATAGCATGTAAGTACCAGCTGTTGTTGTAATTAATGCAATAAGGATTCCCATTTCTCTTAGTTTTTCCATGTAAATCATTGATGCATAGCCCATTCCTAATAAAATTACCGCAAGGAATGCGACTAAACCTGTCATTTTTCCTTTTACCGCAACACGTTCTGTTTGTGCATCTGCATGTACAAGTTGCAGTACAGAAATACGTGATAACTTAATACTGTTCATAATTGCTGATAATACAAATAGTGCAAAGAAGAAGATACAAGTAACAGTCATAGATGGCAGATAAAATGCTTTATAACCTTCACCAGCAAATTCTAATTGTTTCATTAATAACTGACCAATACCTTCTGCAAGTCCTACACCAACTGTAATACCAATCGCAAGAGATGCAGCGCCTAATACGATTGTTTCGATAAACATAAGTAATGTAACTTTATGCTTTTTTGCTCCTAACATCATATACATACCAAACTCTTTTTGACGAAGAGATAATAAGAAAGAGTTCGCATATAAAATATAGAAGAACGTTATAATGGCTAGTAAAAATGAACCTGCTTGGAATACAAATCCAATTGATTGAATAACTGAGTTAGATTCGATAAACGCTTTATTCAGTGCTAACGTTTGAAACATATAAAAAATTGAAATCGACATGACAAGACCAACAAGTAAGACGATGTAATCTTTTAGCTTACTCTTTAGCCCTGACATGGAAAGTTTGAATAACATGCTCTATATCTCCTTTCTTACGCTTTTTGTGTACCTAAATCTGCAAGTACATCTAAAATTTCTTTATAGAACTCTTCACGCGTACCACCGCGGTGAATCTCTTTATATAGCTCACCATCTTGAATGAATAAAATACGCTGACAATAACTTGCACTGTAAGGATCATGTGTAACCATCATAATAGATACGCCTTGATCTTTATTTAAATTTGTCATCGCATCAAGTAAACTCGTTGCATTTTTAGAATCAAGCGCTCCTGTTGGCTCGTCCCCTAAAATAATTGCAGGTTCATGCACTAACGCACGTGCTGCTGCTGAACGTTGCTTTTGTCCACCAGATACTTCAGATGGATACTTTTGAAGAATTGCTGAAATGCCTAACATATCTGCTACCTTTTCTACTTTCGGTCCAATATTCCGTGACGAGACACCTTGAAGAGATAGTGGAAGTGCAATGTTTTCGTAAATAGATAAGTTCTCTAATAAGTTAAAATCTTGGAAGATGAATCCTAACTTTTGTGAGCGGAAATCTGAAAGCTCACCTTGCTTCATTTTCGTAATATCCGTACCCGCAATTTCAACAACGCCGCCTGTTGCTTTATCTAACGTTGAAATTACATTTAATAATGTCGTTTTACCAGAACCAGATGGTCCCATAATTCCGACAAACTCACCCTCTTGAATTGAGAATGAAACACCTTTTAATGCGTGTGATTGATTCTCACCTTTTTTACCGTACACTTTTTGAACGTTTTTCACGTCTACAACTGGTTTCGTCATATATATCCTCCTACGCTTGTTTTTCCATTACCTATTTTGCGCCTTTTGGAAGGGAACTGCTATTTGTTAACATTACAATTACCTTACACTTTTGTAAGATAAAAAGGTGAGTGTGTAAGGTTCATTGGTAAATGAAATTTTATTAGCGATTCGACAAGTAATATCGACTTACCGAAAAAGATGACAATAAAAAATGGGCTGCTCCACAAAAGGAACAGCCCACTTCTCTCTTTATTTCTTTAAAGGTGTTACCGTCCAATACGTAATAACACGCCAAATCCATTCTAATGGACCCATTTTAAAGATTTTCATCCAAATGACGCTAAACACAATTTGAATTGCATAAAACCAGGTCATATTGCGACCTGGTCTACTCTGATTGTTTCGATTTTTGAGGTTGTCCCTTTTTACTGTTACGCTGTTTCACTTGAACCACTGGATCAAGCTCATTCGAAAACTCAGCGTTATGTCCATTTTGCGTTTTTTGTTCTGGGTTATTTTGATCTGAACGTTTCGCCATTACATTCACTCCTTATTAGTGCGGTGTAATAATCATTTGATGTTGCAATTGGCGAATTGCCATACGTGCTCTATTTAACTGCTCACGTTGCTCATCATTCGCATGTTGTTGCATCGTTTGTAAATCGTTATACGCTTGTTCTAATTGTAACTGCGCATCTGAATACTCCATCGTATTGTAATGCTCTTGTCTCATACCAAGGTCTAATTGTTCTTTCGCATATTCCACCGCTTGTTCCGCTTGTGTAATATACGATTCAAGTGATTGACGCTCTGCCATAATTGTCCCTCCTTGCTTCAATTCCCCTTTAGTGTGTCCCTTCCATATGAACCTTATGAGTATGTTATAATGGATTTTGTTTCATTTTGACTCGGCTTAGGAGGGAAAGTAATGAAGGTTCAAAACCCTTTTCCATATACAAACGACAATAAACGTTATCATACATGGAATTACCATTTACGAAATGAATTTGGTGAAAAAATCTTTAAAGTTTCATTAGACGCTGGCTTCGATTGCCCGAACCGTGACGGTACAGTTGCTTATGGCGGTTGTACATTTTGCAGTGCTGCTGGATCTGGTGACTTCGCTGGCGATCGCCGCGATGATGTTATAACGCAATATCATGAAATGAAAGAAAAAATGCGTTCAAAGTGGAAAGATGGAAAATGTATCGCTTATTTTCAGGCGTACACAAATACACACGCACCACTTGAAGTGTTAAAAGAAAAATTCGAACCGCTTCTAGCAGAAAAAGACGTTGTCGGTCTTTCTATCGCAACTCGTCCAGATTGTTTACCGGACGATGTCGTTGAATATTTAGCGGACTTAAATAAACGTACGTATCTTTGGGTTGAACTCGGATTACAAACTGTTCATGAACGTACTGCAAACCTTATTAATCGCGCTCACGATTATCCGTCTTATGTGGAAGGTGTAAATAAATTACGCAAGCATGGTATTCGAGTTTGCTCTCATATTATTAACGGTCTTCCACTTGAAGATTACGACATGATGATGGAGACAGCTCGTGAAGTAGCGAAGCTTGATGTACAAGGAATTAAAATCCACTTACTTCATTTATTAAAAGGAACGCCAATGGTGAAACAATATGAAAAAGGACAACTCGAGTTCCTTTCTCTTGAGGATTACGTAAGTCTCGTTGTTGACCAACTTGAAATTATTCCAGAAGACGTAATTGTGCACCGCATCACAGGTGACGGTCCACCTGATTTAATGATTGGTCCAATGTGGAGCTTAAATAAATGGGAAGTATTAAATTCCATCGATGCAGAATTTGTGCGCCGCGGAAGCTGGCAAGGAAAATATGCAAATGAGGAGAAACAAAAATGAAATTAGAACGTGTATTACCGTTTGCTCGCGCTCTCTTGCAAACGGCAGTAAAAGAAGGCGATTATGCTATAGACGCAACTTTAGGCAATGGGCATGACACTTGCTTCCTAGCTGAAATCGTTGGAGATAACGGAAAAGTATTTGGATTTGATATTCAAAAAGAGGCAATTGAAAGCTCAACAACTCGTCTAAAAGAAAAAGAGCTTTTCGAACGTACTGTTTTAGTTCACGATAGTCACGATACACTTCTATCCGTATTACCAGAAGATGCAAAAGGAAAAGTAACAGGCGCAATTTTCAACTTAGGTTACCTTCCAGGCGGAGACAAGCATATCGTTACAAAATCGAACTCAACAATTTCAGCGATCGAACAATTATTAGATGTAATGGCACCTGAAGGTATCATCGTCCTTGTTATTTACCACGGACACCCAGAAGGACAAGTAGAACGCGACGCTGTGCTTACATTTGCTGAAGAACTAGACCAAAAACAAGCTCACGTACTGCGATACGGCTTCATTAACCAGCAAAATAACCCGCCATTTATTGTGGCGATTGAGAAGCGATAATATATCGACGATTTTTCAATTATATCTATCGTAACTTAAAATATATCAACGATTTTTTCGATATATCGACGATTCGACACAACATATCGACTTATCGACAAAAGATAACAAAAAAAGACGTGCACTCACTGCACGTCTTTTCGTTATTCTCCTATATAATGGATATATACACTATTTAAAGAAAGAAGGATAGAACTTTGCTAGTAGAACTAAGGAGAATTCAAAAGAAGTATGGCAAATCACTTATACTAGACAACATTGATTTATCCATTCCAGAAGGAGAAGCGCTCGCCATTGTTGGCGGGAACGGGACTGGAAAAAGTACTCTACTCAAAATAATTGCAGGTTTTATTTCACCTACGGCAGGGGCACTTCAAAGAAAAGAACATATACAAATTGGCTATGTACCTGAACATTTTCCTGAAGGGATCCGTTTTACATTAGAGGATTATCTATATCATCTCGGCCACATTCACGGTTTATCAACAAAATATTTAAAAAATAAAATTCCGATGCTCCTTGAGTCTTTTCACTTACATCATGCAAGGCATTCCGTTGTACGAAACTTTTCAAAAGGTATGAAACAAAAAACAGGCATTATGCAAGCATTACTTACGGACGTACATTTATTAATTTTAGACGAACCGCTTTCTGGGCTCGATCCTAACTCTCAGCAAGAATTAGAACATATTTTACTCTCATTAAAACAACAAGGTATATCTATACTCTTCACATGTCATGAAAAACAACTATTAGAAAACTTCGCCGATAGAATTGTGACGTTAGCAAATCATACAATCACAGCAGATACTTTTGTACAAAAAGGGGCAGAACAAGTCTATATTGAAGCAATCGTTCACGAAACATTTTCAGCGATAGAACTACAAAAGCAATCCGGTTTTATACACGTTGCACACCATTCAAATCAAAACCTTATTCAATTACAAATCGAAAAAGAATATACAAACGACATACTTCAGTTTTTATTACATAAAAAAGCATCTATCACACTGCTACAACCTAACTTTTAAATCGAAAGAAGGTTTATTATGTTCGCGCTTATTCGTTACCATTTTCTCGACTATACAAAATCGTATAAGTATATCCCTCCTATTGCGATGTACTTTGTGAGCTTACTTTTTGTATATACATATAAACCAACTCCTATTGTACCGACATACTTAGAAACAGCACTCGCACTTTATTTATTATCCGCCTGGATTACGGTCACACTTTTCCATACAGAAGACCCTGTACAAGAACAAATTACTATTTCACATACAAATAATATTTCCGCACTATATGTTGGTAAATATATTACGGCTCTTCTCATTTGTACTGTGTTATCTTTTATATCCGTAATTTACCCCATTATTTTGCAAATGTTTAATGAAAAAATGACAGTTTCTTTATTTCTAGTCGGATTTCTCGCTCACATGTCTTTCTCTATACTAGGAATTTCAATCGCAACATTATTTACTAGAAATATGATTCAAAAAGCAGGCACTGCTTGGCTTAGCCTTACATTTATATTGCTTATAACGATTGCATCTATCCGGTTTAAAAAAGAGTTACTATGGTTTTTACCACCTGTCGAAAGCTTTCTAATGCTTGGGCAATACAAATATAATATACTGGCTCACACGCTATGGCTCACAGCTTGGACTATCGTATATTCATTTTTATTATTTACCTTATTTCTTTTTATCGTTCGCAAAAAACGTTTTTAATTACATATTAAAGGAGACGAAACAATGATCGGAATACTAGCGGGAATGGGGCCAAAATCAACTGGACCATTCGTCGATACAGTTGTAGCAGGGTGCCAAACAATATACGGAGCAAAGCATGATATGGACTTTCCTCATATGATGATCTATTCGTGTCCAACACCGTTTTACATGGATCGCCCTATTGATCACGAATCGATGAAAAAAGCGATTATTGAAGGAGCACAAAAACTTGAAAGTACTGGTGTAGACTTTATTGCTATGCCGTGCAATACAGCGCATCTTTATTTTGAAGAATTACAGCAATCTCTTTCTATTCCAATTTTAAATATAGTCGATGAAACGTTACAAGCAATTCCTGAAAATACAAAAAGAGTCGCTCTTCTCGCAACAGAAGCAACTGTTCAAGCTAGTATTTATCAAGATGGGATTACAAAGCGGAATATAGAATACATTCATCATGAAACATGGCAGGAAATGATTAATCAAATTATTACTTGTATTAAATCTGGAGAGGTTGAAAAAGCTCACGAATTGTGGAATGCGCTCGTTTTACAATTGAGAGAGGAAGTTGATACGGCAATTATCGCATGTACTGATTTGAATGTGGTGGCGAGTGAGGATTTTGTTGATTCCTCTCAATGTCTTGCGAAAGCGGTTGTTAGGATGTATGTATCAAATACAAAGAAATCTTCATAAACATAGAAAACATCCTTTTGAAATGTATTTTTTGTTTAATAAAAATCACCAAAACTTTTAACTTTCTTCACAATTCTTTCAAAGTAATCACACTTAATCTCGCTATATTAAATAAGTAGTTATTCATATAGGGAAGGTTAGGGGAACTGAGAGTATGAAAGGAAATCGTTCGCTTCATTACATTTTTTGGCGTTGGCATTTTTATGCTGGGCTTTTTATTACGCCGCTTCTTATTACGTTGTCACTGAGCGGAATTGGGTATTTATTTCGGGAAGAGGTTGAAGATTTCATCTATAAAGATTTATATTTTGGGAAGAGCGCCCAGACAGAATCTATTTCGATGGCTGATTCTATTTCCTTAACAGAGAAAAAATATCCACATTATAGCGTGGCAAAAATTAGTGAGTTTAATGGGGATTATAATACGAGACTTACCATTGCAAATGAGTATACTGGACAACAAAAGTATGTATATTTAGATAGCAATAATCAAATTGTTGGGGATCAAAACGCAAGTGAAACATTTGCCAATATAATGAGGGAATTACATAGTTCTCTTTTAGTTGGTGGCACTGTCGTTAACTATATTGTAGAACTTGCGGCATGTTGGACAATCTTCTTAATTGTAACTGGGTTGTACATGAGTATACGCCAATTCAAAAACACACCGGCATCCAATAAGCGAGAAAAAGCAAAACGACGTCATTCTATTATCGGTATTATATTTACAATTCCTCTCGTTCTGCTAGTCGCATCCGGATTGCCGTGGTCAGGATTTATGGGCAACCAAATTTATAAAATTGCAGCGTCGAATGAATCAATCGGATATCCAAAGTTGTATATGGCACCGCCTGAATCAAAGGTAAAAGAATTGCCGTGGGCAACTAGAAAAGAAGCTCCTCCTGAATCGAATTCTAATGAACCAAAAGCAATTTCTGTCGATGAATTACAAAAAGGAATTAAAATAAAGAAACCATATGTTATTTCACTACCAGCTGATCCGAAAGGTGTATTTACTGTTTCGAAATCGAGCGGTTCTGGTATTACAGGTATGCACGTCGCACCAAATGAAGAAATAACAGCTTACTTTAATCAATATAGCGGAGAACTCATTTCGAAAACGGACTATCGTGATTATGGCTTATTTGCGCAATGGTTCACTTACGGTATCCCGCTTCACGAAGGTCATTTATTCGGATGGCCAAATAAAATATTATGCTTACTAACGACATTATCTTTATTACTTCTCATTTATTACGGAATAAAAATGTGGTTAGCAAGAAAACCGAAAGGAAAAGTAGCAGCACCGCCAAAGCAAAGAGATAAGAAAAGTGTACTCGTTTTCTTTATCATGATGGTTATACTAGGCGCTGTCATGCCTTTATTTGGACTGTCTGTTTTAGTTATTTTTGCGATTGAACTTCCTATATATATTTTTTCAAAAATACGATCATAATGAAAAAGCATTTGTACTCCCATGTACAAATGCTTTTTATTTACTATTTTCTTTTTTTCTACCACTTATTAAAAAGACAATATCTACTATAATAATCAATGCAATGATAACTTGCGCTACATAATCCATCGTTGTAGGACCGCCGGCTTTATTCACTATCATATACATTCCAGTTACAAATGAAATGGAAAGTAGCACGAGTAATGTTACTTCAATATGGTCATATAGCTTTTGAAACACACGCTTCATTTCCAATACCCCTTTACCATATTACAACAAAAACCACTCTATAAGAGTGGTTTTCTTTATCACTGCGCCATTTTCTTTCGGTACATCTTCCCGTTCCAATAGAAGAATCGTGAAGTGAGGCCTCCATATTTTACAATGCGCCGTGCCATTTTGTGCATATTCTTTTGTGCTGATACTTTTTGGTCTGATAAATAAATACCAAGTAACCCTCGGCTTATAAGACGATGAAACTTCGCATGAGGCAAATCACCAATGCTCTTCTCTGCTTCTTCTACAAAATGTTTCATACGATCTAATATAGCTTGCTCGTTTTCATAATAACTACAGAAATTCAAATCCCCGCCGGCGCGGTCTTCTTCTTGATCAATGAAATAATCAAGTAAAATGTGAAGTCCTTGTACGTAAGGGAAGTACCCTTGTCTAATTTTCGCAATATCTTCATCATGTAATTCATCATGAAATGCATATGCTACAAGACAGAAGATTCCAAGCGTAGAACCGGCACATGCTGAAAATTCAAACCAACTCATCTCGGGTAAGTTTTCTTTATGTGCTTCAAACCATGTTTGTAAGCGTGGTTCTCTTTCTTCTAACTTCACGTGTTTATGAATTTGCAAATCACAATAATAACAAGCAAGTTCATGAAGAACAGGAGCAATTTTGTCATAGTGCTTTGTTTTCTTTAAAACATCTTGGCACGTTTCAACAAGTTCATCTAAATAACCACCATCATCTTGATCATCACGATAACGATAATAATTACCGCCACCTTCTACTTCAGGTGATAATGCCATTAACATCGATTCATGCAACGCGGCAAAATCATTTGGATCAAGTGATGTACTGCGATCACATAAATTATCTAAGTAGTCACTAATCGTTTGATATGCGACGATAAAACGAATACATTCCTCTCGGTGTTCATTCGCTAATAGCGCTAAAATGCCACCGCCTTCGCAATGAAACGTTTTATGCTCAATACTTGCGATTGCCTGACTATGAAGCTCATCATTCGGAATATGGTAGGCACGCTCTTTCCACATCGCTAGCTCATGGTGTACAACCGGAAACACATCACGGTATACTTTCGCCATGAGCGTTATGGGATTACTCGGTACGTTCACTTCTTCCTTCATCTCCTCTATTCAATGTACAAATAATTTACTTATTTGTTTCTATTATGTTATTGATGCGTATTTCAGTAAATGACTGAATATAATTCAAAATTTCATCACGCTCATACTCATTTAATAACTCATGATAACAATTCGGCCATTCTTTAAAAGCCTTATCACTTATTTTAACATTATCAAACCAAGTACGGACACGTGTTTTATCTACAAGTTTATCCTCACATGCTTGCATTAGCAAGAGTGGAACGTCTGGAAAATCGCCTATTTTTTTATGAGCAATCTCGATAGACTTAATTAATTCACTATACCAACGTACTGATACTTTGCGCAAGAACAATGAATCATTCTCCATCGCATCTCTCACTTCATGATTACGTGTTGACATTTCCACTGTAAGATTTGTTGCAAATTGCAATTTTGGAGCAACGACGTTTAATATTTTTGACGCCGCTCGAAGCGGCGCAGCAGGTGCAGCTAATACGCCTAAACATGGTGAACTTAAAACAATACCGTCTATATCCTCTCTCTTTGTTTCTTGCATCATACGAATGACGATAAGACCGCCCATACTATGACCGAATAGAAAAATGGGTAACCGGTACTTTCTTGCTTCTTTCACCCATAATTTAACTTCCTCTATGTATTCATCAAACGAATCAATATGTCCTCTATTTCTTGAAGTCGTTCCATGTGACGGAAGGTCCCCCATCACGACATGATAGCCGATATGATTCCACATTTCCGCGACTGCTTCGTAACGTCCGTGATACTCCATAGCGCCGTGCACAATAACGACTACAGCTTTCGCTTCCTCTGCCTCATAATTCCACATACGGACCTCCTCCATTTCACTCTTTTTCATAATTTGATACACTTAAACTAGTCTCTAGGAAAGGAAGGCTTTACATGATATATCCTTACAAAGAAAAAAATCCGAAAATTTCGAGTAGTGCTTTTATCGCTGACTACGTAACCATTACAGGTGATGTGACAATTGGCGAGGAAGCAAGTATTTGGTTTAATACAGTCATCCGAGGTGACGTATCACCAACAATCATTGGTGACCGGGTAAATGTACAAGATCAATGTACACTCCACCAAAGCCCACAGTATCCTCTTATTTTAGAAGATGACGTTACAGTTGGTCATCAAGTTATTTTACATAGCTGCCATATAAAAAAGGATGCTTTAATTGGAATGGGCTCTATTATATTGGATGGTGCTGAAATTGGCGAAGGAGCCTTTATCGGTGCTGGAAGCCTCGTTTCACAAGGAAAGAAAATCCCGCCAAACACATTAGCTTTCGGTCGCCCAGCGAAAGTCGTTCGTGAATTAACAGAAGAAGACCGTAAAGACATGGAGCGAATTCGCACACAATATGTTGAAAAAGGTCAATATTATAAATCATTACAAAAATGATTTTACCGCTGCCATAATACTGGCAGCTTTTTTTATAAAATCTAACTTTTTCTTTACAAAACATTATTACTCCCTCAACAAAATCTTATTAAAATAAAAGCTAATATCTCCATATATATGTAGATGAGGGAGGAGAATTTTCATGAAGGTCAGTGGATTATATAAAATAGAATGTTACATTTTCAAAGGTATTAACCGATACTTTGATCAAAAGACATTAAATATCTTTTTCAGCAATATTACTCATATCGGTGGTGCTACTTTCTCCATTACACTCACACTGTTCTTTTTAATTTTCGCAAAGGACACTTTGCACCAATCCGCAATCGCAACTGCTATTTCGTTAGCAATTAGCCATATCCCTGTGCAAATATTAAAAAGATGGTATCCGCGAAAACGTCCTTATTTAACAATTCAGGATGCAAAATATCCAGTCCATCCATTAAAAGACCACTCTTTCCCGTCTGGTCATACAACAGCCGTTTTCTCTGTCTTCATTCCATTTATTTGCTATAATCCAACCTTATTTGTTTTTCTATTACCATTAGCATTATGCGTTGGTATTTCTCGCATTTATTTAGGGCTTCACTATCCGTCTGATGTATTCGTCGGTATGTGCCTCGGCACTTGCTCTGGCATCATCTCTTTTTATCAATTCATCCCACTTTTCACATAAAGGAGTGATATGATGAGAGTCGCCATTTTTACCGATACTTTTACGCCACAAGTCAACGGGGTTGCGAAAACATTAGAACGATTAACACGTTACTTTCAGAAAGAACAAATCGCCTATTCTGTTTTCGCACCTCAGCATACAGCTGAAGATAATTTCGTAGCGAATGTGAACAAGATGAGAAGCATCCCGTTAACAATATTATATCCAGAATGTCGCTTTTCTTTTCCTACTCCGCGCATTAAGCGGGAACTTCTTGCTTTTAAACCTGATATGATTCACATTGCTACACCTTTCAACATGGGACTTTGTGGATTGTATTATGCAAAAAAGTTAAACATCCCAGTTGTCGGTTCTTATCATACTGATTTCGATGCTTATTTACGTTATTACAAAATCGAATTTCTCTCTAATATGCTTTGGAACTATTTAAAGTGGTTTCATAGTCATATGCAAAAAAATTTTGTACCATCCTCTGAAACATTACATCAATTAAAAAATAAAGGCTTTCACACTCTCTATATATGGGGACGTGGTGTAGATTGCACACTCTTTCATCCATCTTATAATACAGACCTATTCCGAAAAAAATATAATATTACAGCGAAGTATATTCTTTCCTATGTTGGACGGATTGCTCCTGAAAAAGATATTGATACGCTGCAAAACCTTATCGTTAAAACAGCGCATACTCGAAACGACATTCATTGGCTCATCGCAGGAGATGGTCCTCTAGCAACAAATTTGCGTGAAGCTGTTCCGAAAACAAATGTAACCTTTACTGGATATTTACAAGGTGAGGATTTAGCTGCAGCCTATGCTTCTTCCGATTTAATGGTATTTCCATCTGCTACTGAAACATTTGGGAACGTTGTACTTGAATCACTTGCATGTGGTACACCTGTCATTGGTGCGAATAGTGGTGGGGTTAAAAATATTATTACAGATGGAAAAACGGGAGTTCTTTGTCCGCCCAAAAATGAAGACGCATTTCTATCATCCATTTATTTTTTATTGCAAAATGAAGAAAAACTTGAGCAGATGGGAATAGCAGCTTCATCTTTTGCAAAATCAAAGAACTGGGATGAGATTTTTCTTGGCTTACTTAACAAATATGAAGAAGTCCTTCAGCATACCGCATCAGAGTTGCTTGCTTAAATAGAAAAACTCCCTTCAACTAGACGAAGGGAGTTTATTACACAGTTGTAAACTTTACTTAAATAAATGATACACAAGGTGAAATATCACCTTATTCCTATATTCATTATAACAAAAATACACATAACTAAACAGACTTGTAATAAAAACCCATAAAAATTAAAATATGGTTATACAGTGTTTTTACTGTATGATGATTTTAAGAGATTCCCCTTAAAATCAACTTACTCACATACCTTTATACAGTAATTGTTCCCCAATTTCTGTATATCAAAAAACCTTTCATTCATTTGAAAGTTTTTTTTGAACCTGCGTATATTCTTCTTTCGTATTCACATTTATAAACCATTCTGCTTTTGCTTGTACATCTTCTCCGGCAACATATTTCACATTACATTGTGATAAAAGCTGCCCCATACTTCTTTTCTCTTCCTGAAGTAAAGTGTAAATCTTCTCTTTCACACGGTTATGATATGCTGCAAGTAGCGGCTGTTTTCTTCCATTAATAATAGGTACAACCGCATCATACTCATCACTCGTTTGCTTTAATAAAATAGGAAACCATTCATTTGAAATATTTGGCGCATCACAAGGCATAATAGTGTACCAATCTGCTTCTATATATTCCATTCCTGATACAATTCCAGCAAGTGGGCCGTTTCCTTTATAATGCGGAATATCTTCTATAACAGGAATTTGTATGAGTTGCTCTACTCGCTCTTTTATATCGGAGTGACTAATGACTACAACTTCTTGGAGCGCACCTGTCATCACTTTCAAAATATGCTCAACAAACGTACTACCTTGCCAGCTCGCTAATGCTTTCGGCTCACCGAATCTACTCGACATACCGCCCGCTAATACAATTCCAGCCCACTTACTCATTGGCGATGCAGCTCAAATGTAATATGACCTAATTCCGGTAAAATTAATTTATTCATCGCAAGACGAACGGCTCCGCTAGACCCAGGCATCGAAAAGACTACTTTACGCCCAATTGTACCGCCGATTGCTCTACTTAACATTGCGCTGCTTCCGATATCTTCTAAATAACTAATCATACGGAACAGCTCACCAAACCCGACAATTTCTTTATCTAATAACACTGACACTGCTTCAATCGTTACATCACGCTTCGTAATACCAGTACCACCATTCGTTAATACAACATCTACGTCTTCCTTATGATAACCAGCTAACACTGCTTGCTGAATACTTTCTTTATCATCTTTTACAATTTCATAAGAAGTCACTGTATGGCCTGCTTCTTTTAACAATTCATGTAATAATTGTCCGCTCTTATCTGTCTCTTCCGTACGCGTATCAGAAATCGTAACGATCTTGCAGCGCACTTCTTTCGGAGCTTGTTTTTTATGTTCAGTTACACTCATTTTTCATCTTTCCTTTCTTAAAGACTTTTCTTCATTTTATCATACATACCTTTATACAATTATGTATGAAGCCGATGATGTATCATGATACAATATAAGTATACTAATCCACAAAAAGGAAAATAGAAAGCATCCTTTCTTATCCCACTAGACTTCACATCGTTAGCTACCCTTTAACTTTTCTTATATTTTCTACATAGTAGAATTCAGTTTTTAAAATTGCACTACCAAATAAATCGGAGGTCTACCTATTATGGAACTATATAAAAAATTAACAACAACATTCATCCTCTTATTCGTCGCTTCCATTACTGTCGGTTTTTCTCTAAAAGGAGCAATTCCATACGCTACATTAGTAAGTATTATTTTTGCAACGCTATTTTTACTAAGCAGTGCCTTTTGCGCAGGTAAAGCACGTCAAATGAAAGGTTGATTTCACATGTTCCGTAAGAATTCAATCCTTTGCAAATCATGCAAAAAAGAAATATAAACGTATGAAAAAGTATATTGAGCTAGAAGAAGTACATTTTTTATTCATGTATTCAAATAATGAGTAAATTAAAATAAAAAAAGCTTTGCGCTCACCGCGCAAAGCTTTTTTTCATATATTATAGACCAGCTTGCTCTTTTAAAGCTACAGCTTTGTCTGTACGTTCCCATGATAGATCTACATCAGTACGTCCGAAGTGGCCGTAAGCTGCTGTTTGTTTGTAAATTGGGCGACGTAAGTCTAGCATTTTAATAATACCAGCTGGGCGAAGATCGAAGTTGTTACGAACTAGTTCTACTAATACGTCTTCAGATACTTTACCAGTGCCGAATGTATCAACTGAAATTGATACTGGTTGTGCTACACCGATTGCGTATGCAAGTTGTACTTCTGCTTTTTCAGCAAGACCAGCTGCTACGATGTTTTTCGCAACATAACGAGCTGCATATGCTGCAGAACGGTCAACTTTTGTTGCATCTTTACCAGAGAATGCACCGCCACCGTGGCGAGCGTATCCACCGTAAGTATCAACGATGATTTTACGTCCTGTTAAACCAGCATCACCTTGTGGTCCACCAATTACGAAGCGGCCAGTTGGGTTAATGAAGAATTTCGTTTCTCCATCCATTAATTCTGCTGGTACTACAGCTTTAATTACGTGCTCTTTTAAGTCGCGATCGATTTCTTCCCATGTAACATCTGGGTGATGTTGTGTAGAAATTACGATAGTATCAACACGTACTGGTTTACCATTTTCATCATACTCAACTGTAACTTGCGTTTTTCCATCCGGACGTAAGTATGATAATGTATCATCTTTACGTACTTCAGTTAAACGGCGAGCTAATTTGTGAGCAAGCGAGATTGGAAGTGGCATTAATTCTTGTGTTTCATTACATGCGAAACCAAACATTAAACCTTGGTCTCCTGCACCAATTGCCTCAATCTCAGCGTCAGTCATTTGACCTTCGCGTGCTTCTAGCGCTTGGTCAACACCCATAGCGATGTCAGCAGATTGCTCATCGATAGATGTTAAAACTGCACAAGTTTCTGCATCGAATCCGTATTTTGCACGAGTGTAACCAATGCCTTGAATTGTTTCACGAACGATTTTCGGAATGTCTACGTAAGTAGAAGTCGTAATTTCCCCCGCTACCAATACTAAACCAGTTGTTACAGTTGTTTCACAAGCTACACGTGCATTTGCGTCTTTTGATAAGATCGCATCTAAAATTGAATCAGAAATTTGGTCACAAATTTTATCTGGATGTCCTTCAGTTACAGACTCAGATGTGAACAGATGACGTTTTTTTGTCATGTGGTAAACCTCCCTACAGTAATTGTATATATTGTACGGAACTCATCCTTAATTTGCCACAAACTGCGACATACATTTATTCTCCCACACAAGCATACAGAAAAACCTTTCCCACTTTACATAGAGGAAAGGTTTAATTTGCTACTTGCATACTGCTTTTTGCCCTTCGCTCTTATCGTTCGAGACCTGTAGCCTCGCACAGGTTTTAGCACCTATTCACCTGTATTTACCAATACAGATGAGGTTGCTGGGCTTCATCGGGCCTGTCCCTCCGCCAGCTCGGGATAAGAGAGTATCCGTCCCAACCTATACTAAAGAAATGATATTCATTTGTCAATTAATATTCACATTTTCCTGAAAGTTTTTCTCAATACAGAAAGAATGGAATATTAATAAGGAATTAATACATTCACACAAACAAAAATAAAGAAATAGTATACATTATTTATATAATTGTGTTATACTCTTGATGGGGATTACGAGAAATATTTCATTAAATGAAAAGGATGGTATATAAATATGAGTACTGTGAATGTCCAAATTGGTTTACACGAATTATTGAACGGAAGCAATGCACAGATTCAACTAAGTGTTCCGCAATTAGTGGAAAAAGTATTAATGCGAAATGAAGGGAAATTAACTTCGACTGGTGCCGTTTCTGCTTCAACAGGAAAATATACAGGACGTTCTCCTAAAGATAAATTTATTGTGAAAGAAGCATCGGTTGCTGACAAAATTGCTTGGGGAGCTGTGAACCAACCGATTTCTGAAGAACATTTTAATAAATTATATACGAAAGTTTTAGAGTACTTAAAAGAAAAAGAAGAGTTATTCATCTTCAAAGGATTTGCAGGCGCTGATCGCAACTATCGCCTACCAATTCAAGTTGTTAACGAATACGCATGGCATAATTTATTCGTACACCAATTATTTATTCGTCCAACTGAAGAGGAATTAACGACTCATGAATCAGAGTTCACAATTGTTTCTGCACCGAACTTCAAAGCAGACCCAGCAATTGACGGCACAAATTCTGAAGCATTCATTATGGTTTCATTCGAAAAACGTATCGTACTGATCGGTGGTACAGAATACGCTGGAGAAATGAAAAAATCAATTTTCTCTATTATGAACTTCTTACTACCTGAACAAGATATCCTTTCTATGCATTGCTCTGCAAACGTAGGTGAAGAAGGCGACGTGGCACTATTCTTCGGATTATCTGGAACAGGTAAAACAACATTGTCTGCTGATCCAAACCGTAAATTAATCGGTGACGACGAGCATGGATGGTCTGATAACGGTGTATTCAATATTGAAGGCGGTTGCTATGCGAAATGTGTAAACCTTTCTCACGAGAAAGAGCCACAAATTTTCGATGCAATCAAATTTGGATCTGTTTTAGAAAACGTTATCATTAATAACCAAACTCGTATCGCAGACTACAACGATACTACTTTAACAGAAAATACACGTGCTGCATACCCTATGCATGCGATTGACAATATCGTACTGCCAAGTGTTGCAGGACATCCAAATACAATCATCTTCTTAACTGCTGATGCATCTGGCGTATTGCCTCCAATCAGTAAGTTATCAAAAGAACAAGCTATGTACCATTTCTTAAGTGGTTACACTAGTAAACTAGCAGGAACAGAGCGCGGCGTTACATCTCCGCAAGCTACATTCTCAACTTGCTTCGGTTCACCATTCTTACCACTTGATGCATCTCGCTATGCTGAAATGCTTGGTGAAAAAATCGAGAAACATGACGCAAAAGTATTCTTAGTAAACACTGGCTGGACTGGTGGCGAATACGGCGTTGGTAAGCGTATGAACTTAGGTTACACTCGTGCAATGATTCAAGCAGCATTAAGCGGCGAACTTGCGAAAACTGAAACAGCTAAACATGACATCTTCGGTCTTGAAGTTCCACTTCACGTACCAGGTGTACCTGACGAAGTGTTAATGCCTGAACAAACTTGGGCTGATAAAGCTGCTTACAAAGCAAAAGCAATCGAGCTTGCAAATGAATTCAAAGAGAACTTCAAAAAGTTCGAAAGCGTTTCTGAAGACATTATTAACTTAGGCGGTCCAATCGCTTAAATTAAAACTTTCTGTTGGAATCACCCTTTTACTCATATGAATAAGTGTCGTGTAACCGTAAAGTTTCGCGTACTCACCGACAAAACCCAATGCGGCTTAGCGGTTACACACACTTACATAAAAAAGAAGCTTACGTTTTTTGCGTAAGCTTCTTTCTATATCTTATATAAAATGAAACGTTGATCTCTTCATCTGTGACTTAGTTTATTAATTTACAGAAATTTCACTTTATAGTTATTTATTTTTAGTTTCCTATGATATGATTTACATATATAGGAAAGGGTGAGGCATATGAAAAATTTTTCTCATACAGGAAAAATTTTATTCAGTTATGGAGCGATCCAAATGTTTTGGGGACTTGTAATGCTTAACATTAATTTATTTGAGCATACAAGTGAAACAATAAAATATATTATTCTAATTACCGGAATAGTTTGTTGTATTATATCCAACCTTTTTAAAGAACCTAAGAGTCCTACTAATCCGTGATTTCATGTTAACTTATTGGAAGCTGAAACCTGTATTTTATGCAACGTTACGCTTCCTGTTATACTCCCCATCGCTGGATCCTCTATTCCATCTAAACAGAGGCTTTTTATCTTTTTATCTTTTTATCTTTTTACCTTTTTAGTTCTTCGTTAATTCTTTCTCATCTTTCATACTATAGTATCCTAAATTAACAACGATTAAGAAATAACCGCCCATAATCCCTACTGCAAATGCCCACATCACCATATGGTGCTCAATTTCGTACATAATAATAGCGCCCAAAATAGCAGCGGCAAAACGATTAAACATACCGAGCGTCGGTGCTTTCGTTTTCTTTACGATACTATCTCCAAGCTTCTCAATTCGTCTCCCTAAAAGCCAAACACAATACATACTTACGATAAGTCCAATTCCTGCACCTAAAAAATGTGCTGAAAACGGTGTTACCATCCAGCCTAGCAAAAGAATACCTAATAGATAATACGATTGAATTTTAAACGACCTTAATGACATACTAATCATGCTGTTCTCCTCTTGTTCAGTAATTTTCATCTATCCAACAAAAAACTTCTTTCAAGTCCATACTACTTAAACCCATTTCACTCAAATTAAAAAACAACATAAACACAATGTTTATGTTGTTTGAATGTTTTTAGGAAATAATATTATACAAGATTTCAAACATCATATTCTCATAATTTGTGACGTTTTTCCAAACATTTTTCGTCCATTTATGAAAAAAGTGATATCAATCTATGAACATACGGATATGATGTAATAAGTACACAAATAAAGGGGGCGTCTAATGATTTATTTTTTAATGGCTCTCATCCACCTCATTGTCCCTGCACTTATTGGACTTTCATTGTATTGGTACACGAAAAACCATAGTATTTTCTACGCTGTCCTCGGTGTCCTTCTTCCGGGTATTATTCTTATCACACTCTTCCGTATTCCATTTTTAAACTTAATTCCACTTATTACTGCTATCTTATTTCTCGTCTTCTTACCAAAAATAAAAAAATAGGAAAGCAGATCATAGGTGATCTGTTTTCCTATTTTGATATAGGTTCTCCCACAGTAGAGTGAACTTTTACTTTCTCGGATTTCACAAACCATAAACCGAAGAAAATAATAATTCCACCGATTATTTGTTGAAACGATACATATTCATTTGCCCATACTGCTGCAAATAAAACAGCTACAAACGGCGTTATATACATATATACCATCGTATGTGACGCCCCAATTTTTTGAACTCCAACATACCACATAACTAAACCGAACACTGTTACAAAGAAAATAGAATATAGTAAAGCAAATAGTGTCATTCCATGTGTAATGTGAAATGGCATTATAAATACGTATGGTCCACTTAAAAGTAAGAGTGGAATCGCGCCAACTAGTGCTGACCATGCGGTAACACGTAGTGCTGAATATTTTTTAATTAATGGACTTGCTAAAACAGGATAAAGCCCCCAGCATATTGATGTAATGAGTCCAATCCCATTCCCGTAAAAAGAACTAGCAAGTGAATTCCCTGCTACTAAAACTAAGGCTGCACCACAAAAGGCAATGATAGAACCGATAAGCTTTCGAGAAGAAAACTTTTCTTGTTTTAAGAAAATCGCAAATACAGTTGTAAAAATAGGTGAAATAGAAATGAGTAAAGAGGCATTTGTAGCGGATGTATATTTGACAGTTTCCATAAATAACGTTTGATACAGTACAATACCTACAACGCTAACGATAATTAATCTAGGTATATCCTTTCGCTCCATATAAACCGACTTTTCAATAAAAAGTGCAAGAAGTAACATAAGCGGTGCCGCCGATATCATCCGAAGTGCAGTAAACTCAATTGCTGTAAATTCTAAAAGTCCATATTTCGCAATCGTAAAGTTAATCCCCCAAATAATAACGACACTTAAAATTAATAACTCCATTCCCCATTTTCTCATGCGTATCCCCTCCGCAAATACGATTATACAGAAAATTCAATCACGTGTACATTTCATTATGTGAAAAAACCTTTGTATTGTATGGAGACCCTTTCTTTGGTACATGAAATTATATTAGCGATTTTTCGGATATATCAGCGCAACTCAAATTATATCAGCGATTTTCCAAATATATCAGCGCAACTCAAATTATATCGGCGATTTTTTAAATATATCGACTTATCAACAAAAAATGACAATAACAGCGACTTATCCAATAAAAAAAGGTGGTTCCAAAATACATTTTGGAACCACCTTTCCTTTACTACACTCGAACATGTAACTTCATATTTGGATTATAAAACTGGCTCGGGCTTTTCAGCTGAAAAGTTCCTCCACCTTCATGCCAATCGACTGTTAACTTATCATCCATAAATACAAGTTTTGTGCGATCTGCGATAAAATTCATTGCGCTAGATTCGATATCCACATCGCGCTCATCTTTTTCTGCTACAGCTACTAAATCGATAATTCCGCTCATTACACAACCGCAACCTTCATTATCGTAAAATAACTTTATATATTTTGCTTCATTTGGAATCGTATCCATAATTTTTTTATATGCTGCTTCTGTTACAGTAACGTACATACTCTAATCTTCATCCTCTCTTCTCGTATCCTTCATATATTGTACCACTATTTTTCTAAATCATTGTATACAAAAATTAAGACTAACACATGTGATAAAGGGGGCTGTATCACACTCTGTCTCTAAATATTTAGTGAAAGAAAAATTGATATATGATTGATTTAATGCGAATTTTGATATCAATATTACTTTGCTTCCGCAAGAAAAATGGTTCCTCTAAAAAGATTCAATTCTCCTCCCTATTTTTGAAATCTATATACACAATACGATCAACCACACAAAAACATAGAATTCCTAATATATATAGTAGTTCCATTTTTAAAACTAGATTTTCAAAATGTAGAAAGGAGAACGTACATGTATCAACGTAATTGCTTTAGTTGCGACGGCAGACGAAACGGCAGTTCTATTGGTAGTACTGGTGCTACCAATAGAACTGGGCCTACAGGGGCTACAGGACCTTCCGGTGCCGGTTTACAAAGTACTACCACCTTTAGTCTAGCAGCCGCTCCCAACTATAAAAAAGGACAAGTTGTCACTTATACGGGCAGCGGCTATGTTGTAAAAAAAGATGCACCTCAAGGTTTTCCAAATATATCTCCAGATTATATCGTATTAGTGGAAAGTGGACCTTCTGGGAGCACTGGACCCACTGGGAGCACTGGGCCTTCTGGGAGCAATGGACCCACTGGGAGCACTGGACCCACTGGCATCACCGGACCTTCTGGGAGCAATGGACCCACTGGGAGCACTGGGCCTTCTGGGAGCACTGGACCACTGGGAGCAATGGACCCACTGGCATCACCGGACCTTCTGGGAGCAATGGACCCACTGGGAGCACTGGACCCACTGGCTCTGCGGGTAGTGCTTCCGCCAAAAGTATTGTTTTTCAAGGAACAAATACTGGTTTTCAACGTATAGCGGGCTCTCCTGGAATTGACTCTAATGTTATTCCATATGTCACTGCTGGATCCGGTAGTATAGTTGGCTTTACTGCGTCAATAAATGTAAATAACTTACCTGCTGCTGTTTATACGATTGATATTTGCAGGGATGTCCCCACAAACCTCACTGCCCCTATCTCTAGTTACATTCTATCTACTATTACCTTAACTACTACTGACAAAATTACTGGAACTATGGTATTTTCAATTAAACCGACGGATACTGGATCGGGACAAATTCAAGTATTTAATCCTACTCCAGCAGTAGGTCCAGCTACTGTAACCTGGACTAGCATTACAGCTGGAAACCCCGTTTCGAGGGGAGACGCTATATCCCTTTATATTACCCCTGGAATTACTGCCAGTGCTGTATATTCTGTTTTTCTAATCACTAATATTTAGTTCCCTCTTTAAAGTAATTTATTTAACAAAAAAGAGATCACTCTCAAATTAATCTGTACCCTTTGTAAA
>NZ_QOSD01000042.1:0-16356 GCF_008368905.1 Bacillus sp. SH5-2
CCTTAAGTTGATGGATGTGTGGCGCTACCCCATACCCATCAAGCTAAGATTTTTAATTACCCCAGAACAAAAATTTTATGCATCATTGACTACTGATAATGATGCTTTATGTTGATCACACGGATAGATAGGGGGATATAGCTCTTCTTTTATGGTACACTTCAATAGCAATTATTCCTGCTTCACTGGTTTCCATTATGGTTACTTCGGCTGGTTTGATGTATATCCGGGGATTTATAAATAAAGGGGGCCTAGATCATAGGGGATGGGCATTGGAAGGTCCAGAGTTATTATGGCCAATTTGGGGAGTGGCTCTGTTTGGTGCTACGATTGCTTACTATTATCGGAGGCGTGGTATGTGTAAATATTGCAAACAGGTTATAAAGTGAAACTTTAATCAGTACGGGAGCGTACTGATTGCGAATAGCAGGATAAATAATGTGTTACAGGAAAACAAAACTCTTGTATAACTTATTTTTGAAGGAGCAGATACTCTTTTCTTTTTATCGACTTGTGAAGAATTATGAAAATCAGAATTTATAATTTAAAATTCAGCTTAAAGCAATTGCAATAAGCACTTTGAATAGTAATCTTTAGTAAATAAAAAAGAGAAGAACTCACCAATGTTCTTCTCTTTTTTTATATATAATTAGGGTTTCCATAACTGTAGATATTGCTAAATTAGTACTTTAAGTTAAGATTATAAAAAGAAGTTTCTTTTTTCTGAAAATGTATATTAATGCAAAATTAATTGTTAATATTAGAAAATAATTTTATGTTTCATTAATGTATACCTTGCCATCTACATTTATTATATATTGCAACAGCTTCCATGTCCAAAGTAAGATGTTTCAACAAAGGACAATATAAGTATCTTTATAATGATTTTCCAATATAATCAATGTGTTAATGAACGGAACTCTGTGTTATTTTTGCTTTTCTACTAACTAATACAGCTTCAAACAAAGGACACAATTGCTACATGCTAAGTGTAATTTATTACCCATTCAAGATTCTGTTTATTCAATTTTTCTAAAAATAAAAAAATATTAAACTCATAAATATACAAGCTATAATGAGGGCGTCGAGAGAGAATTTATTACCTCTAGAGAAAATATCAAACCTAGTTTTTTTGCAAAAATCCTAAAGACATTGCGAGTAACCTTCTAAAATTGGACATACTGACATGATTACTGTAAGAAAGGTGTGTGATCAAATGGAAGTGTATTTGACATGAGAATGAAAGCGTTGTCAATAAGGTCTTGTTTTGAATCAGTCTTTTTAATAACTTAGATTCAACTGCAATTAAAAATAACAAATTATGGGGGGGGTATATGAATATGAATATAGCATCTATTAAAGAAAAAAAGGTTGTTAAATACAAAAGTTGTTTTGATGTGATTGGGCCGGTAATGATAGGTCCTTCAAGTTCACATACTGCAGGTGCCTTGGCTATTGGAACAGTTGCCAATAAATTATTTCAAGGTCTTCCAAAAAAAGTCGTGGTAAGGTATTATGAATCATTTGCTGAAACCCATAAAGGACACGGAACTGATTTTGCAATTATTGCTGGGATATTAGGATTTGCTGCCGATGACAGCAAAGTGCCAGATGCTATTAAAATAGCAGAATCTAAAGGAATTGACATTACCTTTATTGAAAAAGCGGGTGATAGTCCTGCTGGTCATCCAAATACGGCAGATGTATATTTAGAGGATGAAAGCCGAAGTATTAGAACGATGGGTATTTCGGTCGGCGGTGGATTAATTGAAGTCAAACATGTTGAAATTGACGGATTTAGCTTAGATCTGCAGGGGCCATTGCCAGTTATTATTGCGATTACCGAAAGAGCTGACTTTGAATTTGTCTTACGCAGGATCTTTAAACAATATGATGTTGAAATTAACAACTTTCATAGTTTAGAAGAAAACGGAAAATATTTATATGCATTCGCTTTGGATTCGCTATTGCCTGGTAATGTTCAGAAGGAATTAGGAAATTTAAGCAATATAGCTAATCTCATTATTCTTTAGTTACATTAAGGAGTGAAAAAATATGTATATGACCATAAAAGAAATTGTGAATGCAGCTAATAAAAGCCAAAAGCCAATCTATGAATTAGCAATAGAGCAGGAAATCGAACAAACTAAAACGTCTTATGAAGAAGTTTGGAGTAAAATGGAAAGAAATTTAGCGACTATGGAAAATGCCATAAATAAAAGTATCGAGGGCGACGGGGTATTTTCTCCAACCGGTTTAACCGGAGGTGATGCTGTGAAAATGAAAAACTATCGAGAAAATAGGAAAACTCTTTCTGGAGATTTGATGGTGTTAGGGATCCAAAGTGCTATCGGTGTTAATGAAGTAAATGCTGCATTAGGGGCTATTTGTGCAACCCCAACAGCAGGTGCGAGTGGGACGATCCCGGGAGTCCTATTTAGTATTAAGGATACATTGCAGTTAAGTCATGAAGATATGATCCATTTTCTATTCACTTCAGCGTTATTTGGAACGATAGTCGCAAATAACGCTTGTATTTCAGGAGCGTACGGAGGATGTCAAGCTGAAGTAGGTAGTGCCTCAGCAATGGCGGCTGCAGCAGCGGTAGAAGCTGCCGGAGGAAAGGCACAGCAATCTTCTGAAGCTTTCTCAACCGCATTACAAAATTTACTCGGTTTAGTTTGTGATCCGGTCGCTGGTTTGGTAGAAATTCCTTGTGTAAAGAGAAACGCCATTGGGACGGCAAATGCTTTAGCAGCAGCGGACATCGCATTAGCCGGCGTAAACAATATCATCAATGCTGACGAAGTTATTGAAGCGATGTATAGAGTTGGAAGGCAGATGCCTCGTGAATTAAGAGAGACAGGTTTAGGCGGAATTGCGGCTACTCCTACAGGGGTTGCGATTAAAAATAAAATCTTTGGAGAGAAACAATCAAATCAATAAACAGTTATCGGAAACATTGTGAAATAGTTAACAATTTAATTCGCTATTGTTCTCCTAAGGATGTCTGTATATTGAGAGCCATTATCACTAAAATGTACTACTAAATAATTAAAATATATTGTAAGCGCAACCAAAACCGTCAGGTCGTACCTCGCGAATTTTTCGATTTTGATCAACTTAGAAGAAGGGCACACGATGTGGCACACTTTGTAAGCAAATCATTTTTCAAGAACGGTCTATATTCCTAAGCCTTAAAAAGAGCTGTAAGAATAGGACACAAGGAGGAATTATTATATGAACGGGAATACTGCAAAACACATAGAATTTCAAGCTGAAAATACTGCAGTAAAAAATGAGAAATATCCAGATCCTAAAAAGTGGCATAAACAGGATACTACTTGGGCACTGAGCCTTTTTGGAACAGCAATTGGAGCAGGAGTACTCTTTTTACCGATTAATGCAGGTTCAGGTGGTTTATTATCATTACTACTAATTACATTACTTGCATATCCAGTTATGTATTACTCACATAGGGCGCTTGCTAAAATGATATACGCTTCAAATTCTGCTGATGAGGGGATTACAGGCACAATAAGAGAGTATTTCGGAAATAAGGCTAGTATCATTTTTAACATAGTATATTTCGTCTCAATTTATACGATCGTGCTGATGTATTCGGTTGCACTTACAAATACTGCAAGTAGTTTTATCGTGCATCAATTGCATATGCAGGAGCCTTCAAGGGCCATTTTATCGCTTGTATTAGTACTCGGTCTTATAGCTATACTAAATTTTGGTCAAGATATCACTGTAAAGATAATGAGCATGCTAGTATATCCTTTCATAGCTTCTCTACTTTTTATCGCAATATCTTTGATTCCACAGTGGAATACGTCAATGCTTAGTTTTTCAAGTGTTTCTACTGCTTCAACAGGAACAGGATATTTCGGAACGATATGGATGATACTACCAATCATAGTATTCTCGTTTAATCATTCTCCTATGATTTCGTCATTTGTTATGAAACAGAGAGCTACTTACGGGATAGAAGCTACTGATGCCAAGTGTGCTCAAATTCAAAAAGTTTGTTATATCATGACATTCGCTGTTGTTATGTTCTTTGTTTGGAGTAGTACCTTGAGTTTGACTCCAAATGATCTTCTGATGGCAAAAGAGCAGAACTTGTCAATCCTATCATATCTTGCTAATGAGCTTAATTCGCCTGTAATCACTATTGCAGCTCCTATCATTGCTTTTACGGCCATAACAAAGTCCTTCCTTGGCCATTATATAGGAGCGTATGAGGTAATGCGCGACATGATTATCAAGTCCAGTAAAACACGCGGGAAAGATATAGGAGAAAAAACAGTTAAGACAATAATCCTTACTTTTGTCGTATTAACATGCTGGTTTGTTGCTTATACAAATCCAAGTATTCTTGGACTTATTGATGCCCTTAGCGGTCCGTTAGTTGCTGCTATCTTATGTCTATTACCAATGTATGCGATTCGTAAAGTACCAGTACTGGCTAAATATAGAGGGAAAGCGAGCAATGTATTTGTCATTATTATAGGTATCCTTACTGTCCTTGCAAGTATTAATTCATTATTCTAATTCACTATTGTTGGTTCTCATGCAAAAATAGTGGGATATGAAAAAAGTACGAAAGATTCCTAGCGGAATTGAATCTTATATTGTTAAACCAAAGAGATTATGGTTTTGGACAAACTTCTCACATTGGAGTGTTTGTCCTTTTTCTTTTTAATTCAAGCATATTAGGGTGCCGTCCCATGTCCATCAAGCTAATATTTTGAAGTATCCCCAAAACGAAAATTTTATAGCATTTCTTCATACCGAAAAAACAAAGGGTATGGGTATACTTTCCTGTTTGAAATTTGCTTTGTTTAAAATATTGTTCGTATAGGAAGCGAATAAGCTTCCTATACGAACAACATTACATATTAATAATTTAGAAGGTTTTAAAAATAAAGAGGTGGTTTTTAAATGTATAATGAGTCAATATATTATCCTCATATAAATTATGATCAATACTTCGATCGTCAATTCCCTGGTCCTCAGATTCCAGGTATACCTGGAATGCCAGGTTTTCCGGGTGTACCAGGTTTTCCAGGTGAACCAGGCTTTCCGGGTGAACCAAGTTTTCCAGGACAGCAAAGTTCACAAGCTCCAACATCTCCCCCCCCATCATTTATTCCTCAACAATCAACAGCTTCACCATTTGCTGTTGATCCAGGAGCAATTTCATTATGTTTATTTCGAAATACTTATATATGGCTTAGTAATGGTGAGCAATTTTGGTATTTCCCAATTTTTGTAGGACCAAGGTCTGTTGCTGGTTTTAGATGGAACGGTAGGTTTTGGGTTATTTTTGGAATTGATACGAGAAGGATTAATTCTTTTACATGTTTTTAAAAATTATAGAGTAACGATAGAGGTTTAATTATATAAACAAAAGAGGTATTTGAATGAAAAAATTTCAATCATTTGATGGTACAATAACTATGATTAACGATTTTGTAACAGGATCAAACGAAGATATAGGATGTAATAAATTAATGTCCGTAGATAATGGTTATGGGAATCTAATAAATTTTGTAGTGAAACCAAATACGTATTTTATCGACTATGCAACGGTAGTAGTAGGAGATAAAGTAACTGGTTTTTACGACGTTAACGCTCCTGTTCCTCTCATTTACCCACCACAATTTCGAGCGATTGTTATGGCAAAATATACACCGCATCAAAATGTAAAAGTAGACTATTTTAATGAACAGTTGGAGAGTAGTGATGGAAAATTAAAATTAAATATTTCTCCTTCTACTCAAATTTTATTAACAAATGGTCAATTCTTTACAGGTAATCTTGTAAATCGAAATTTAATAGCTATTTATAGTTTTATGACAATGAGTATACCAGCTCAAACTACACCATATAAAATCATTGTTTTGTGTCAAAAGTGATTTCTATTCTAAAGGGTCTCTTGGTTTATCAAACTACAATCCATTGTAGAATCAAAAATTTTAGCCATCTTATTGACCAGAATTATAGGCATGTCAAGAAACGTTTTGCCAAATCTGCAGGATTTCAAAATTTTCGCTATGCTTCACGTACGATAAAAGGTATCGAGACCGTTCATGCCCTATATAAACAAAGGCGAAGTCTTCAAAGAGACACCGCCTTTTCAACGTACAATAGACTTCAACAATTACTAGCTAATTCTTAAACCTTGATCCTTATTTACCTTAAGAAAAGCAAGTACCTTAAAACAAAAAACACACTCGTTCTGACTAGGAACGAGTGTGTTTAGGTTATCTGAAAGGTACAAACTTCCATGAGCTAGGTTTTTGTGTTTTTTCCCCTAGTACAATCCAACTTTTCTCTGCATTTATATTCTCATAATTTAATGGATAACCATCTGTAAAAATATTATATTCTGTAGGATTATCCGGGTTAATTTGAATTTTAAAGTCTGCTAAACTATCAGATTTCTCAGCAAGGTGAACCCAACTAGAATATTTTGACCAATTTAAATATTGATATTGATCATAATTAGAATGCTTCATGCGAAGGTATACGCTTTCACCGTGGTGTAGCTTTGCATCATTATCTTTGTAAAATACAAATTCTATAGGTGTACCAGATAAAGCATTGTTCTTATTATTTGCAAGTAAAACATAATCGTAACGATTTGCTATATACCATTCAAACGTTAGACCTTGAAAAGGAGATTCACTTGGTACGATATAATAGTTTTTCCCTGCTGTTATAACATTTCCTGCTATATCATAGATTTGTGCAGTTTCTAAACTTGGAGCTTGTACATTTTTAGTAAACGTTTTAAACCAAAGATTTAGGAAACCTGCTGTATTACGCTGAGATTCTCCTAAGCTTCGCTGCACAGCTGGGGTAACCATTTCTTGCCACAATTGCGCTTTACCTCTATTGTAATACTCAAATGTTTTATCATTAGCGATATTTTGAATTTCAGGTTTAGCTATTCGGGCTGCATAATCAATCCATTCTTCAGGTGTAGATAGAGAGTCGTTATAATTCCCTCCAGTAGTGACTGCAAATTGATCTTGAATGGTTGTAACATAATTTTCAAAATAGCTATGATATTTTATAGCTCTCGTATCAATTGCGGTAAAATTTGCTGCATGCATAGGTTGTGTCGCATCTGTAAAGTAGTGCGTGGCTACCCCTAAGTAATAGAAAGCTTTTTCATAGTCTTTATTTCGTAAATGTTCTCCAGATTCATAAAAGTATTTCTTGCCTTGTGTAAGAGCGGTTGGATCTGTTTCTCCTCTATAATTTTCTTTAGTATCAGGATCATAAAAATGGGATTTCCATCCACCTTTAAAAACGCCGCCTATTCCCGTTCCACCATCGTTAAATTCTGCATTATAATCTGCATCATATAATCCTTTAGAAAATAGATCTTTATATTGCGGATAATTTAAGAAGTCCACAGCCTGCTTATTTGCTTCAACAGTAGATTCTGTTTTCATAATTTCAATAGCTTGTTTTGCAATCCATAAATGTGTACTTTTATCAGAATGATACGGAGCTTCTGCAGACCATCGAGCGGTAATAGGATCATTCTCATTTAAATCAATTTGATCGAGATGGGCATAACTACTTTGTGGAGCTACTCCTAAAATAGTTAAAGTCATTCCAGCTATACATAGTGTTGATGTGATTTTTTTCATTTTTTATTCCTTTCTAAGCATGAAGATATAAATATTATAAATACATCAATATCATAAAGATACAGGCAACCATTAATATGCAATATTACATATTAATAAATTTATACGAATATATATAACTTGAAAATCACTATTACGAACATGCAGGTTTCCTTATTTATTTGTTAGTTTTATCAGTAAAGTAGACTACATATCAACTTCGGATACTTGTTTTATGATACAAGTAATCAAACAAAAGGAGGGCCATACAAAATGATTAAACCATTATTAACAGGGCACTCTTTTAAGTACAGGAGATTATTAGCAGGTGGAGAAAATGTTGAAGATGTACAGAAATATAAACATATTCCATATGAACAAAATGAATTGCAGCAAACTCTAGAAAAGTACAATTCGAAGGAGTTGAGTTATAAAAAGAAATATGTACATATTCATTATTGAAGTTATTAATAATAAAATGTATTATAGATAAGCGCAATTTATAATTCAAGTAAATAGGAATGTGTATTCGTAATAAATTAAATATTCAGAAATAACGTTATTGTTTGGAAAACGAGGTGGAATTAATAGAAACGTTATATATTAAATGATATGGATTGTATAGTTTAAAAGACTTTTACAGTAGAGAAGAAGCTTTTAAGAAGGTTATAAACAAAGAAATATTGCTCTATGTTGAAAAAATAAAAGCGCTTTATACAAAAAATAAGGGGACTTCATAAAGAATCGTTTTGTCATGAAAGCGAATTAAAGGTTAGATTAGGAATAATAGAATTCCCTAGTGACGAAAGTTATTCTGAAAAGAAGATGAAATCTCTTTTGGTTTCACGGCATATCCATTAGAAAGCGCAAACTAAAGAGGGCAGTTGATTTTAAAAATTATAAATCGGTGAAGAAGAGGCTTATTTGTTAATAAGTATACTTAAGTACAGAAACTTATTAATCTTTAATTTATTAAACTATTTTTGAATAACATATATCAGATACTTGAAAACGCACAAACCTTAATATTTTCATTATTTAATAAAAATATTAAGATTCTTAGGAAGAATACGTAAAGATTAGTGGCGAAAATAAACACGGAGGTTTGAAAAATGGGACAAGGAAGCAGGTTTCAAGCAAAACAACAAAATCGTCGTAATAAGGGGATATTTAATATCGCATTTAGTGTGGTATTAGTAACAGTTGGCATAGTGACATATCAGTTGTTTTTCACTTCTGATACATCAAAGAAAGCAATTGCTCAAGAAAAGAAAGCAACAAAGATAGAAGAAAAGAAAAACGAAGATAAAGAAGTAGCAAAGATAGAAGAAAAGAAAAATGAAGATAAGGAAGCGGTAAAGGTAGAAGAAAAGAAAAACGAAGATAAAGAAGCGGTAAAGGTAGAAGAAAAGAAAAACGGAGATAAAGAAACAGCACATTTAGAAGAGAAACAAAAAGTAGAAGAACCTGTAAAAACGAGCGGAAATGAAAATAAAGAGGGAGAAAAAACGATATCTCAAGAAAAGAGTTCTCAAACTAATCCTTCTTGGAAGCCAATTGGTACAGAGCAAGGAGCAAAACCTGCAATGAAATTTAAAGAAGGAACAGTAGATTGGAATGAGATGAAAAAAGCAATTTCATATGCTGTTGATGTTCCAGAGAGTCAATTGATTTTTGATTTTATTGGGAATAATGGTAATAATAAAGCCTACGGTAATGTACGAGATAAGCAAAGTAATAAAAAATATAAGGTTGATATTAATTGGGTAGAGAATCAGGGCTGGAAACCAGTATCTGTTCAAGTGGTAAAATAAATAAGAGAAATGTAAATGTTATCCTCTCTTGTTGTGAGGGACTAAGCTATTCTAGTATAGATAAGATAAACTTGATTCTATATCGTGCCGTTGATTCTGAAGGAAACACCATTGACTTTTATTTGAGTAAATCTAGAAATCATAAGGCTGCAAAGCACTTTTTCAAGAAAGCTTTGCAGTCTTTTCATGTTTCAAAGCCTCGTGTTATAACAGTCGATAAGAATCCTGCTTATCCAATTGCTATCGAACGGTTGAAGGAAGGAAAAGGATACCAATAGGCACCGAAATCCGAAGGATAAAATATTTAAATAACATAGTAGAACAAGAGCCTCGTTTTATTAAAAAACGTATACGCTCTATGTTAGGATTTAAATCATACAAAACATCAGCTTCTATATTGAGTGGTGTTGAAGCCATGCATATGCTCAAAAAAGAACAAATTGATTTGCAGGACCAGTCTGTCCAAAATCAGAATATTTTTATCAACCAGCTGTTTGGATTAACGGCTTAACAGGTGATTCCGTTAGGAATCCATGATTCTTTTTTATTTATCATTTTTTTGCACCAGAATCCCATAGCGCTATCAAGCTAACAAAGAGACTAATAATATCAAGGAAAGGCTTTCTTTTCAGTAGGGTACAATCTATCAATAAGAGAAATATGTAATTATGCATATCCTTTTTTATTATTTCAATAGTATCAAAGCTTAATATATAATTAAAAGGTTTTTAAATGGGTTGATAAAGAGATGCGAGTATGAAGAAAATCATAGGACTTATAGTATCATTATTTTTATTATTTTCTACTTATGCACCAATTTTTACAGAAGCAGCCGAAGTTTCAAATAAAGTAGGCTGGGTGAAAAAAATAGAAATCCAGCTCGTAATGAGTAGACCTTTTTTATAATGTTTCTTTATAGGAAACTCTTTACATATGCGTTATAGATCATATGCACAATGTCAGTCCTTGATACGTCTGTAAAAACGTATCAAAAAGTGTACTTTTTGATACACAGCATATAACTTTTTAATTAACTAAGTATATTTCCCTTTGTCGGGGGGGGGGGGATGAGCAAAAAAACTAGTTTGAAAATTTTCACACCAGAAACAGATAACGCGATAAAGTATTAGTTACTGTGCGTGGAATAATAAAAAAAGAGCCTTCCCAAATGATGTTTTTAATAGTTTAGATTATACGATTTTAGGGAATTAATAGCATTTTACACCACTATTATTTACCTAATTTCCAAGAAATAGAGGTGATTGTAGGTGACTAAACCTTTTAAAAAAAATAGTCGTTATATGGTTGGATTAGACAGTCTAAGAGGCCTAGCTATACTAGGTGTTATTTTGTATCATATTAATTTTAATTGGATGCCTGGAGGATTTTTAGGGGTTACTGTATTTTTTGTACTCTCAGGTTATTTAATTACAGATATTCTAGCGATGGAGTGGAAGAGAAATAAGAGAATTGATTTGAAGAAATTCTGGCTTAGTAGGGCAAGGAGATTACTTCCTGGAATGCTTATAATGCTCATCGTCATCATAGCATGGATTACAATCTTTCATAGTTCTTTACTTGTAAAAATGCGGGGAGACTCATTAGCCGCTTTATTCTATTTTAGTAATTGGTGGTATATTTATCACAAATTATCTTATTTTGATAGCTTTGGTCAGCCTTCTCCGCTAAATCATTTTTGGTCGTTAGCTGTTGAGGAACAATTTTATGTGGTTTGGCCGTTCGTCATTAGTTTAGGATTTTATTACATAAAAAAACAATCACGCATGATCTTATTTATTTGTCTAGGAGCAATTGCATCTGCTTTAGCAATGGCAATTCTATATGAACCAGGATCTGACCCAAGTAGAATTTATTACGGTACTGATACACGGGCTTTTTCTTTATTAATTGGAGCGGCACTTGCTTTAATTTGGCCAAGCAGTAGACTTGCGAATAAAATTATTCCGCAAGCACGTCTTATTCTTGATGTTATTGGGGGAGTTGCTCTTAGTATCATTCTCATTATGTTTTGGAAGACGAATCAATATGAGCCGTTTCTATACCGTGGGGGAATGGTCCTTTTATCAATTGCTACAGCCTTGTTAGTTGCTAACCTTGCGCATCCAGCTAGCAGAATCGCACTATTTTTGAGATTTAGACCACTGCGTTGGATGGGCGTGCGATCATATGGAATATATCTTTGGCATTATCCGATTATTACATTGACGACTCCGAAGGTAAATGCTGGAGAGTTTTCGATTACAAGAGCAATTCTTCAATTTCTCCTAATTATAGTTATTGCACAAATTTCGTGGAAGTTCATTGAAAATCCAATACGAAAAGGCGTATTGAAGAATGTTCGGATTAAGAACTTGAAAATAAGA
Organism: Bacillus sp. SH5-2; assembly: GCF_008368905.1. Lineage (NCBI taxonomy): Bacteria > Bacillati > Bacillota > Bacilli > Caryophanales > Bacillaceae > Bacillus > Bacillus sp. SH5-2. The sequence continues at coordinate 11,854 of NZ_QOSD01000042.1, forward strand.
AACTTAACTGTAAGTGGTAAGTTAGCTTTAATATGTGCAGTATTTATTTCTTCGATAGCTATTTTTGGATTAACAACAGCTAGTAAAGCAAAGGAGAATCTTCCAAAGGATAAGGTGGAAGCAGTGCAAGAAGAGCAGGCTAAACATCCCGTTGCAGTTTGGGATAAACCAGCTAATGAACCACCTCAAAATAAAGAAGAACCAAAAGAAGCGATTCCCGCACAGCCTAAAGACCCTCTAACAGTTACAGCTGTAGGAGATTCAATCATGATTGATATTGCTCCGTATTTAAAAAATACTTTTCCTAATATTAGGATTAACGCGGAAATAGGGCGGCAAATGTCCAAAGCAATCCCTGCTGTGGAACAGCTAAAGAATGAGGGGAATTTAGGAAATCATGTCATTATTGGATTAGGTACAAATGGAGCCTTTACTAAGGAGCAATTAGCATCATTAATAAAAGTGATTGGGGATGAACGTAAAATTATATTAATTAATACGAGAGTACCACGCCCGTGGGAATCGTTGGTGAATGAGAAGTTAAAAGAAGCAGCATCAGCTTACAAAAATGTGGTGTTAGTCGATTGGTATGCAGCAAGTGCCGGAAATCAGGCATACTTTGAACCAGATGGCGTACATTTAACGAAAGCAGGTGCAGAAGCATATGCTGCCCTTGTAGCAAAAGCAGTGAATCAATAGAGAGTACGGAAACGATTCTGATGAAAAGATTTACAAACCGTATTTACGAAATTCTAACAAAAGAAAATGAATTTAACGGATTACCAGAAAGAATTCTCCTTCCTCAAGCGTGCGCAGGGCGTAGCCCAACGATAGGTGGGAGATGAATTTCGGTTTGGCGTAGCCAAAAAGCACGTAACTGTTAGGATCAAAAGTATGGGTAGAAAATTATGGTGAAGCAATCGCTGGTGATACCGGTAGTGCCATTAAAGGTAATCGTATTGATGTTTTAGTAGGTTCAAAAAGTAAGGCCATGAATTGGGGAAGACAAACTGTTAAAGTAAAAGTTCTATGATAATTATGGTTAGCCAAATAGAAGTCAGTTCTCTTTATTGAGACTGGCTTCTATTTTTATTTTTAATGGTCATAATGCTCCGCAAAAATAAGTACTACTATCTACTGAGGATGGAAAGTGATTAGTGATGTTGATGTTTATTACAAATTTGTAAGGTTATGTAATATAAATCGATAGAATTGGATGTTTGAATAAGATAACCTGGTCAACGGATAGAAAATTCTGAAAAAAAGGAGTGGGATGGATGAAGAAAAGTAAAAGAACATCTAGTTTTCTTAAAAATGTTGTATGCATATTTATTTTCATATTCATTATGGGTGAATTGACTTCCACGCAAGTAGCAAGGGCAGAATCGAACATATTGGCTGATAGGAGCATAGAAAACTTTAAGAAAAAGATGGATGAGCAAGTACCTAAATGGCAGGAGAATTATGATGTACCAGGGGTTGCAATAGGAGTTGTACATAATGGGCGCATTGCTTATACACTTAATTATGGTTATGCAGATAAAAAGAAGAGAAAAGAAGTGAATGATAATACTTTATTTCAGGCGGGTTCGGTGTCCAAAAGTCTTACTGCTTGGGGAGTTCTACATCTTGCAGACGAAGGACTTTTATCATTAGATGATCCGGTTGACAAGTATTTGAACAAATGGAAATTAGAAAATTCGAAGTTCGATAATAATGAAGTCACGATAAGAAGATTACTAAGCCATACGGCAGGATTACCCACACATAAAGGGTATTTAGGAGTGGTACCTGGGGAACCGCTTGATTCTATTGAAGAGTCACTGTCTGGGAAAGGGTGGCATAATGACCCGGTTGAAATAATTAAGAAGCCTGGTTCAGAAGCGATATACTCTGGGATTGGCTATACGATTTTACAGCTTGTTATTGAAGAGGTGACTGGGATACCCTTTGACCGTTATATGGAGGAACAAATTTTGAAACCATTAGGGATGAAATCTAGCTCATTCCGACAAATCCCGGAGAACTCTAGTCTTTCGAAGGCGTATGGATACTTTGGACAGGAAATTCCGAATTATCAATATACAGAACAGGCTGCTGCAGGTCTCCAAACAAATGTTACGGATATGATGACTTTCATCCTTGCAAGCATGGACAACAATGTTAATAAAGGTAAGGGGTATGGTGTCATCAAAAGTGAACGTGTGGAGGAAATGCAAAAGCCGGTATTAGACGAGACTGGTTTAGGTATATTTGAGAGTCAGTTATCGAATCAGTGGAAAATGATGTATCATTCTGGCGATAATCGAGGGTGGCATTCCTTTTATGGCTACATTCCGAATACAAAGGATGGATTGGTCATTCTCACAAATGGTGAAAATGGTAAAGACTTAAGACAGGATATTTACCATGAATGGATAAAACACGAGACTGGGAAGTTCCCTGAAAGTTATTTCTCCTTCGAAGAGCAAAGAAAAATCAACATTATTATATCCGTTGTTATTGGGGGAACACTTGGTATATACTTGCTACTATTTGTAATTAGATTGAACAAGGGGAAAAGAACTTTCATTTTGAAGCACGAGAAAAAGCCTTACATCAGAGTTGGAATTAGAACGCTTCTACTTTTTAGTATTGCTCTGTACTTGTTTTGTCGCACCTACATGTGGAGTACTTTAAGTTTAAGTGCAAGCAATAGAATAAATATAATGCTCATACTGGTATGGATGTTGGCGTTATTAATTGTAGGGTTCTTTCCCAAAAAACGAAATAGCACAAATAAGGTTCTGGTGCAAAAAATCTCTTAAACTTGGATATACTGATACTATCAATCTAGAAAAGGGATGGTGTTCAGTGTAAATAAGCAAAATTCGTTCAAATGGAAGCACTATCAGCCTGATATTATTTTGCTAACAGTAAGATGGTATCTACGGTACAATCTAAGTTTTCGTGATTTAGTGGAAATGATGGAGGAGCGAGGTCTGTCCATTGCTCACACTACCATCATGCGATGGGTACATCAATATAGCCCTGAGTTAGACAAAAGAGTTCGACGCTATTTAAAGAAAACCAATGATTCTTGGAGAGTCGATGAGACATATGTAAAAGTCAAAGGGAAATGGATGTACCTGTATCGTGCTGTGGATTCTGAAGGAAATACCATCGATTTTTATCTGAGCAAGAATAGAAATGCTAAATCAGCCAAGCGCTTCTTGAAGAAAGCCTTGGCTTCCTGTCATACCGTAACACCTGGAGTGATTACAGTCGATAAGAACCCAGCATATCCTGTTGCTATCAAAGCATTACATGAAGAAAAAAGCATGCCGATAGGTGTGAAGGTGAGGCAAATTCGGTATTTAAATAACATTGTGGAACAGGATCACCGTTTTATCAAGAAACGCATACGTACTATGTTAAGTTTAAAGTCCTTTCGGACTGCCAAATGGATACTTGCTGGAATTGAAGCCATACATATGATGAAAAAAAGGACAAACCTCTCAAGAGAAGTCTGTCCAAAATCAAGTGAACCTCATTCATCACGGTATTCCAGCATAAAAGCGGATTCCGTTAGGAATCTCTTTACTTCTTTATATCTTCAAAAAATGTTTGTACCAGAACCAAAATTATCAAATAAACATATATAGAAATTCTTTCTGACATACAACTGGTATCCCTATGTTTTATTTGGCACCTAAATAAGGTGCTTATTTTAATGCACATTTTGAGAAGGACAAGCTCACTCACTTGTATCCTATTTCAATATTCATTCAACACTTTTTTTCTAAATAAGCATATCGATTTCTGTGGGTACTCTCTTATTAATTGATAAAGTAGATATTTGAATAGGATTATAGTAAGTATATAACAATTACTATATTAAAAGTGTAACCGCGATAGGGTTAGTATCTCTTTTGTTGTTAATGAAAAACGTACTGCCCACGTTTTAATAAAATATACACCAAGTAAATTTATTTAAAACGTGGAAGTCATTCTTTCAAATCCATCATTGTAAAAAGATAAAACCAGAACGATTGGAGTGCCATTTATATGGTCAATTGATTGCCATTCTACTCTGTTCTTCTATCTTGTTTCAAATGCGCCAATTGCTCCTTATGAAGAAAAAACGAGAGCTTAGTGAGTATAAAGCCATATATATGATTAAAGACTATTCTCTTCTTCTATTCCAAACTATACAAAAAAACACCCAAGAGCTATCAAAGGTGTTACTTTGCCTGTTCAATCTCCTACAGCAAAACGGACGAAAATCTCATCGGTATGAGAAGAAAACAGTCTTTGATATATTAGGTGTCGTTTATAATTGTACCATGTCTGATAATCAAGCGGCTTAATTCAAAAAAAATGAAACCAGCTAGGGTTTATTTCGTGTGCAAATCTTTAGGTTCCCTACACATAAATTTTATAAAAAGAAACAACCTCTACTTTAATTAACGTTGTATGAGTTTAGCTTAATAGCGATGTGGCTCTACCCCACATCCATCAACT
>NZ_QOSD01000043.1:0-1408 GCF_008368905.1 Bacillus sp. SH5-2
AGACGAAGGAGAACCTTTGATAATTCTTGGGTGTTTTTGTGTAATGCTTGGTAAAAAAGTAAAAAATAATCCTTAATTATGTACATCGCTTTATATTCACTTAGCTCTTTCTGTTTCTTACGTAACAGGAGTTCTCGCATTTTAAACATAGTAGAAGAGCATAATAGAATACTAATGAGTTGCCCATAAAGGTGACATTCTAATCGTTCTTGTTTAATAGATTTACAACGATGAATTTGAAAGCAAGATTTCCATATTTTAAATAACAGCTCAATTTGCCAACGCAGTGAGTATAAATCATAGATTTTCTCTTTCGGTACCCATTCCGTAGGAATGTTTGTCATATATACCGTAATTCCTTGTAAAAGTTTCGTACGCTCTGTATATGTAATCCCTTTTTTCTTTTCACGAATAGCCCGATCATGTAGACGTTTCTGTTTTTGCTCCTCTGTACATCTATAAACCACAATGCGAGTGGGTAGTTTGTCTTTGCTCCCTACATATACATCATGTAATTCATACACTTGGCCAGGTTGTAATTGGTTCATGATGTCTTCCAAATGAATTTGTATATATATCGGTCTCAATTGAGCAGGTTTTGTTTTAAATACCACTGTTTCGAATTCTTTTCTATATATTTTAGTTGGTAATTTAAGACGCGATAAATAATACCCTTCCTTATCTTGGATCGATTTAAAGTCTTGTAAACGAAAATACCCTAAGTCACGAATATATAGTTCATTCTTTTGTGTCATGTCCATTCGAGTCGCCCCATATGCCTGATCACTTCGTTTTCCTGGTTCAATTTTCACATCAGAAAACTCTCCACTCAACAAGTCATACTCTAATTGAATTTTCACACCAGCTGTATGACTACAGCCTCCGGCACCAGGATAAGTAGCTGCGAATCGATTTGGAACTTGAAAGGTTGTAGAATCAAGGATGCGAATCCGCTCAAAGTAAGCAGAAAGAGAATGAGCAATTGTAGATGATCCTCCAATTTTAGCTTGTAGAAGTGTAGTAAATACATTTCGAAAGAAGGCTACAGAAGCCGAGTTAAATCGTCGATTCAGTCCCTCAGGACTTAATAAAATTCCTGTTGAAGTTTCTAATTGACTACAAAGTTGAGTAAGAGAGGTTGTAGCGATTTGTTGATTTAACCATACACACAAAGATAAAAAATGGTGCCCATGGCACTTACGTTTTCGTTTCATTCCACCAGCTTCTAAAGCTAATTGATTAAGTGTAGCGGGAGACATATATCGATATAACTCTTCGGCAAATAAAGACAGCTCTTGTTTTTGATGCATATTCATAAAAAGCACGTCACCCTTTCTCATTAACATAAGAGAATAGTAACGTGCTTTTAAATTTAAGAATAGTCTAAATCCTTAAGTTGATGGATGTG
>NZ_QOSD01000044.1:0-14721 GCF_008368905.1 Bacillus sp. SH5-2
GTTTCAGCGACTTTTATAATTTAACATTTCGCTTTAAATCTGTCAACAACTTTTTTCTTTCGTTCCTGACGACGCTTATTAATTTACCATATTAACCATTCACAAGTCAACACTTTTTAAAAAAATGCCAAAATAAATTTATCTTGGCATGATATAAAGCTTAATAACCACTAATGCAGCAACACCAGGTAGACCTAATAAACTTGTGATTGTTGCGGTGCCCAAGTTAATTGGAATATGAAAATCAAAATATGTTCCTACAACATTTACGATAAAGAGTAATGCTACTCCCAAAGTAACATGAAAGAGCGCTTTCCCTATAAAACGTAACGGTTTAGAAGAAACGCCAAAAACAAGAGAAATAAAGACTAGAGCAAGAATACCAACAATAATAATTGTAGAGTTCATTTTTTCCTCCTTATGAATGACCTATACATATTCATTTGTATGGGACAAGACAATAAAAAAGAACACGTATCATATAACTCTATTTGTTTCATCTTGATAGCCTTCACTCTACAACATTTTCTTCATATGAGTCATTGATAATTCTTTCCGAATGAAACGAACCGTAAGTATGTGACTAATAAAATAAAAGGTTCTGCTTTTTAAGCAGAACCTTTTACCATTGTTCCATTTTTACAGGACGGCGCTTTGCTTCTTTTAACAAGAAGAAATATTTCGCCTCCGCTATTTTCAAAGAACAAAGCACATCTTGAGAAGGTTCAACGCTTTGTTCAACCATTCTCTTCTGACGTAACCATTCATTCTTCACCTTTTCTAATAGTACAATTAGCTTATCATCATACTCTTTACGCAATTTACCCTTTTTTTGAAAGAACATTTTTGTTTCTCCTCTTATACTTCTCTACGACCTTCTAACGCTTTCGACAGTGTCACTTCATCTGCATATTCTAGATCTCCACCAACTGGCAGACCATGTGCAATACGAGTTACTTTAATACCTGTCGGCTTTAAGAGGCGGGATATATACATCGCTGTAGCTTCCCCTTCAATGTTAGGGTTTGTTGCTAATATTACTTCTTGTACCGTTTCATCGTGCAGTCGCTTTAAAAGTTGCGGGATATTAATGTCTTCTGGTCCAATTCCCTCCATTGGGGAAATAGCACCACGTAACACATGATATACACCTTGATACTCTTTCATTTTTTCCATCGCGATTACATCTTTCGGTTCTTGCACAACACAAATAACTGATTGATCTCGATGTGAATCGTTACAAATATAACAAGGGTCACGGTCAGTAATATGCCCGCATACAGAACAATATGCTAAGTCTCGCTTTGCATTTACAAGTGCTTTCGCAAAACCTAACACATCGTCTTCTTTCATATCTAATACGAAAAATGCCAATCGAACCGCTGTTTTTGGTCCGATTCCTGGCAACTTCATAAAACTATCAATTAGTTTTGATATTGGTTCTGGATAATGCATATATCAATATCCTCCTAGAACATTCCACCCGGTAAGTTTAAGCCTTTTGTAAATTTACCCATTGTAGAGTTTGAAAGTTCATCAGCTTTTTTAAGTGCATCGTTCGTTGCAGCTAACACTAAGTCTTGTAACATTTCGATATCTTCTGGATCTACAACTTCTTCTTTAACTTTCACTTCAAGAATTTGCTTATGACCATTTGCAATAACTGTGATCATACCGCCACCAGCTGTACCTTCAACTGTTTTTTCACCAAGTTCTTCTTGCGCTTTCGCCATTTCCTTTTGCATCTTTTGCATTTGTTTCATCATGTTATTCATATTTCCCATTCCGCCACGCATCATAATTAATTCCTCCTAATTATTATTCTTTTATTTCAATGAGTTCTTGCCCTACTAATTTTACTGCCTCTTCTATAAGAGGATCTTCTTTTTTCTCTGGGCTTTCTTCAGAACTTCCGCCTTCACGCTGTAAAAAATCTTCGCGGATTTTACCCCATTCACTTTTTGGGATGGCAATCATATTTAATCTTTTACTTAGCAATTCAAATAAAGCTTGTTCCACTGTATCCATAGCTTCTCGATTTTCACTCGCCATTTTACAGTGAATCTCATATTGAAATGCTAAAACGTAAGTATCATCTGACGCCGCTACTGGCTCACTGTTTTCTAATAAAACAGCAAACGCCACTTTGTTATATGATTTGAGTCTTCCTAACAACTCACCCCATACAGCTTTTAATTGTTCTAAATCTTGACGCTTTGCTTGCTTTAATACTTCATTTACACGTCCGACAGGAATCTTCATACTTCCTGTTCGTACCGGTTTTGGTGTTGCGCGTGTCTCTCTTACTTCCTGTTGTACACCCACTGGCACACCATTCTTTTTAACTTGTTCTAACTCTTTCTCCAGTTGCTGCATTCTGTTCATAATTGCTTGTAAACGATCTGTACCGTTTGCTTGCATCATAAACTGCTGACACAGCTGCACCATAACAACTTCTAAGAAAATCCGCGGATGATTTGTCCACTTCATTTCTTGTTGACCTTTACTAAGGGTATGAATGATTTCATAGATTACTTCCGGTTGCATTTCTTCACTTAACGTACGGAATTGCTCATCTACCATTACCCGCTCTAACATATGTTCTAGTTGCGGTGAAGTTTGATATAAAAGCATATCACGATAATAGTAAATGAAATCTTCCATAAAACGAACTGGATCCTTCCCTTTACCCATCATCTCATCTATGATTCGTAACGCCCTTGATACATCATTCTCACGTATGCATTCTACTAAGTTACCTAAGTACTGCTGAGAAACAGACCCCGTTACAGCTAGTACATCTTCTGTCGTAACGGTCTCGTCACTATAAGATATTGCCTGATCAATCAGACTAAGCGCGTCACGCATACCGCCTTCAGCAGCACGTGCAACAATTTGTAACGCTTCATCTTCTACTTGCGTTCCTTCATTTGTCACAACCGTTGATAATCTCTCAACAATATCATTCACTGATATTTTTCGGAATTCAAAACGTTGACAACGCGAAATAATTGTAGGCGGGATCTTATGAGGTTCTGTTGTCGCCAAAATAAATATAACATGTCCTGGCGGCTCTTCTAAGGTTTTTAAAAGCGCATTAAATGCACCCATAGAAAGCATGTGAACTTCATCAATAATGTATACTTTATATTCTACAGCACTTGGAGCATATTTCACTTTATCTCTTATATCTCGAATTTCATCTACACCGTTATTTGAAGCCGCATCAATTTCTAATACATCTGAAATAGATCCTTGTGTGATTCCTAAACAAGAAGGACATTCATTACAAGGCTCAGCTACCGGAGCATGTTCACAGTTAATTGCTTTTGCAAATACTTTTGCAATTGTCGTTTTTCCTGTTCCCCTTGGACCAGAAAATAAATAAGCATGTGAAACTTTCTCTTGAAGAAGGGCATTTTGCAACGTTTTTGTCACGTGCTTTTGACCGACTACATCTTCAAACTTTTGCGGTCTCCATGTTCGGTATAACGCTTGGTATGACACGAAAATACGGCCTCCCTCAAAGGTTATTATCTTATATATTATAACCCATTCTGTTTATAGATTCCAAAAGTTATTTTCCATACAAAAAACCCACCTTTATATTAAGGTGAGTTTTGTATACATATATAACTGCCGTGCACCTTCTGTCGATTACGTACCATAAGCGTTACTCAAGCAGTTAGCTCGGTTCAGGCACTCCTGCGGCACACGAGAAGACCCGCTTATTGCTGCTTCCTTCCGGACCTGACAAGGTTCACGGGGTCCCGTTGCGCAGGACCCAAACGTCAACACCACTTACTTAAGGCAGGCCTTACAGCAACATAACCTCGAGAAGGGATTCGGCCTCGCTAGAGCGGATTGCGAGTATAGGGCACCGCTACCTCCCCGCTTAGCACGGCAAAGTTAAAACCAATATTCGGTTGCCTTCATTAAAGGCACTATCAGTATAACTTGTTTTTTTGTAAAATGCAAATGTGTTAATTCTCGTTACTTTTCTCTAATTTTTTTATCGCTTTTCTCTTTTTACGAAGCTCTCTAAAAAAATTTGTTAACAACGTACCACATTCTTCTTCTAATACACCAGCTACAACTTCACATTGATGATTAAAGCGTTCATCTGTTAAAAGGTTCATTAGTGTCCCTGCACATCCACCCTTCGGATCACTTGCACCATATACAACTCGCTTCACTCGCGATAAAACAATTCCACCCGCACACATGGGGCAAGGCTCTAATGTTACATACAACGTTGCATCTTCTAAACGCCATGTTCCTAATTTTTTGCAAGCCTCATCTATTGCTAACAATTCGGCATGCGCGATGGATCTTTGCTCAGTTTCCCTTAGATTATGAGCGCTACTAATTACCTCACCATCTAACACTATAACTGCACCAATCGGCACTTCTTGTATTTCCTCTGCCTTTTTAGCTTCTTCTATCGCTAGTCGCATAAAATAAATATCTTGATCTTGTTCCATAACATAGTCCTTTCATTACAAATAAAGTGCACTTATTTCCATTTACTACACATGGGATAACTTTTACACATTCAATCCACCCTAAAGGAAAAAGAGAGGGGATTACATATGAAAAATACTGCCTTGCTCATCATCGATATGATTAATGATTTTCAATTTTCCCACGGGCCCATCCTAGCCCAAAAATGCGAGGTTATAACAAATCCTATTTTACAATTAAAGCAAAAAATGAAATCCTTCGGTTATCCTATAATTTATGTTAATGACCATTATCAACTTTGGAGATCTGATATTGACCAACTGATTACTCATTGCACGAATAAGTATAGTGAGAATATAATTCATAAGATTGCTCCAAGTTCTGATGATTACATTTTTATTAAACCACATTATTCTGCTTTTTATGAAACGCCTTTGAATTCTTTACTAGGTTATTTAAAAATAGAAAATCTAATATTAACAGGAGTTGCTGGTAATATATGTATCCTATTTACAGCTAATGATGCTCATATGAGGAATTATACACTTTATGTGCCGCAGGATTGTATCGCCTCTAACAGCGACCAAGATAATATACACGCTTTGAAAATAATGAAAACTACATTAAAAGCAAATACAACACCGTCATCGAAAATAAAATTTAATTAATACATATATCTATTTTCTAACTTTTTATATCAAATTAACCCGCTCGCTTCCCTCTTGTGCTACAATAATTCTGTTTTGTGTTTTTAGTAGTCACGGTAAATCACTGATTGAAAGGAGGAAACAGCGTGACCGGAGTACCATTTATCACGGTTGAAGGACCAATTGGTGTTGGAAAAACTTCACTTGCGAAGGAGATTTCAACTCACATGCAACTCCACTTACTAAAAGAGATCGTTGATGAAAACCCTTTTTTAGGAAAGTTCTATGAAGACATCGATGAATGGAGTTTTCAAACAGAGATGTTCTTTCTTTGTAATAGATACAAACAATTGGAAGATATTAACATAAAGTATTTGAATCAAAAGAAGCCTGTAGTAGCCGATTATCATATATTTAAAAATTTAATTTTCGCATCACGTACATTAAAAGATTCTCAATATGACAAGTACATGCAAATCTATCGTATCCTTACACAAGATATGCCTGTACCAAACGTCATCGTTTATTTAACAGCTAGTCTGGAAACATTACAAAAGCGAATCACAATGCGCGGAAGAGAATTCGAAAAAAATATGGATCCTAATTACTTGCTACAGCTCACAAAAGATTACGAAACAGCAATGGATACTTTCAAACAAGATCATCCAGATATCCCGGTGTTAAAGTTTAACGGAGACGATATGGATTTTGTAAAAAATCCTGATGATTTAAACGTCATCCTATCTGCCCTTCAAAATACTCTCTTAAAGGAGTCGAAATAATAATGAATTTAAGGCAAAAATATGATATACCAAATGATGCAGTCATCACTATCGCTGGAACAGTAGGTGTCGGCAAATCAACTATGACAACCGCATTAGCTAACGCTTTAGGTTATCGCACATCATTTGAAAAAGTAGATTCCAATCCATACTTAGACAAGTTCTATGCTGACTTCACTCGTTGGAGCTTCCACTTGCAAGTGTACTTCTTAGCAGAACGATTTAAAGAACAAAAAAGGATTTTTGAATACGGTGGTGGTTTCGTTCAAGATCGTTCTATCTATGAAGACACTGGAATTTTCGCAAAGATGCACCATGAAAAAGGAACAATGACGGAAACGGATTATGAAACATACAAAGGTTTATTTGATGCTATGGTTATGACTCCTTACTTCCCTCATCCAGACTTATTAATTTACTTAGAGGGTTCTTTCGATGATATTGTTGACCGCATTCAAGAGCGTGGACGTCCAATGGAACAGCAAACACCAATTGAGTATTGGAAAGAGATGCATGGACGTTACGAAAACTGGATTAACAACTTTAATTCATGCCCTGTTTTACGATTAAACATTAATGAATACGATATTTTAAAAGATGGCGATTCTATTGAACCAATTATTAAAAAAATCGGCCATTTTTTACAACAAACACGTAAACTTGTAAAATAAAAAACCCGTGCATACGCACGGGTTTTTCTATTAAATTATTTCTTCTTTGTTGGAGCAATAATCTCACTCTCAGGTTTTCCAGCGTTAATACGCTGACGAACAGTACTTGTACTAATATCGTATGTCTCAGCGATCTCTTTAACAGTCATTTCTTTACCGTTAATTACTGCTGTTAATACTTTACCTGTACGTTTTGGAGCTGCTTCTTTCTTTACAGCTTCTTTTTTAACTTTTTTTGGTGCCTCTACTTTTGTCGCAGTTTGCTTTGCATCGCAAGTGCAACCACAAAGTTTACGGAATGTATCATCGCTTATAATGCGTGATACGTTTGCACCACTGTTTAAAATTCTATTGTTCTTACAGACAGGACATTGTACATAATATAAAGTTTTTCCATCTAAAGGAAACGTTTGTATAATAAGATCCATGTTGACTCCTTTCATATCTATGAAGATAATCATCGGAATATGAGTGTGTAATAAGGACAAAATCGCCTTACACCATACTTTATGATTGGTTTTAAAATAAAAACTCGTTACGTGTTGGTAACGAGTTCTCCAATCTCCACTTATATGCGCTGTTGTCAATTATATCTGGAGGAGGTAGAGGGATTCGAACCCCCGCGCGACTCTCGCCGCCTGTCGGTTTTCAAGACCGATCCCTTCAGCCAGACTTGGGTATACCTCCATATTGACATCAAATATAATATCAAAAGAAAAACAGTTAGTCAACCCTACTAAAATAAATTATGAGGAAAGGAAAATTTTACTTTCCCTCTCCTAATTTATAGTACTGACAACGCTCATAATTACCAATCACTCATACCGATGAATGTTTATAAATTTACTTAATAACTGTTTTTCCTCCCATATAAGGGCGAAGAACTTCTGGAATTATAATTGTACCATCTTCTTGTTGGTAGTTCTCTAAAATAGCTGCCACTGTACGTCCGATTGCAAGACCAGATCCATTTAATGTATGAACATGTTCTGGTTTTCCGTTTGGCTCACGACGGAAACGGATATTTGCACGTCTCGCTTGGAAAGCCTCAAAATTACTACAAGAAGAAATTTCACGATATGTGCCATAGCTTGGAATCCATACTTCGATATCGTATTTCTTCGCTGCTGTAAATCCTAAATCGCCTGTGCACATGCTCATAACGCGATATGGCAACTCTAATAATTGTAACACGCGTTCTGCATCATTTGTTAGTTTTTCTAACTCTTCATAAGAATCTTCTGGTTTTACGAACTTTACAAGTTCTACTTTATTGAACTGATGCTGACGAATTAAGCCACGTGTATCACGGCCAGCTGAACCTGCTTCAGAACGGAAACAAGAGCTAAATGCAGCATATCTTATAGGCAATTGCTCTTTATTTAAGATTTCATCACGGTGCATATTCGTTACAGGTACTTCAGCTGTTGGAATTAAGAAGTAATCTTCACTTTCAATACGGAATGCATCTTCTTCAAACTTCGGAAGTTGTCCTGTTCCTGTCATACTTGCACGGTTTACCATATACGGAGGTAATACTTCTTCATATCCGTGCTCATCAGTATGAAGATCAAGCATAAAGCTAATTAAAGCACGCTCTAATCTTGCACCAGCGCCTTTATAGAATACGAAGCGGCTTCCCGTTACTTTCCCAGCACGCTCAAAATCTAAAATTCCTAAATCTGTAGCAAGATCCCAATGTGGTTTTGGTTCAAAAGCAAATTCTTTCACTTCTCCCCAAGTACGCGCTACTACATTATCATCCTCTGTTTCACCAACTGGAGCAGATTCATGAGGAATATTTGGAATAGATAACATTAATCTTTCTAGATCTTCTTCAACTGTACGAAGTTCATTATCAAGATCTTTTACTTTTTCTCCAACTTCACGCATTTCTAGAATTAGAGCTTCTGCATCTTTCTTTTCGCGCTTCAATACAGAGATTTGTTGAGATACTTCGTTACGTTTACTTTTTAGTTCCTCTGTTTGAACAAGTAGTTCCCTTCTTCTCGTATCCAGCTCTTCAAAGCGACCGAAATCTGTTAAATCTTCGCCTCTATGCTGTAACTTTGCTTTTACTTCTTCAAAATTCGTACGTAAAAATTTAATATCAAGCATTGTATACTCCTCCTTTTATTTTATAAAACACAAAAAACTCCCGTCCCTTTATAAAGGGACGGGAGTTAACCCGCGTTGCCACCCTAGTTGAAAGCATTACCGCCTTCCTCTCAAGTAGAAATAACGGCTCTTCACCGGGAATGTTTACTAATCATAAAGATATTCCACATTCCATTCCAGGATGGATTCACAAACTGTTTCTATCGATTTCCACCAACCATCGACTCTCTATAAGAAACAACATTTGTTACTATTTCCTATCAACACGCTTATTTTATAAAATTGTTACCATCAATTTACTATAATCTTATACAAGTTGCAAGTTACTTATACAACTTTTTTCATTTTCGCTTCTTTTACCATTTCGACGAAGTATGCTGTCACACGATGATCATCCGTTAATTCTGGATGGAATGAAGCGGCTAAAAATTGATCTTGTCTTACTGCTACCATTCGATCGCCATGTGTAGAAAGTACTTCGACATCATCAGCTACATTTACAACATACGGAGCACGAATAAATACGCCAACAAAATCTTCTCCCACACCTTTAATTGAAAGTGCGGCTTCAAAGCTATCCTTTTGGCGTCCAAACGCATTGCGCTCAACTGTAATATCCATAGCACCAATATGTGCTTCTTCATAGCCAATAAGTGTTTTCGCAAGAAGAATCATACCTGCACATGTACCAAACATTGGTTTACCAGACTTCGCGAATGTACGAAGTGGTTCCATGAAAGCATACTTATCAATAAGACGGCGCATTGTTGTACTTTCACCGCCCGGTAAAATAAGACCATCAATCTCTTCAAGTTGCTCTATACGCTTTACAACAACAGCTTCTGCACCACTTGCTTCAACTGATTTTACATGCTCACGAACTGCACCTTGAAGACCTAGTACACCGATTTTCACCATTTTAAAGTTCTCCTTCAATTACCATCCACGCTCTTGCATGCGTTGTTCTGGTAATAACGTTGAAATTTCGATACCTTTCATTGCATTACCTAATCCTTTAGAAAGGCTTGCAATTAGTTCGTAATCCTCATAATGAGTTGTCGCTTCAACGATTGCACGTGCAAATTTCTCTGGGTTCTCTGATTTAAAGATACCAGATCCAACAAATACACCATCAGCACCAAGTTGCATCATTAACGCAGCATCTGCTGGTGTTGCTACACCACCTGCTGCAAAGTTTACAACTGGCAAACGACCAAGGCGTTTAATTTCAAGTAGTACTTCATAAGGAGCACCAGTATTTTTTGCATATGTCATTAACTCATCTTCACGTAAACTTGCAACTTGACGGATTTCTGCATTGACTTGGCGCATATGACGCACTGCCTCTACAATGTTTCCTGTTCCTGGTTCGCCTTTTGTACGAAGCATAGATGCACCTTCTGCAATACGACGTGCAGCTTCTCCGATATCACGGCAACCACATACAAACGGAACTGTGTAATCACGTTTATTTAAATGGTATACTTCATCAGCAGGAGTTAATACTTCACTCTCATCGATATAGTCTACCCCTAATGATTCTAATACACGTGCTTCTACAAGGTGACCGATACGGCATTTTGCCATAACCGGAATTGACACTGCACCCATAACTTCTTCAACGATAGTTGGATCAGCCATACGAGAAACGCCACCTGCTGCACGAATATCTGCTGGTACACGCTCTAATGCCATAACGGCAACTGCGCCTGCCTCTTCTGCAATTTTTGCCTGCTCAGCGTTAATTACGTCCATAATAACGCCGCCTTTTTGCATTTCTGCCATTCCACGTTTTACACGCTCTGTCCCTGTTACATTTGTCATGTACAAAAACCCCCCTAGGTGAATTGCTTTCCCCCGTTATAGGCGAAAATTAAGAATACTCTTACATTCTACCACTAACTATCAGATGCTTGTCCACTACTTTTTCATAAAGTCGGTATGAAAAATAGGAATAAAAAAAAAGCTCCTACCATGAGGAGCTCTTAAAACCAACCTTTTACTGTATCAACAGCACTATTCCATATACCACTAAAGAAAGAACCAATTCCGCGCATAGAACGAGTAAACCAATTCGCTTCTTCTACTGCAGATGTTGTTACAAGGTCTATTTGTAATGACTTACCAGATAAAAATCCAGGATCATTCGTATCTTTTGGTGTGATTACCATTTGGCCAAGTGCAGCTCCCTTTTTAATAGGTGCTTCTTGTCCCTTACTCGCTTCTTTTAATTCTGTTTTATAAACATCTTTACTTCCTTTTGGTATTGGAAGTGAAACAACTTGTTTTGTTTGAACTGCCACATCTTTATCTTTGGCATTTTCTACTCGTACTGTTTCTTGTCCTTTTACTGAAGAACCTTTTTTATATAGTTGCTTCATTTCAAAATTAGCAAATCCATAATCATATAGTTTCTTTGTTTCATCAAAACGTGCGTCACGAGACTTTGTTTTAATAACTACAGAAATAAAACGCATACCATTTCTTTCAATTGTACCAGTGAAGCAATCTCCTGCTTCTGGAGTTGATCCTGTTTTCAGGCCATCTACACCATCATATGCCTTAGATAAACCTGGTAACATCCAGTTCCAGTTAATCATTTCAATTCGATCCGTAGTACCTTCACGGAATGTCTTTTTTGAAATCTTTGCTGTATCTAATGTTTTAGGGAAATCTTGAATAAGATGTTGTGCTAAAATCGCCACGTCTCTCGCAGACATTTTATTTTCTTCATCTGGAGTTGTCCCTTCAGGATGCTGTCCTTTTAAATCTTTGTTCGTTAAGCCGGTAGAATTTACAAACTTGTAATTTTTTAATCCAAGCTCTTTCGACTTATCATTCATCATTTTTACAAAGTCTACTTCTTTTCCGGCAACTGCTTCAGCTAAAGCTATCGTTGCACCATTAGCAGAATAAATCGCCATTGCTTCATACAGCTCTTTTACCGTATAAGAATCACCGTTTCGTAGCGGCACATTCGATAATGAACGATCTTGCGAAATTTTATACGCATACTCAGAAACCTTAATTTTTTGATCCCACTTAAGTTTTCCTTTATCCACTGCTTCATGAACTAAATATTCACTCATCATCTTTGTCATACTAGCAATTGATAATAATTCATCTGCATTCTTTTGATATAAAATTTTTCCAGAATTTGCTTCAACTAAAATTGCTGCACCTGCTTCAATGTTTAAAGCAGCTCCTGTTTCTGCTGATGCATTGCTATATGGTAACAACATACTACAAGCTAGTGTAAGCATTGTTACTAACGCAATGAATCTTTTGCAAAACATACCTTTCACTTTTGCTACCCCCAATATCTATGTACTCACATAACCGTTATTCTAACATAATCAAAAAAAAATAGACAGAGATATCAAATCTCCGTCTATTTACATATAAGACATTATAATGAGTAGTTTGGAGCCTCTTTTGTAATTTGTACATGATGAGGATGACTTTCAAGTAAACCAGCACCTGACATGCGAATGAATTGCGCATTCTCACGTAAGAATTCTAAATCTTGTGCTCCGCAATATCCCATACCTGCACGTAATCCACCAACTAATTGATGAACTGTATCTGCTAAAGGTCCTTTATAAGGTACGCGACCCTCAATACCTTCTGGAACAAGTTTTTTGTTTCCTTCTTGGAAGTAACGATCTTTACTTCCTTTTTCCATCGCTCCGACAGAACCCATACCACGATATACTTTAAATTGACGACCTTGGTAAATTTCAGTTTCCCCAGGGCTTTCAGCAACACCGGCAAACATACTACCTAGCATAACAACGTGTGCTCCTGCTGCTAAAGCTTTAACCATATCACCAGAGTACTTAATACCACCATCAGCAATTACTGGAATGCCGTGTTTACGAGCTTCTGTTGCACAATCATAAACTGCTGTTAATTGTGGTACACCAACGCCAGCGACAACACGTGTCGTACAAATAGAACCTGGTCCAATACCTACTTTAACTACGTTTGCACCAGCTTCAATTAATGCTTTTGTTGCTTCAGCAGTAGCGACATTTCCTGCGATAATATTTAGTGATGGATATTTCGCACGAACTTCTTTTACTTTATCAATAACACCTTGAGAATGTCCATGAGCCGTATCAAGAACGATTGCATCTACCTGTGCTTTTACTAATGCGTCGATACGAGTTATAGCATCAGCTGTTACACCAACTGCAGCTCCAACTAATAAGCGTCCTTGCTTATCCTTTGCAGAGTTTGGAAATTCAATTACTTTTTCAATATCTTTTATTGTAATAAGCCCTTGTAGTACACCATTATTATCAACAAGAGGGAGTTTTTCAATTTTATACTTTTGTAGGATCTTTTCAGCTTCTTCCAGTGTCGTACCAACCGGAGCTGTAATTAGCTGTTCTTTTGTCATTACGTCAGAAATTTTAATTGAGTAGTCTTGGATGAAACGCATATCACGATTTGTAATAATACCAACTAATTTTCGTTCATCTAAATTATTTACAACTGGTACACCTGAAATACGATATTTTCCCATAAGATGTTCTGCATCATATACTTGATGTTCTGGAGTTAAAAAGAATGGATCTGAAATAACGCCGCTTTCAGAGCGCTTTACTTTGTCAACTTGCTCTGCCTGTTGCTCAATAGACATATTCTTATGAATGATTCCTAAACCACCTTGGCGAGCCATTGCAATAGCCATATCTGCTTCTGTTACTGTATCCATTCCTGCACTAATTAACGGGATATTTAACTGTAAGCTTTCAGATAAAACTGTTTTAACACTTACTTCTCTTGGTAATACATCTGACTTTGCTGGTACAAGTAATACATCATCAAAAGTCAAACCTTCTTTAACAAATTTAGATTCCCACATAATTGTTCCCCCCATGATACCAGAAATTATTATTAGTAGCTTATCAATTGGTTAAAATACTGTCAAGAAAGTATATATATGTTAGAATTTTTAGACAATAAAAGGAGCGTAATATATGCATCATTCAACCTGTACTTGGCAGCAATTAAGTTTCTTTTTTTCATCTCAAAATGTACAACGTTATCTTGCCCGCTGTTATGAAAAATCCTCCATACAAGATGCCGAAAAAAAAAGTTTTGAAAATTGTTATCCCTTTATTTACTACTTAGAACACGGGAAAAATTATTATGAATTATATAAAGCATCTCCCTTTTCTATTCAGCCGATGCTGTTGTTTTATGGGATTAGTCAACTTTTTAAAGCGTGCTTACTAACTATCGATCCTAACTACCCAGAATCCACCACGGTTCTAGCTCATGGCGTTACGACCCGCAAACGAAAAAAACAGGGCTATCAATTTTTAGAAGATGAGGTGAAGGTACAAAAAAACGGATTGTTTACTCATGTTGCAGAACAACTGTTTCACATGAAACACCTAGAAGCGGAAAAATTTAACATGTTAGACTTGATGGGAAATATTCCTGAATTACAAAATTTATTTCGTTATGGGCAAAAAGGATCAACTTTATATAAAATCGATTCAACAAATAAAAATGAACTCTCTTTTTCAGTCAATATACTCGATCGACTACATATGACTACAGAGAGATTTTCACGTTATATTGAATCCACTTGTAAGCACTTATCCATACAACAAATCCCTGAAAAGACGAGTGAATCAAATATACTTTTTACAGCACCTATCAATTCATGGAACCCTATGTATAGTACTCCTTTGTACTACGAGTACCTTACGGATACTTATTACTTACCACTTACAACCGATCCTAGAAATCCTAAGCCAGTATTACCTGAACTCCTTGTTCATTACTTATTGCTCTATAATTTAAGTATGATTTCACGATATGAAACAGATTGGTGGTATGACTTACTTGGAAGTTATAACTCCGAAGACTATCCATTTATTTATCAATTTTTAAATATTTCTGCTCAAAAAATCCCTTATTATATTTCAGCCTTTTTACTATCAGAACCTAATCTATTTCATGGGAAATAAAAAAACACGAGTCAAATGACTCGTGTTTTAAGTTGCTTGGCGACGTCCT
>NZ_QOSD01000045.1:0-7606 GCF_008368905.1 Bacillus sp. SH5-2
TGATATAAAGAGGTAATATGTATTACCGAATGGCAGAGAATGTAAAGGGGTGAATGATATTAATAGGGATTATACAATCCAGACTGTGCAAAACGCTATGCAAATCTTACGTTTGTTCACCGTAGAAAAACGGGAATGGACATTGACGGAGATTGCTCAAAAAAAATCTATGAGTATTAGTACCACTAAGCGCCTTTTGAAGGTGTTAGAAAAATATGGGTATTTGGAGAGAGGTTCAAGAACTAAAAAATATAGTCTTAGCCTGTCAATTTTAAAATTATCGGGTATTGTCAAAACAACAATGGAAATTCATCAAGAAGCTCGGCCGATTTTAAATAAATTAGTCACCGAGTTTGGCGAAGCTGTCCATATTGGAGTTTTAGAAGGAACAGAAACTATATATTTAGAAAAAATGGAAGGCTTACATCCAGTTAGATTATCTTCCCACATTGGAAAGAATAATCCGGCATACTGCACTGGATGTGGGAAAGTTTTACTAGCTTTTAAAGAACAAACAGAACAGGAAGAAGTCATTAAAGAGATTGAGCTGCAACAATTTCATCAATTCAGTTCAAAAACAGTTAGAAATGTAAAAGAATTGAAGAGTCATCTTAGTCAAATCAAAAAGCAAGGATATGCAGTTTGTATAGATGAATTTAGTGAAGGCGTAACCAGTATTGCAGCTCCTATCTACGATTACAATGAATCTGTCGTCGCATCAATCAGTATTACGGGACCTAGTAACCGGATAGACCCTCCACAAGTTGTAGAAGGTGTGGTAAAAGCAGGAAAAGAGATTTCGAAAAGTCTCGGATTTATATATTAATATAATTAAAGAACAAGAAAGAAGGAAAGGTTATGAAACGAAGTAGCTTTTCATCACTTGAAAATGCATTACGTATACTGGATGTATTTAGTGTTGAAGAACCAGATTTTAGTGTGAAAGAGATTGCAGAGCGGCTTTCGATCGCTGATAGTACAGCTCATCGATTGTTGTCCACTTTAAAAAAAGAAGGATTCATTGCTAAAGATAATATAAATAATAAATATCGTCTTGGTGTTTCTATACGCGCATTAGAATCAGTATTAATAAAAGATTTAGTCCTATATAATGCATCTATTTCAATTTTATATTCACTAACTAAAAAGATGAATGAGGCATCCTCACTCTGCATTTTAAATAATAATCAAACTTTTTATGTTAATACAGTAGATTCTGATCGTCCTATGTATGACGGATTGACATATGTAGGGAAATCTCAGCCTATCTTAAGTACAAGCGCAGGAAAAGTGCTAATTTCCACTAAATCGGAAGAAGAAATAGAGACAATTATTTCTATGGAAGCAACACTTAATATAATAGATAAGCCTCAGTATGATTTAACAGAGTTATTGCAAGTTCAAGAAAAGGGGTACGCAATTAGTTATAACAACTTTTCCTCTGGACTCACATCAATTGCTGCCCCCGTAAAAAACAAGAACGGAGACATTATAGCTGCTATTGAATTAATTGGCCCTGAGCAACGCATTCGGCCATCTTCTGTTAATACATATGTAAAAAAAGTGATAGAAGCCACGATGGAATTGGAAAAACTTTTAAACAGTAAAAATTAATGAAGAATAAGTGAAAAACTTTCTAACAATTAGAAAGTTTTTTGTATTGTATCTTTAAATATTTACTGCGTTAATTTGTTGCAATATAAAGAGACGAAGAGAGATTAGGTCGTGGAAACTGTTTTATACAAGTAGATAACCTTTTTTTGAAGGAAAAAGGTTATCTCTTCGTTATTATTGGAAAGCGCTAGGTGGAATTTGTGATTGAATATTCTGAAAATAAAAACATGATTTGCTGCATAGAAGAATATTCGATTTATAAATGGCAAAATATTGTGATAACATTCAAAATAATAATTATGAAAGTAATTACAGTTAAAGGAGAATGAGAATAATGATTTCTGAAAAGAAAACAGAAGTATTTATGGAACCTGACATTTGCGTAGAGGATATTCAATCTCAAAAACTTCAAAAACAACTGGATTATATTTTTGGGAACTCTAAATTCTATCAGAACAAGTTTCAAAATTTTGATATTGAAAGAAGCAATATTAAAGAGTTAACTGATCTAGCAAAACTGCCGTTTACCTATAAGGATGAAATCAGGGAAAGTCAAAATGTATTGCCACCACTAGGTTCGCATGCCATTGTCGATATGAAAGAAGTTGTTCGTGTACATTCATCATCTGGTACGACTGGTCGACCGACTTATGTTGGAATAACAAGACATGATTATGATGTTTGGACCGAAATGCTAGCTAGAGCTGCATATACTCATGGGATTAGAAAAGAAAGTAAAGTTGTTTTCGCAATGGGTCTATCCTTTTTTGTTGGAAGTTCTTTTAAGGATGGAATAGAAAGATTAGGTGCCACTTTTATTCCGATTGGTACAGGGGCTTCGGATCGGGTTATCCGAAGTATCATCGACTTTAGAGCTGATGCGTTGTTCTGTACGCCATCTTATGCATCCCATTTAGCTGAATTTGTAAGGAAAAATTACAACATGGACCCTTCCGAGTTAAAAATTAAAATCATGTCTGTCGGTGGAGAGCCAGGCGGGGGGTTACCTGAAGTCCGTAAAAAAATTGAACAGGATTGGGGCTGCAAAGTCGTGGAAGCGATGGGGAATGCTGATATGGCTCCTGTGATGTTCAGTGAATGCCAAGAGCAAAATGGTATGCACTTCATCGGATCGGATTACGTCATTTGCGAAATCATTGATCCTGAAACAGGAGAAGTTGTTACACATAGCGATCATATGGAGGGGGAACTTGTTTATACAGCTATTGACCGTGAATGTGTCCCGCTTGTCCGATTTAGAACAAGAGATTTAGTTCAAGTCGATACAACGCCATGTAAGTGTGGTCGACGTAGTTTCCGTCTGCGCTGTGTTGGAAGAACCGATGATATGTTAATTGTTCGTGGAGTGAATGTTTTCCCATCAGCGATTAAGGATGTAGTGAATAGTTTTAGGCCGAAAACAACAGGTGAAATTCGGATTCTACTGAAAGAGAAGCCGCCTTTAGCAGAGGCACCACTTCCAATTAAAGTGGAGTATTCCGAAGGCTTAAATGAAAATGAAAAAGGCGCATTGAAGAAAGAAATCGAATCTGTGTTACGAGCAAAATTATTTTTTACTGCTGATATTCAGCTCGTTCCAGGAGAATCACTACCACGTTTTGAAATGAAAGCAAAATTAACCGAAGATTTATATAAAAAGTAAAAATAGTTTGAAATGAAGAGGAGATGGATAGAGTGAGCAACATCGTATTGATAGAAGGAGCGCGTACTGCATTTACGGAAATTTCAGGCTCATTTAGAGAGATTTCTGCAATAGATTTAGGAGCAGTAGCAGCCCGAGAAGCGATTTGTAAAGCAAAAATTGACCCAGAAGAAATAGATCAAGTCGTATTTGGGAATGTCCAACAGTCCAGTAAAGATGCACATTATCTCGCTCGTCATGTTGGCTTAAAGGCAGGACTTCCCATTCATGTTCCTGCATTAACAATCAATCGTTTATGCGGAACTGGTGTAGAAGCAATTTTAACGGCCGCACGTTTTATTATGACTGGCGAAGCAAAGGTTGTATTGGCCGGAGGAGCAGAAAGTATGAGTCAAGTCCCTCATGTGATTCCTGGACTGAGATGGGGGAGTCCGTTGAGGGGGCATTGGCAGCGATGAAAAAAGGGTATTTGAAGGAAGAAATCGTTCCGATAACGGTTCAGGATAGAAAAAGAAGTAGAGTAGTTGAGGAAGATGAACATATTCGGAAAACGAGCATGGAAAAGCTGGGTAAACTAAAAGCTCGCTTTATTGAAAATGGCGTTGTAACACCTGGAAACGCGAGTGGGATGGTTGATGGCGCTGCGGCTGTTATTGTCACTTCAAGCGAATATGCTGAAGAGAAAGGCTTGAGGCCTATTGCGAGGTTGGTTTCCTGGGATGTGGTTGGTGTTGATCCACAATACATGGGTATTGGACCAGTACCTGCGATTAAAAATGCTTTACAAAAAGTAGGATTAAAAATGGAAGATTTAGATTTAATTGAAATCAACGAAGCTTTTTCTGCACAGTATTTAGCATGCCAGAAAGAGCTAGGCTTTGACCCTGAGAAAGGAAATGTAAATGGTGGTGCTATTGCGCTAGGTCATCCACTTGCGGCCAGTGGAACAAGAATTACACTTACTCTTGCCTATGAATTAAAAAGGCGTAACAAAAAGTATGGAGCCTCTGCTGTCTGTATTGGTGGGGGACAAGGGATAGCATCCATTTGGGAACGATTGTAATAGAACAATCAACTACTTTGCGTAAATACATATATATATATGTCTAAAATCTTATGAAATTTTACAGAAATAGATTATCTGGATTTATCTGATTTTCATTATTGTAATATTCCGAATTTTATTAGGGTTGGTGGGAATGATCGTAGATTACAAGTTCAGAGTAAGGTGGGGTAATACGGATGCTGCGGGCATAGTATTTTATCCTAACTTTTATAAGTGGATGGACGATGCTACACATGAGTTTTTAGCTGTTATAGGATCTCCATCATCTACTTTGTACGTTGAACAGAAAATTAGTGTTCCACTTCTTGAAGCGAATTGTCAGTTTAAGAGGCCACTATTTTTGAAGATTATGTAACTGTTCGTAGTTCAGTCGCAGCTTCTTTCACATCCATTATTCCAAGACTTGGTCGTTTGCTAGCTATTGATTGGTATAAACAGGTGGGTCAGCAGCAAGAAGATGTATTGGAGAAAGTCAATCAATTTATACGAACACTAGGTGTAAATGAATATGAAATAAAATGGTTATCCAAAGATCAAGTGTCATGTGCTATCCAACGTCTTACCTTTGGGGGAAGTAACCTTTGGATAGTTTTAGAAAAGGTACCATATCAATTAAAAGCTAAAATAAATGAAATTGGTAATGAATCATTGCTTGAGAAGATAGTGGATGTCGTACCAGAAGCGATATTTCATAATGTTTTTGCGGAGGTTTTTCATACATTTGGTGAAGAAAAAACGGTTCACTTTCTTGTCGGACATGCGATATATGTTAGCATACTAATTTGTAAGGCTGTACTGGCTGAAGAGCAGAATCTTTTTTTACCTATAGTAGAACTGCTTGAAGTAGGTTACCTGCCACTTGGGACAGAGGCAAATACATTTTATCTCGTTTAAGACGTGAAGAAGATTTATAGAGTAAGGGGATTGTTGGTTGGACGAGCCGGCTATATAGAATTTATAAAGTATCTTATTATCCACGAGATTAGAGGATATTTCTCAGCAATTAAAGGTAATCCTTAATAATGAAAAATGATATGAATGGAGGATATAGAAATGAAGTTAGTTACATTTGGTCGCGAGGGTATGACACAACGTGTTGGAGCGATTGTCAACGAAGAAATCATTGATTTGCATGTTGCGTATAAGTCTTTACTTGCATCAAAAGGGAAAATTCGCGCCCAACAAATTGCAGATGCATTTGTGCCGATAGATATGACTGGGTTTTTACAAGGTGGAAAAGAAAGTTTGGAGCTTGCTAAAAATGCAATAGACTATGCAGTAGAAAATAAAACCGTCAATGGATACAGGCTTGTATATGCTTTAGATGAAGTAAAAGTGGAAGCACCAGTACCGGTACCTGGAAAAATAATCTGTGTAGGTCACAATTACCGTGAACATATTTTAGAAATGAAACGTGAGATTCCATCATATCCGGTTCTATTCGCTAAATTTGCTAATACGGTCATTGGCCCACAAGATGCCATTCCATTTTATTCAATTTCAGAACAGCTTGATTATGAGGCTGAATTTGCTTTCGTGATTGGAAAACGTGCAAGAAACGTATCAAAAAAAGAGGCTCTTGAGTACGTAGCTGGATACACAATTGCTAATGATTTAACGTACCGTGATCTTCAAAGACGCACTCTTCAATGGTTACAAGGTAAAACTGTTGAAGGAAGCGCACCAATGGGACCATGGTTAGTAACATCTGATGAACTTCAAGATCCTGCTGGTTTAGAAGTAGTTTTAACCGTTAATGATGAAGAACGTCAACGCTCTAATACTAGTAACCTAGTATTCTCTGTTCAGTATTTAGTTGAATTTTTATCAAATTTAATGACTCTTGAGCCTGGAGACGTCGTTTTAACAGGTACTCCAGGTGGAGTAGGGGTTGCACGTAATCCACAAGTTTTCTTGAAAGATGGGGACGTTGTCAAAATTGAGATTGATAAAATTGGTGTCCTTGAAAACCATGTAACGAGTGTCAAGAAAGTAGTAGAGGAGAAGTTATGATGATGACTATAAAGATTAAAGATTCTATTAAATCCATTCAACAGTCACTTAATCAAGTGATTCAAAAGGTAGAAGGGTTTTCCGACGATTCGCTTCGTTGGAACCCTACTGAAGCAGAATGGTCTGTTATGCAAATTCTTTGTCATCTCGTTGAAGCAGTTCCTTATTGGCTCGATGAAATCGAACAACTTTTAGAAAATCCTGGTAAAGAGTGGGGGAGAGGGTTGCAGGATGGGGATCGTTTAGCTGCTGTTAACAAAAGTAAGGTTGATAGCACTTCTTTATCCAATGTTTTAATAGAATTGGAAGCACTAAAATCACAAGTAGCACAAACGCTTAACAAATTAGATAAAGAGAAATTAGCGTTGGAGGCGCCTAGCCGAAATCCTCGTTTTGGTACAAAGCCTATTTTATTTATCGTAGATCATTTACTTGTTGAACATACGAGTAAGCATTTAGGACAAATCGAGCGCAATTTATCCAAGTTCAATAGGTAAAAGAGCAGGAGGGATAGGAAATCCAAATATTTGGGCATGGATTCGGAAGCTTCCAAAAGGATTTCATTCAAAAGCTCACCGCCACACGAATTCGACGATTTACCAAGTATTTAGAGGTTGCGGTTACAGCATAATTAATGGCATTCGATTTGACTGGTAACAAGGTGATTACTTTATTATTCCTAACTGGGCAATCCATGAGCACGTAGCGTTAGAAGATACGTTCTTCTTCTCTGTAAACAATTTACCGATTAAGGGGAAATTTGATTTTGAGCAAGAGAAAACATATGGAAACAATAATGAGTATCCGGAAGTAACGGGTGAGTGTAAACCTATTATTTAGCATAAATTCTAGTATGTTTCAAGGTTTTAGTATTGAAAACTATTTGATAGGAACATCAAACCTACATGGAATGTTCAAGTACTAATTATGTTGTAATTTAAAATAACTCATATATAAATCTAATTTTAGTTAGGTGATGATCTTGTTATTAAAAAAACATACTAAGACATGTTGTCTTCAATGTGAATCATTGATAGTAGAGATAGAAAAAATTAGGGGACTCATGGTATTTACTGCCCTTGAAAAAGGATTTACAGATCCTAAGACAATAGAGATAAGCCAGAAACTAGATCAACTGTTGAATAGAACTAACTAATAGAGGAATAAATAGATGTGCAATTTAGTTCCCTATTTTTTGATTATTGTTAGCTTGATTGGGATGGGGTAGTACCACACATCCATCAACTTAA
>NZ_QOSD01000046.1:0-1291 GCF_008368905.1 Bacillus sp. SH5-2
ACAACTTCTTGCCTATCAGAAGAAATTGGAAAAAGAGAAATTAAAGCCTAAAGAAGAACAGAAAGAGATTAAATGTAATTTGTTTTCAGAACCTAATTTTGAAAAACCTTATGTAGATTACAACTTTCTAGATGCACTATTTAAGGTTATGATTCAAAATGATTATCGAGCTTTGCCTACGCAATGTAGCCAGTCAATCATGAAAGGTTTGTTCCAAAATTGGAAATCTTTTTTTGCTAGTTTAAAAGACTATAAAAAGAATCCAAACAAATATGCTGGAACGCCTAGGATTCCAAAGTATATTCGTTCTTCTGAAAAAGAGATTCTGTATACAAACCAAGATTGCATCATTAAAAACGGTAGATTTTTAAAGTTTCCAAAGACGAAATTGCAATTAAATATTGGGAAACTAGGTTTCACTGAAGGTAAACTGAAACAAGTTCGTGTGATTCCAAAATACAATGAATATGTAGTGGAATTGGTAATTGATGTTCCTTCTGAACAACAAATTATTGAAGAGAATGCTCGTTATATGAGTATTGATTTAGGTATTGATAACCTTGCAACCATCGTAACAAACACAGGTATGAAACCTGTCCTTGTTAAGGGCAAACATGTCAAAAGCATAAATCAATATTACAACAAAATGAAGAGTCATTTTACAAGCATTCTTAGAAATGGAAAACAAACGAATGAAGGACCTTTTACTTCTAAAAGGATAGAAAAACTTCATCAAAAACGTTACTTGAAAATAAAAGACGTCTTCCATAAAGTTAGTCACCATATCGTAAAACTAGCTCAAGAAGAAGAAGTTTGTAAAATCGTTATTGGTCAAAACAAAAGTTGGAAACAAGAAACGAATATGGGAAAAAGAAATAACCAATCGTTTTGTCATATCCCACATAGTTTACTGATTCAAATGATTACATACAAAGCAAATGCTGTAGGCATTCAAGTTGTTGTAACTGAAGAATCATATACATCGAAAGCAAGTTTTCTGGATAACGACTTCATTCCAACGTATGGAGAAAATGAACAAAATACAACTTTTTCAGGAAAACGAATAAAGCGCGGCATATATCGTTCAGCAAATAAAACTTTAATTAATGCAGATGTAAATGCTGCGGCTAACATTTTACGAAAAGTAATCCCAAATGCATGGACAAATGGGATAGAGGGGTTAGGCGTGAAACAGCTCGCTAATGTGTTAACTCCCCTGACGTTAATCGTCCGTTAGGTCGAAACGTTAGAAACCCCCACTTCAAGCTTTGCTAAGTGGGGGAGTGTTCAT
>NZ_QOSD01000047.1:0-5394 GCF_008368905.1 Bacillus sp. SH5-2
TAAGTTTTTTTATTTCGTTTATCGCTTTCTGCGTTACTGCATCGGCGACTTGTCTTATATTACACCTCTAAGGTACAATCGTCAATACCTTTTTATAAAGATATTTAATTAAATGTTTTTATGCTCTTTTAGCTAGATACATCCCTACAAAAATTCATTATCGGAAACTACCTTCTGCTTCTCTTTAATTTATTCTTGCAAAACATATTCAATCTAATTTGCGTGGACATTTCCTTCCAAACAAAACTATTAACCTTATTTTAACAAATAATATTATATAATTAGGGGGTTGTCATACTATCAATGAACTCTATTAGAAGCAGGTGAAGATATGAAAGATATACGTATCCTTATAGCAGACGATGATAAAGAAATCCGAAATTTATTAAAAATATATTTGGAACGAGAATTATATATGGTAGATACTGCAATTAATGGCGATGAAGCCTTACAATTATTTAATCAAAACAACTATAACCTCGTTATATTAGACCTTATGATGCCGAAAGTAGATGGTATCGAAGTATGTAGAAAGCTTAGAGATAAAACTAACGTACCGATATTAATGCTAACCGCTAAAGATCATGAAGTTGATAAAATTTTAGGTTTAAGCATTGGTGCTGATGATTACATTACAAAGCCCTTCAGTATTCACGAAGTCATTGCACGTGTAAAAGCTCTTATGCGGCGTTTTTTAGTTCTCGGAAGTAACACTAATATACAAGAGAAAACAACTCTAACTTTTAAAGGACTAACTATCGATTTAAATACATATACAGTTCATACAAACAAAGAAGAAATTAACTTAACCGGAAAAGAACTGGAACTATTAAAATTCTTCACTTCAAATCCAGGGCAAGTATTTACAAAAACACAGCTTTTCCGAAATGTGTGGGACGATAATTATATAGAAGATGACAATACCGTTATGGTACATATTCGAAAACTTAGAAAGAAAATAGAAGTCGATCCTTCCAACCCAAAATTCATTCAAACTGTATGGGGAATTGGTTATAAGTTTGTAGGTGAACAACTTGAAGACTGATAAAACCCTTTTCCTTATTTCATTACAACTTATCATTTGCGGGCTTTTAAACATACAAATGGACCCAAGGATAAAAATGTCTTTATTTATTACCCTTATCTTAATTACAATGTATCTCTTCTTTTCAAGAATACAATTCATTCAGCATCGCAAATCAATAGATACTAAATTAAATCGTGTACTAAAAGGTAATTTACAAACGAGATTATTTACAAGCAATGATCGTTCATTACATAATATCGTTTTTTCAATAAACGAACTAATAGCTGAATTAGAAAAGGTTCGGATTGAAGCAAAGAGGTCTGAGGAATCTAGAAAAAAACTTCTGTCTAGTATCTCGCACGATATACGAACACCACTTACCTCCATTATTGGCTATATCGATGTCTTAAAAGATGGGGTTGCTGCTTCTGAAATAGAAAAGCAAGAATATCTTAAAATACTTTATATGAAATCAAATAACTTAAAGCACCTAGTTGATGAGATATTCAATATGGCAAAGCTAGATGCTAATGAATTTCCACTAAAAGAAGAAAAACTCGACTTTTCTGAAGTTACTAGAGAAGTTTTGATCGAGTTTTTGCCTGAACTATCAAAACATAATATTAAACTGCAAGTTCTCATACCAGAATCTACTTGTCCTATCATCGCAGATCATCTAAGCCTTATGCGGATTATGGGTAATTTAATAAAAAATGCCATTTATTACGGAAGGGATGGAAAAACAATAGGGGTCGAACTACTAGAAACCCATGCAGAATATGAACTTCTTATTTGGGACAAAGGCCCTGGCATTCCAAAACATGATCTACAAAACGTATTTGAGCGAATGTACCGAAGCGAACAATCAAGAAACTCCTCGTTTGGTGGTAGCGGTCTCGGGCTTTCTATTTCTAAAGCACTCGTTGAGAGGAATGGTGGGCATATATGGGTTGAAAGTAGCCCATGGGAACGAACCACTTTTGGCTTTTCCATTCCAAAACACAATACTTTTAAGAAATAGTTAAGAAATGATTAATATGCAGTTAAGCCTTCCTTCTTATCATGTAAGTAAGAACTTATAGAAAGTAGGTGTCTCCTATAAATACAATTATAAAAACGACTAATCTTACTAAAGTATATGGCAATCAAAAATCCGTAGATAATCTAAATATTAACGTTCAACAGGGAGAGATTTATGGATTCATAGGACGTAATGGTGCTGGTAAAACCACAACCATTCGTATGCTACTTAGTCTTATAAAGCCTACAAGTGGAACTATCGAAATATTCGGAGAGGACTTATTTCAAAATCAAAAAGATATTTTAAGTAGAATTGGTTCTATCGTTGAAGTTCCAGGGTTTTATGAAAACTTAACTGCAAAAGAAAACTTATTAATTAACGCAAAGATAATTGGGGTTCACAAAAAGAATGCTATTGAAGAAGCATTAGAAATAGTAGGCTTGCAACATGAAACAAAAAAGTTAGTAGGAAAGTATTCTTTAGGAATGAAGCAGCGCTTAGGAATTGCACGCGCCCTTCTCCATTATCCCGAACTACTCATATTAGATGAACCAACTAACGGACTAGACCCCATCGGCATTAAAGAAATGCGAAAACTTATTCATTCTTTAGCTCAAGAAAGGAATATAACCATACTCATTTCTAGTCACATATTAGCCGAGGTAGAACAGTTAGTCGATCGTATTGGAATTATTCACGAAGGAAAGTTACTAGAAGAAGTTTCTCTTGATACGCTACGCAGAGCAAACCGTAAATACATAGAATTTCAGGTGAATAATGACAATAAGGCTGCGATGCTATTAGAAAATCAATTTCAAATTTTCGATTATGAGGTACATGATGAAGGGAATATTCGCATTTACTCTCATTTCGGGCAACAAGGACACATCAACAGAACATTTGTTCTAAATGATATTGAAGTATTAAAAATGATGATGAGTGAAGACAGATTAGAAGATTATTTCACTAAGCTAGTTGGAGGTGGAACAATTGGTTAACCTACTCTATACAGAACTATTAAAACTAAAACGCTCTAATATGTTTTTAATTAGTATTATTGGGGCTGGTGTCGCACCTTTCTTAGTCGTAGTAGCTTCTTATATACATATAAAAACAAAACAGCCAACTCCGACTATTTGGTTCCATCAATTATTCACTGACGTTAACTTATACACTACTTTAGTTATAGGGTTCCCCTTATATGGAGTAGTAGTTGCTTATCTGTTTACCCGTGAATATGCAGAAGACACATTAAAAAATTTACTAACTATCCCCGTGTCACGCATTAGCTTTATTATAAGTAAGTTCATTATTCTTTTCCTTTGGATCATGATACTAACTTTAGTTGCTTGGTCGCTTACATTAATATTAGGGCTATTGGGGAATTTCCCTGGTTTTAACACTGCTTTACTTTTAGGTTCTTTCCTAAAATTTTTAACCTGTGGTGGACTTCTCTTTCTATTGTCTTCACCTATTGTGCTATTAACTCTTGTAATGAAGAGCTATGTACCGCCTATTATATTAACAGTCATTATTACAATGACTAATCTTATGCTCGTAAATTCCAAACATAAAGATTTATTTCCGTGGACCGCCACTTTAGATATTGCAAATAATGAATTACGATCCACATATCCACCAGAGTATTCTTATATCATCATTGCAGCAACAACGGTTTTCGGATTTATTGCAACACTATTCTATTTTAAGAGAGTAGACATTCATTAATTTATAGGAGTGAAACTATGAGCGATATTATTATTGCCTTTATACTCGGTATCGTAGAGGGGTTAGCTGAATTTTTACCTATCTCTTCTACTGGCCACCTTATATTAGTCGGACATTTATTAGGATTTGAAGGAGAAAGAGCGAAAACGTTTGAAATTGTTATTCAGCTAGGGGCAATTTTAGCTATTGCTATTTTATATCATAAACGTCTCGTTTCTTTATGTAATATTAAACCTCTTCTGCGGAAAGAGAAAAAGTTCAACGCTTTCCATGTATTTCTTGGTGTATTTCCAGCCGTAGTTGCTGGTTTACTACTACATGATGTCATTAAAACATACTTATTCCAGCCATACACTGTTGTGATTGGACTTGTAGCAGGGGCGATTCTTATGATCTTTGCAGAAGTAAAAAAGAAAGATGCAACCGCCTATTCACTGGACGATTTAACATACCGTCAAGCATTAACAATTGGATTATTTCAATGTTTAGCAGTATACCCTGGCTTCTCTAGAGCTGGCTCCACTATCTCTGGAGGTCTATTAGCAAAAGTAAATTATAAGACTGCATCTGAGTTCTCTTTTCTAATAGCTCTTCCTGTAATGGTTGGAGCTACAGGCTTAGACTTACTAAAAAGCTGGAAGTATTTAAGTGTCGATGACATTCCTATGTTTGCAGTAGGGTTCATTACCTCTTTTATAGTAGCAATGCTAGCAGTAGTAACTTTTCTGAAGCTTTTAGAGAAGATAGGTTTAAAACCTTTTGCATACTATCGTATTTTGTTAGCTGTCTTATTTACACTTTTCGTATTGCTATAGATTTATATAAGTCACATATTATTAAACCGATATTCAAGTTGAAATATCGGTTTTTGTCCATTTCACCTATAATATGTTTTACTTGAATATAGCATAGTAGCAATGCACCACCCCCAAATATTCTTCAAGCAATTTTAGCCTTTACCGTACGGCACAATTTAAAAATTAAACATCCCTCTATTAATCGGGATGTCTACTGGACAATGCTGTATAGGGACCGAACATTTTTATAAACCATATTCATTCCACACATACTATCTTTCTTAATTCGCGACACACAGATACAAGTTTCAAATGCGTACAAAGACATAGCATATAAGGACCTTCCCCAAGGATTATATAGAGACTAAAGTATTTATTAAAGTGAGGTAACTGGGATACTTATTGGGGAAACCATAAAAAAACCAGGATCTGTTACAGCTTGGCAATTTGATGCGTTAAAAACAGCAATATGTCCCAGTCACATTTATTATGAATTAGAAACTAAACCAATATCGCCAAATAACGATTATAGTTTTATATTCAATGCGTAGGATGAACCTGTATCCATCATTAAGACATCAGAATACAACGTTCGTCTATAATTGAAACAGTCTAATATTGTTTACTAAACACGAAAAAACACGAGTCAAATGACTCGTGTTTTAAGTTGCTTGGCGACGTCCTACTCTCACAGGGACAAGGTCCCAACTACCATCGGCGCTAGAGAGCTTAACTTCCGTGTTCGGTATGGGAACGGGTGTGACCTCTCTGCCATCATCACCAAACTATGAAGGCATATTCCTTCAAAACTAGATAACATT
>NZ_QOSD01000048.1:0-1251 GCF_008368905.1 Bacillus sp. SH5-2
GAAAATGAAAAAGGAAAGCTACCTCGAAATATTTTTGAAGAATGTGGTTTTGATATAGATATAATTGGAATGAAACGAGTTATGTCATCGGGAAGTAGATGGCGTGCTGCTTATAGAAAAAATGGTGTATTGGGTTTAAGGGATACACGTATCGAAAACGCTGGAAGAACTCTTGAGAGAGAGCTTACGTTAGAAGAAAAGTATGCCCGTTTAGAAGCCGAACGAAACTTACTAAAGGCGGAAAACGAATTACTAAAAAAAATCAAACTTATGGAAGGGAGGATGAAAAGGAAATAACACTACCACCTAGTCAGAAATTCATCTTAATTCGTTCTGTCATCATGAAATACAACTTAAGGCATATGGTCAGTCATTTGTGCAAAGTAGCTGGTGTATCCCGTTCGGGATACTATAATTACTTTTCAGTTTCATCTCAAGAACAACGGAAACAAAAGAGTAATCGAGATGAAATCTTGAAGGAAACCATATTAAAAGCACTTCGATTTAGAAATAGAAAGAAGGGGGCTCGTCAGATAAAGATGACATTGGCGGGTCAGTTTCAAGTTGTCTACAATTTAAAGCGTATCCGTAGAATTATGAAGAAATACGAGATTGTCTGTCCGGTTCGCAAAGCGAATCCTTATAAAAGAATGCTTAAAGCTACAAAAGAACATCGAATAGTACCGAATCAATTAAATCGGGAATTTAAACAAAATACCCCAGGGAAAACACTTCTTACAGATATCACCTATTTAGTTTACGGTAAGAATCAAAGGGCTTATTTATCTACAATTTTAGACGGCTCAACTAATGAAATTTTAGCTTACCATGTTTCAGAACAGATGACATTAGAGCTCGTAACAACAACTCTCCATAAACTAAAAAGGAATCCGCGGATTCGATTGACTGAAGGTGCTTATATTCATTCAGATCAAGGAGCCCACTACACAAGCCCTACCTATCAAAAGCTAGTCAAAAAGCTAAACCTTGGACAATCCATGTCAAGAAGAGGAAACTGTTGGGATAACGCCCCACAAGAATCGTTTTTTGGTCATCTGAAAGATGAAGCTCATATAAAACCTTGCGTGTCCTTTAATGAGTTGAAACAAGAGATTAAGAAATATATGACGTACTATAATCACTATAGATATCAATGGAATTTAAAAAAGATGACTCCTGTTGGATACAGAAATCATCTTCTTGATGTTGCCTAACTTTTTTCAAAATGTCCTTTACAAAGGGTACAGATTA
>NZ_QOSD01000049.1:0-2327 GCF_008368905.1 Bacillus sp. SH5-2
TCGTTAGTTAATGTCAACTATGTTTTTTATTTCGTTTGCCGCGTTCTGCGTTATTGCATCGGCGACTTGTTCTATATTACATCTCTATACTCTAATCGTCAATATGTTTTTATAAAAAACTTCATTTTTTATAAATCTCATTGTACGTTATCAAATTATCTATTTATATATCTCTTCTATAAGAATATATAAGCAACCCATAAAACACCCTATGGGTTGCTATTCCCTTAAAAAACCTATTGTTCTTTTGATGGAACCGAACAACTTCCATCAGTACAAGACATATCGCTTCCTTCGTCTGATGAGAATTCTTGTAACTTAGGTGCAGGATTCTCCTCTTCCCATACTTGCTGAAGTGCACCGACAAAAGTTTCAAGTGGTTGTGCACCTGAAATAGCATACTTTTGATTAATAATAAAATAAGGTACCCCTGAAATTTGATATTGCTGTGCAATCGCTTCATCAATTCTAACATCATTTGCATATGCGCTTTTATCATTAATAACATGTAAAGCTTCCTGCTTATTTAAGCCTGATGCTTCAGCGATAGTAGCAAGAGTATCCACATCGCTTAAATTTCTCGATTCAGTGAAATATGCAAAAAGAAGGTTTTCTGTAATCTCTTTTTCTTTCCCTTGATCCTTTGCAAATTTCGCAAGACGATGCGCATCAAAGGTATTTGTCGGCTTCATCTCTTCAAAATTAAAACTTAAGCCCATACTAGCTGCATGATTGCCTAGTTGTACATTATTACGCTTAGCTTCTTCAATACTAATTCCATACTTTGATGCAAGTACTTCATTAATACTTGTTCCAGAATAGATCGGAGCATTTTGATCTAATTCAAAACTTTTAAACTCAACTTCAACATCCTTCTTATGCGGAAATTGCTCTAAAGCCATTTCTAATCTACGTTTCCCAATATAGCAAAATGGACATACAAAATCTGACCATACTTCAATTTTCATAGAAACACCTCATTAACATGTAGTTTCCAATCATTGTAGCACTGGCACTAAGAAATTCAAAAATTTATGCTTCAAGCCTTATATACTGAAACCTAAAATGAATTTATAAATAGAAAAACGATAATCAAAAGTATTACCTTCTGATTATCGCATATATAAATCTAATTATGCTGGAATATATCTCCCTACGAACTTCCATACGGTATTCCAATATGTACTTGAATCTATCTTCTCAGCTTCTCCATGTCCAGCACCTGGAACAATTAATTTCTCTTTTTCTACTTTTGCAGCATTATACACTTCATCTAACATTTCAAAAGGAACGAATGTATCCGCATCCCCGTGAATGAAGAGCATCGGTGTTTTACTTTTCGCAACTTGTTTAATAGCTGAAGCTTCTTCTAAATCATATCCAGCTCTTAATTTTGTAACTGTATTTGCCGCATTCATAACAGGAAACTTCGGCAAATGGAATAGATCTTTTAATTGATAAGTAAATTCATCAATAACAGTTGAGTATCCACAATCTTCAATAATAACTTTAACATTAGAAGGTAAATCTTCACCTGAAGTCATCATTACAGTTGCCCCGCCCATTGAAACACCAAAGAGCGCTATTTCGGCATTAGGGTCTTTCTTTACAATTTGTTGAATCCAAATCAAAATGTCTTTACGGTCATGCCAGCCCATACCAACATAATCTCCTTCACTATTTCCGTGCCCACGAAGATCTGGTGCTATGACATTATAGCCTTGTTCATAAAAGTTACGAATATATTTCGTCATTTCTGATGCCCTACCATTGTATCCATGAACTACAATTGCCCATTTATGACTAGATTGTTCATTCATATATTCATAACCTGTTAAATTCAGTTTATCGAAAGAACGCATAGTTAATGTGTTAGGCTTATACTTTGATACGAAGTTCGCATTCTTTTCTTCATTTGTAACCAATACATCTCCCGATGCATTTACCGTTTCTACTAAATGAGGATTATCTTGCAAAAATTCTTTTTCTTGTTTCGCATTCAACGCATAGTTATAAAAATAATTCCCAACTAACATATACACAATCGCTAGAAGGACTAAGACTACTATAGTAATTATACCTATCTTTTTCATATTATCTCCTTTTTAAAAATTAAATCTCCCTATATTAAAGTACTTCAAAAAATAACTGTACTATTTTAACACACCGATAGATTGCTTCCACAAAAAATAAAATAGAAAATCTTAAACTACACATCGAAAAAGATGAAAGAAATTGAATACAAGAGAATTAAAAGAAGAGGGATCACTTAAAATGGTACCTTGAGGTTAATACAAAGTTATAAATACAAAAAAGACGAGTCATTC
>NZ_QOSD01000005.1:0-180105 GCF_008368905.1 Bacillus sp. SH5-2
AATTGGGGCTACCTGTTTATTCTCAAATTCTTTCCACTACAAATAGAAATATTTATCACACTTATGTCGCTATTATGATAGTAATCATTTTAGAAACCCTTTTTTGTTCATTTCATCATCACACTACCCACTCTACATTTTCGATCAGATAACCTACCAATCACTTGAATCACCTTACATAAGTAAATTTTCTTTTAGTAGTTCAAATACTCTCCTATAAATTATTACTTTTCACCATCAAAACTTACAATACACACTTTCTTTATGCCTTACGTTTCGATTTACCTTTTTTATTTTTCTTTCGATATCTTGGAGTCTCTCTTTTATGTTGCTCCCACGTTTTATTAAATGACGGAAATTTAAACCTGCAATATGCTAATAGCTGAAATTCAGCTGCACCGATTGCTATTGTATACATTAAAACAGTACCTATTACATATCCAATAAAAGTATCAAACGCATAATCATTATGAAAATAAATCAAAATAAGAACGATTAATGCGTATATTGAAGCAACTTTCATCATAGTTCCTTTTGTTTTACTAAAAAAGGACACGGATCTTTCATCCATACTAAACGCACCTTCACTTGCCAATTTAAATGTATCTATTGTTGTTACAATATGGAAAATTACCGCTCCTAAATATAGCAAACATACATAATTCAACGTAATACGATCCATTGAATTATTAGCTATTTCAGAAACAACTAAAACTGTAAGTAATATAGTAGCCATTTGAAATGCATATAATAATACGACAAGTGTTTGTAACTTTTGAAATTTAAATTGTGCTTTTGGAAATAAATATAGCACGAAAAAAATTATTTGCAGAGCATATGCCAACACCTCTAGCTTAACAATTCCTATGTTAAGGAGAACCATACAGTACTCCCAACCACCTGATACAATAATAGAAAAAACGGCTATTGAACTATAAAGTATTCCTCCAAACATAAATCCTGTAGCACCCTCAGGACTTAAACGATCATTACATGTCATCCTAAACTTATCTAAATCTTCTTCTTTTATATTCCACATTCAGTTTTTCACCTTCTATACGTTTCAATTATTTTCCGAACACTAAAATTCTATTAATATATTATTTGTTTTTCGTTTTGAATTTCTTATTTTGTTTTCGAAATCTTCCACGCATTCTCTGATTCTCTTCCCACGTCATATGAAATGACTTGAATTTGAATCTACAGTACGCCAATAGTTGGAATTCTGCCGCTCCAATTGCAACCGCATACATTAAAACAGTTCCTACTCCATACATAACTAAAAAATCAATCGAATAATCATTTTGAAAATACATTAATATAAGAATTATTAGTGTATATATTGTAGCACCCTTTATCATAGTTCTTTTTGTTTTACTAAAAAACGAAGTGGATCTTTCATCACTACTAAACGCACCTTCACTTGCTTGTTTAAATATATCAATTGTCGCCACACTATGTACTATGACTGCCCCTAAAAATAATAGCCCTGTATATATCCTAGCAATTGAATTATCAGCCATTTCAGAAACAACCGAAACCGCAAATAATATTGTTCCAAGTTGAAACGCATATAGTAATACGATTAGCGTTTGTAACTTTTGAAATTTATAACATGCTTTCGGAAATAGATATATAATTAAAAATATAATTTGAATACTAAATAACACAATTTCAGTTTTAACAATTGTTCTATCAAAAAAATTGTTGTAGTAATTCCAATCCCCTACTAAAATAATAAACATAAATATTGAAATATAAAATATTGTTCCAACCATAAAACCCGTAGCACCTTCTGGACTTAAACGCCCTTGACATGTTATTCG
Source organism: Bacillus sp. SH5-2 (assembly GCF_008368905.1). Lineage (NCBI taxonomy): Bacteria > Bacillati > Bacillota > Bacilli > Caryophanales > Bacillaceae > Bacillus > Bacillus sp. SH5-2. The sequence continues at coordinate 1,827 of NZ_QOSD01000005.1, forward strand.
AAATTTATCTAAATCTTCTTCTTTTATATCCCACATCCTGACTCTTCACCCTCTATACAGTTTAAATAATTCTCATACACTTAAATTCTATTTCACTCTTACTTACTTTTCGTTTTGGATTTTGTATTTCGCTTTCGCATTCTCTCATTCTCTTCCCACGTCATATTAAATGACTTGAATTTGAATCTACAGTACACTAAGAGCTGGAATTCTGCTGCTCCGATGGCTACTGCATGCATTACAATTGTCCCTACTACATACAAAATTAACGTATCAAAGTCATAATCATTATGGAAATAAATGATTATTAGAAGGACTAAGTTATATACCATGCTACCTTTTATCATTCTTTCTTTTGTTTCACTAAAAAATGATTGAGACCTCTCATCCATACTAAACGCACCTTCACTTGCTTGCTTAAACGTATCAAATGTTGTCACAATATGAACGATAACGGCTCCTATAAATAATAACCCTACACAAATTAAAGTCATTCGATCAATTGAATAGTCAGTCATTCCAGGAAGAACTAACGCTGTAAATGTTATTGTACCTAATTGAAATGCATATAATATTACAACGAGCTTTTGTAAACTATATAAAACTAATTCAATACTAACTATTATTTTGTCGAAAAAAGTTGAATAGTAATCCCAACCATCTGTAACTAGTGCTACGAAAATAAAAAACATCAACAGTGAAACAAAAATGATTGTTCCCATCATAAATCCCGTCGCACCTTCAGGACTTAAACGATTTCTACATGTAATCCTAAATTGATCTAAATCTTCCTCTTTTATGTTCCACATTCAGTTTTTCACCTTCTATACAGTTTAAATAATTTTCATTCACTAAAATCCCATTACATTCGTAACTTTTTTAAGTATCTTCCTCTTTTGTATAACTAAATTTAGATAATCTTTTATGCATATCATCACTACATTAATTACCGTACATAATCAGAATGCTTTTGATAGTACAAATAGCCTTCTTTCTCCTCAAAAGCTCTAAATATTCTTCTCTCTTTCACTTAAGCATATCCCTCATCACTTGCAGGCATCATCGTATTCATCTCCCCTTCATACAATACCTTTTCTAATTCCTCATACTCTATTTTCATTTCCCCGAAACTGCACTCACTTAGTAAAAAGGTTACTGTCATCACAATTGTATCGAGATAATAAAGCTCTTTAATTTTATCTTCAGAAAGATGATAACCTCCCATCAATAATATGTTAGGAGGTTATTACAGTTATTTAAAATTTGTTTTTTATTTTAATGGATTCGATTTTTGCAAATAATAATGTTGTTTAATTCGAGAAGCGATTATTAAAAACATACTGCTTAATAACTCGTGATTAAGTCTTCATCCTCATATCTAGGGTCCTTCTCAACTTTACCATCTTTTGTTTTGATGACTTTTAGTCTACCTAACCACTCTGCTCCGTTATATGTCTCTTCACTTACCCATACATTATGCTTTTTACCGTCTACCTCAACTACTAATGTGGGGTGTGTAAACATGAATTCCTTCTCTACATGCCTACCTACAATTTCTGCATTTAATGATGTTCCTTCTTCAACTAGTTTACTATTCTGATACCCCTCAATAATAGGTAATCCAATAAATACAAAGAATATCAGTCCAAATACGATTACTTTCTTCTTTGTACTCCATTTATTCTTTTCTTTCAATTCTTTCTGCCTTGCTTCTCTTTCCTCTCGTTCATCCAAACTCTCATTTAAAGCGTCTTCCCATTCCTTGATTTCTGCTTCGATTTCTGCTTCGACTCTTGCTAGTTTTTCTAGTTGTTCATCGGTTGCTACCATCTCATATGAGTTATCTCCAACCACACGAATTTCAGCACCATTTCCTTTTACTTTTTGCAAGTCTTTTTCTGTACAATTAAACTCTCGAATGATTTCCCCTTGTGTGTTTACCAGTCTAACGTAAATGCTTTTTTTCTCCTTCTTCTTAAACATCTGAACTCCCCCTTATTTGTTTCCTATCATAGATAACCCTATTGTAATTAAGATAAAGAAAACGATAATAAGGAAAGTCTTCCCTTTGCTTACTTGTGTTGTAGAACCTTCCAAGACAGCCCATATAAAAATTGGGAAAAGAAGAATACCTAGGAGAATATCAACTAACTTGTTGCTACTCTTCTTTAGTGGTTTTTCTTCTACTATCGGTTTTTTCTTAACAGATTCTTTTCTTATTTGTTTCGGTTTCTTTTTCTTACGTCTATGATTCACCCAACATACTCCTTTTAGAATAACTTTTTCCTAACTATAAAAATACCGAAATATCCCCAATTTCCATTTTATAAACCTGTCCAGGTATTACAAAATCTGCGGCTTTAATGGCGCCATACAAAGGATCATATTCATTTATAAGACTGCGGCAATTTTTCATATTGGTCCCGTATCCGTACTTAACCACATCCACTTAATAAACTTGATACTATTGACAGAACTATCATCATCTTAGCTTTTTTCTTTAACTTCATACTGATACCTCGTTGGTTCCTCTAGGCATTTTTACTTTTCTTAAAAAACACCACATATGCAAATAATGACGAGATTAAGAGGAATACACCCGCCCCTATCCCCTCATATATTTTAAAATAAACAGCAGCAATTATCACAAATATTGACATTATTATTATTAGAATCATTATATACTTCATTATAAATTCTAACGCTTTATATATAGATACTATTGTCCTTTCAAAAAAACTTTTCTCTGTTTTCAAAACATCCCGCTCCTTATTCAAAGTAACACCTTCCTCTCTTTACAAATTGACTTTTGAATAAACTTTCCCCTTCAAAATAGCAACAAAGCGAACTATAGAACGTAACTACTACCAATACAGAATGATTCAACTGAAAATCACATGTCGAAATATTAAGTTAATTATATGTAGATTTGAGAACGAAAAACCTCCTCATTCTAACGAGAAGAGAAGGTTTTATTTATGTTATTTCCCCAAACCCTATTCAAAACTATTTCTTTTATGATATTTCCATATTTTAAAAATCACAAGCTTAAAATATTATTCTTCATTAAATACAGCAATCTTCACTTCAACATACTGTAAAGACTCATCACCGCTAAACACATGATAAATTGGCGAGGCTAAATTCAGATTATTATCCTCCATATACTGAAGCATTTCACCATATACCTGCTCTGTTAATTTTTCATAATCTCCCGTATATCGTTTCATGAGCATCTCATCAACATAATAATAGCTCCTAAATTGAAGTGTTTCTGATGTTAGAATTTTATCTTCATTTACTGGCATGAATAATTCAACATACATATTTTCATCAGATGGTATATTTTTCAAAGCATAAAACATCGGACCTTTTACTGTTAAATTCGCTGTTGCAATTTCTGACATAAAATGTTCAATTGCTTCTTCCATATCTTTGTAATGAAAATAGTATTCTTTCGAAACAACATTTGTATACGCAATACTTTGTCCTTCTATTATCATTTTATTGTTTCACCTACTTCTATAATAGGAGCATAAATATCTAGCCACATGTCACCGTATACGTCTAAACATACGTGATAAAAACCGTTTTCTAATTTAATATGATGCTGTTCTGCAAACTCATGTATTAAATTATAAGCCTCTTCAATATCACCATCTTCATCAGTAAATCGAACACTTAATGCCTCTTCAATAATTAATCCATCAACATACTCATATGCAGAATTCTCTCCTAATTTAACACGTTCATTTACTGGAACAGAATATGTATATTCGCCGTACTCTGGTTCATTTTCCAATGGCTGATATTTAAAAAGAACGGGACCTACAGCATATATTCCATTATGAACAACTTGATTTCTCAGTGCGATAGCAGGTAATAACCAATCTTCTTTTTTTACAATTTGGGTAATGCTAATTAAATTTAAGAGTGATAATGCTTTATATTGAATTTTCATAATACCTACTCCTTTTACTATACCTTCTCTTGGCTATATTTTTTATGTTTCTTCAAATGTCACTTACGCTCTCCTTCATATTCCTTCCACATTATAGTAAATGACAAACATTTAAATCTACTATACTCATTTCCTTTACGCCTTACGTTTTGATTTACCTTTTTTATTTTTCTTTTGATATCTTGGAGACTCTCTTTTATGTTGCTCCCATGATATGTTAAATGAAGGGAACTTAAATCTACAATACATTAATAGTTGAAATTCAGCTGCACCGACAGCAATTGTATACATTAATACAGTACCCACTACATAAAGGACTAAAACATCGAACGCATAATTAGTATGAAAATAAATCAAAACAAGAAGGGTTAGTGCATATAGTGTAGCCCACTTCATCACATTCCCCTTTGTTTTACTAAAAAATGAGGTAGATCTTTCATCCTTACTGAACGCACCTTCACTCGCTTGTTTAAATGTATCGATAGTTGTCACAATGTGAACAATGACTGCTCCTAGGAATAACATACCTACATATATTAATGTAATTCTGTCAATTGAATCCTCCGAAATTCCAGGAAGAATCAACGCTGTGAATGTTATAGTACCTAATTGAAATGCATATAATAATATTACAAAAGTTTGTAGTTTTTGTAATTTAAAACACACTTTTGGAAATGAATATAGAATTAAAAACATTATTTGTAAGCTATATAACACAATTTCAATTTTAACAATTGTTTTGTCAAAGAAAGTATTATAATACTCCAAGCCCCCCATAAAAATAAAAAACATAAATACTGAAGTATAAACTATCCCTCCAATAAAGAAAACCATAGCACCTTCAGGGCTTAAACGACTGCTACATGTTGCTCGAAATCCATCTAAATCTTCTTCTTTTATATCCCACATCATCTATCTGCACCTTTCGTGTAGTCTGATTACCAAAATATAGATTTAAGTTTCTCCCCTATTTTAAATTTTTCTTCTATCTTTTCAGTTACATTTTTTACTCCTTTTTTAGCAAGATCAATCGCACTGTCCCCGCCGAATTTTTTCCATTTTATATTTGCTACGGCTGTAATACCTACTGCAACACCAGCCCCAACCACAGTACCAAGCGGCGGAAGGAAAAATGATCCTGCTACAGCACCAGCTGCCATAGCTCCAGCATTCGCTCCAATATCTACAGCTGAATCTGTTGCTATATCCACTACATCTTTTAACTGCCAACCGCCTTCTTTAGCATCAACAACATTACCTCCAACTGACATAACCGCTCCAAAAATACCTGCTCCTTTCAATATCCCTCCTGCTTTACCTAGGCCTTTAAACGATTCTTTCCATTTCATAGGATTAATATCCTTTAAGCCGTCTGCCCAAGCAGCTTTAAATGAACTCAGTCCTTTTTTCCCAATCGCGGTAGGCAATCCTTTGTTCTCCCGATCCATCCGAAAATCTGCGTAATTTTGAAACTCTGGTAATTTATAAATATTTCTGCGTGCCTTTTTTATTTGTTCCTTTGTTGTTTTCAAACCCTCGAATTTAAATTCTAATTTATCCTTTAAATATTTGAATAAAACGTCATCTTTATTATCCATTTTAAGTATTCTTTCTGCTAAAACCATATCTTCTTTCTTAGAAGTCGATAATGTATATGCCCCTTTACCTTTTCGGCCTTTAGGATCAAAAAGGACTTCCAAACCCAATTTCTTTGTAACATAATGCATACGTATGTAGGCATTTAAAGTAGCCTTAGCTCCCTTGTTCCCAATATCAAACTTAGTCATGCCATCTGCCAATCCCTTAATGATATTTCCAATTGATGTGTCAGCTAATAACTTCCCTATTGAAGCGATAGACAAATTCCCATTATTCACTTTTATTTGTTTCATTCCCTCATCTATCTTACGCATTAATTCATCAAACTCTTGCAGGTCACTTTGCTTACTATTATAAGTCTCTAATTTTTCTAATGTATCACTGATTTCTTTTTGGCTTTTTACAGCGCCTTCAGTGATGCTTGATGATGATGGATATTGAATTGCGACGATGTCACTAATCGTACCTACTGTTTTTTTCGCCGCTTCATTAGAGTGGCTAAATCCCTCACTATATCCATTAACTTTTTTCTTTACATCATCCAAATAACTTCCATGAATTTTTGCATCTGCATCGCTATCGACCTGACTGTTAAACTCCTCTACTGCTTTTTGAAATTGACTTTTTAACATTTCCGTTGTAACTGTAAATCCAGTGATAACAGCTCCATGAACTGTAGATAAATGATTCTTAATAGTATCAGCAGCTTTCCCTTGAAAAGAGTTAATTTGTGTAAACTCCTCTATTTTTTGCTGCAATGTTTCCAAATGTTGATTTAACTCTTCAGCACTTGAATTAAACCGCTCTTGCAGTTCTTTTACTTCTTGTAACTCTATGATTTTGCTCATATTTTCCCCCTCCTATCCCTTTACATAGCACGGTGAGCTGAACTGTCTTTCAAATCTTTTCCAAGCTTTTCATCTTGCTGAACCATTTCTTGTCCTGTTTGCTGAATTCTACTAATATCCTTTTGTAGTATTTGTTCATATTGCTGCACTTTTTTCGATAACTTTTCAATCGCTTCACAATATTTTTTCAGTTTACTTAAATTCGTACGATGTAACTGCATACCATTAAATTTAGTCTTACCTAAATCACTAGCCCCACTTTTCAATTCACTTACTTTCGCATCAAATACCCCTTTATTTAATTTAATTTCCCCCATTTATCATTTCCCCGCCTTCTGTACTTCTACTTGAATACTAGCGTCAACCATTGAAACACTTCTACTTAAAGAAAGAATACTAGACTCACATGTAGCGATTTCTCTTTCAAGCCGCCGTATGGCTTGATCGATGTCTTCTTGCACTCTCCCTAGTTCTCCGATAAACTTCCCTAAATTCGAAATAACTTGTTGTTCATACGTTTCTTTAAAAGTAGTTGCTCTTTGCCCTTTCCAACTACTCTCGTTTATTTCTAAAGACTTAAACTGCTCTTGATTTTGTCTAATTGCTTCAAGATTATTTACAAATTTCCCTTTAGCAGTTATTACCCTTCGTAATTTCATTTGTAATTCAGCCAATTGCCCTTGTTGATGACTTATACTACTTAACAAGCCAGATTTTTGACTATTTAATTCCTCTATCCCCATGCAAATCCCCCCTTAAATAGTTGGCACTTTAATTCTAGTAGCAAAACGATTTTCAACAAAATACCCTTCAAATGGATTTAATTTTGTACTACTTAAATCTTTATTAGATACATCGAAGACCATTTGGCCTGATGACTTTCTAAGTAAAATAACATGAGATTGCGTTTTTATTGTTTTTGAAACTAAGTCGTATCGGCTGTCAATTGAATCAACATCACAGCCAATTACGAAGTGGATACCCATAAATGCACCATTTGTTATTAATTCCGCTAAACTATATATATCGCTATCTTCTAAATTACTTAAAATATCATTTACATCTGCAATTACGATTACAATCGGCTTAAATTTCTTAATAAATTCGGCCGGGTTCACTGTTTCACTTGATGCTTCCTGCTCCTCTTTAAACGCCGCTTCTCTTGATTTATAAGCATTTGTAACTTGTTTAATCGTTTTCTCAATTCCTGTTTTTTCAGCTACATATAAAGCAGCGCTCTCTCTATAGTTTGAGAAATTACGTGTTCTAGTATCGATTAAGCCTAGGTCAAAGTGTCCACTGTCAGCTAACTGTTGAAGGAATTGATGAACTACATTTTCAACTTCATCTTTCTTGATTCCCCCTACAACAATATTAGACGCTTCCGTTAAATCTAATTCGAGAGGTGTAACGCTTTCTGTTTCTACACCAAATGTTAGTTTGCCTGCTTCAATAATTTTCCTTGTTTCTGGCCATGCAATGAATTCCTTGTATTCCAGAACTTCAGGTACCATAGGAATTGCTTTCGGTTTTTCTCCATCCCAGAAGGAATCCATCTCTTTTCCTTCAGCTTGTATATTTTCAATTCGAGTAAGTACATCTTCTCCATTTGTCGGTAAAGCTGTTTGGAAGATTGTTGGTTCGTCAATTTTAACTAAACCACGTCCTGCTAATTCTTCAATTTTTAAGTCTGTTCTTCCTACAATAGCTCTAGATTCTGCCTCATCTATCATATATAGAGCAATTTGTAGTTTAATATTTGTATTTACTTGTACTCTCAATGCATTTTGACGTGTAGCCGTAAGCATTAAATGAATTCCTACCGCTGCCCCTTCACGTACAATTTGTGCAACAATGCGTTCAAAGTCTTCGACGAATCCAGCTTCTCTAACAGAATCATAGTTATCTAACGTAATTAATACTGTTGGTAATACTTCTTTACTGGCCCTCTCATACATTTCAAGACTCGCAACGCCATATTTACTTAGCAATTGCTTTCTATCTTTTAATAGATCTTCTATGCGGCGAAGAAATTTCTCGCATTTTTCAACTTGATCTAATGTAATGATGTCTGCCACATGCGGTAAAGATTTTAATGGCATTAAACCGTTTGTTCCGAAGTCTAATAAATACACATGCAAATGCTCCGGACTATGCTGACGAGCTACATCCATAATGACCGATTGTAAGAATGTTGATTTTCCGTAACCTGGACTTGAGAATACTGCTACGTGTCCGTCTTTACTAATATCTAATGTTAATGGTGTTTGTGATTGTAATTCAGGCTGATCTAGTAGACCAACTGTTGCTTTTAATGGTTTCTTTTCTTTCGTCCATGCTTCTTTGAACTGAATAGCGTGTAAGTCTTGTAAATATACGCTTTCTGGAAGTGGTGGTAACCACGGTCTTGCTAATGCCTCAATTTCATTTACTTCTGCGTAATCGTGAATGTAGTCAATGACAGCATCTAGCTCAGATGGAACGCTTATTACTTCTTTACTACTACCAAGTCCACTTAAGTCTTCACTTAATATTTCATATTGTCCTAGATCATTTATTGCATAGATTGTTGCGTCTAAATGTTCTTTATCCTCTTTATTTTCTACATAGTCCGCCCCGCTCCATGCTGATTGGAATAGTTCATAAATTTCATTATTCCCAACTTGCAAGTAAGCACGTCCTGGTAATGTAATTTCAGCCGCATCTGGTGTTTTTAAAATTTCATTACTATCTGACGTATTTTGAACTTTCAATGCTAGTTTAAATTTCGAGTTACTCCAAATTTGATCATCTACAACACCGCTCGGTTTTTGCGTAGCTAATATTAAATGAATTCCGAGCGAACGACCGATACGTGCTGTTGAAACTAGCTCTTTCATAAATTCTGGTTGTTCTGACTTCAGTTCCGCGAATTCATCACTAATTAAAAATAAATGTGGCATCGGTTCACTCACTAAGCCTTCTTTATACAGTTTTTGATACTGATTAATATGGTTTACATCATTTTCACCAAATAATCGTTGTCTTTTTTGTAATTCAGCTTTAATTGATGCGAGCGCTCTCATACTTTGTGCTCCATCTAAGTTCGTAATTGTTCCTAATAAATGCGGTAAGTTTTTGAATAAATTCGCCATACCGCCGCCTTTATAGTCAATTAGTAGAAAGGCCACTTCGTAAGGATGGAAATTGACCGCTAGAGATAAAATATACGATTGTATAATTTCCGATTTACCTGAACCTGTTGTACCTGCTATTAATCCGTGTGGTCCGTGAGCTTTTTCGTGTAAGTTTAAGTTTACGATATCCTCTTTACCACGTAGTCCAAGTGGTACAGCTAAAGATTTATGTGCTGCATTTTTCTCCCAACGACTTGTGATATTCAGTTCTTTTACTTTTTCAACACCGTACATTTCTAAAAATGTTACGCTTTCTGGAATGCTATTTTTTAAGTTTTGCAAATGATTTAACGGTGCTAATGCTCGTGAAACATCTTCTAAATTGAAATCTTTCGGTACGTGATTTAATTTAAATTGACGGTTAACAAGCTCTCCTTGTTCCAATATGATGTTCCCGTGTTTTGCATCTCTTATGTCTATTACCGTTTTCACATGCTCCGGTAAACTTTGCATAACATCTTGTACAAATACAAGTGATACACCTAATTGACTCGGATCATCATTAAAGAATTCCATCACAGCATGGTCTAGTATTAGTTTTTCATCTGTAATGAGAACGACATAGTGCGGTGCAAAGTACATTTTTTCATTAGTTGAACTCTTTTCATCTAGTTTTAATTTTCGTTCCTTCAATATTTGATACAAACTATTTAACACTTGATCTCGGCTACGATCATGGTATACAAATCCACGTACATTTATATCCCGAACACTTCCATGAGGTAACCAACGCATCCAGTCCCACTTCTCCTTTTCTTCTTCAGGAAAAATAGTAATAAACTGCAAGTCATAATAACTATGAAATAACGCGGTTTGTACAACTAATAATTGTAATTGTTCTAACACTAAAGAGCGTTGTCCAATATAACCAACTGGTCCATTCATTAAATCTGTAACAACTGGTACATCTTCCAATGATAGATAACGCTGTCTTAGTTCGCGCGCTATATCAATTAATTCATCTTTCGTTTGACTAAATTCTTCTTCATTAAATTGGATTTCAAAACTCGTATTAGCTTGTCCTGTCCCAACGCTAAATGTTAAGAAATCATGATGTAGCATTGTTTTTTCATAAATACGTGGATTTACTTGCACAGCCATATTACGTATTACTTCAACATTTGGATTATGATATTGCAATGCATGACGCTGCTTTTCACTTTCTGCATGTAAATCTTTCGTTTTTTGTTTTATATACTCTCTATAACTTTTATCACGTTCCACAATGTCGATTTTATATTGCTTTAAATTTTTTATATAAGATGTGACAGAAACAATAATCGTTACTAATGTCATCGCAATCGAAGCAATAATAAACATTCCGTATTTCATAAAAATAGCAAGTAATACAGTTACGACAATCATGACAAGAGAAGGTGCAATGATTCTCGCCAAATGCTCCGTTGGTTTTGACGGCATACTTGAAGGTTTTGCAATTGTCATTTTCTCTTCTGGTTCACGGTAAATAATACGTGGTGAACGATGATAGTCTGGATAACCGCTCTTATAATTCGTTTCTGATTCTACTAAAATAGGTAACTCAGATTTCACATTATCTTCTGAAGAGAGTACTTGAATATCTTCACTGCCAATCTCCACTAAAACACCATCAAAATATAATATGTCTCCTATTTCTAACATTGCGCTATCTTTTAGCTTCGTATAATTATGAAATACATCCCCCTCATATACGTTCACTTTAAAAGAATCGTATAACGTTTCACGGGATAGCATTAAATCTACACTACTCCCGTTAATGGAAATATCATCATAGCTGTTTTGACTCATTGTAAGAGAATGTTTCGTTCCGATATCAAACACTTTCGTTGTGCCAATAATAGATATAAAGATTTTCAAGCTCACATCTTTAGTTTTTCCAATCTCAAATTCCTTATTGAATTCGATCAATTGATTTTGTACCATCCAAGCGTTTACTTCATTATTCCACTTTAATTCTATTTCTTGTTCTAAACTAGGATTCGTAATATCATTTGTCCATTCTTTTCCAATCGACACTATTGATTGCTCATTTGGATGTAATGTGCACTTATATATTTTGTCTCCATAAGTCAATACTAATAGTTGCTCCATGCGTGTTCACTGCTCCTTTTCAACTGTCTCATCAAGTGGTTGCTTACTCTTTTTTCTCTGTGCTTGACGAGTCTTTATCGTTTGATGATTTGCCATATTTCTTATCATACTCATCTAGTTGTTGCTCATATGTTTTTAACTTTTGATCCCGCTCTTCTCCTGATAAATCCGGATTATTTTTCAGCGATTCAATTTGTTTAACAAGGCCGTACATAATAAGCTGCGGATCATCAAGTGTCTTAGCTAAATCTAATGATTTATCAAAATTACCTTTTCCGTTATACATCCAATACAGCAAATACTTTTCATCACTTTTCAAACTAATATTTTTCATAATTATTTTCTTTTGATCTTCACCTAGCTTTTCAGCTGTAATGTATGCAAATGCTAGTTCATATTTAGATGCAATCGGTAATGATTCAAATTCTTCTTCATTTAATTGTGTAATTACTTTGTCATAATCCGTTGCTATGAAACTCGCATTTGCTTCTAATAATTTATTTTGATAAGGAAATTTAATAAAAGTGAAATATATTAAAGGAGCAGCTAAAATAACTGTCGCCGCTATGAAGGAAAAAGCTAAGTATTTAAACGATTTATAGCTTTTTTTAGGTACTAACTGCATATTTTTTTCTGTTTTTGTTTGTTCCTTCTCAAAGCTGTCATCAAGAAACTGCAGTAATGCATCTAAGTTTTCCATTTGAGCAACTGTTTGTTCAAATGTTGTTTCTTTTGCATCTTTTAGTAACCCAGCATATAAATCATCAAAATTGTGCTTTTCGGAGAATAAAGCAATAATTAGACACTTATATTGCGTTAAAAATTGCTCTTCTAACAACGGGGTTGGTGGAACAATATCTCGAATTCCTCTATGTATAATACTTGGCATTAAATTCGCATTAAAAACTATATTGTCTGGATGTAAAAAGAATGTGATTCGCTTATTTAAATATTTACGAAACTGCGCAATATTTCGAAGCAGTCTTAATTTCTCATTTCTTCCAAAACGGCTAAGATCGGTCCACTTATGTAATTTTTTATCTACTTGAAATAGAAACGTAAACATGTCATCCGTTTCTTCTATCGTTAATGGTACAAACTCAGATGACACGCCCGTAATTATATCGAATTGACGGAAATCTTTTATACTTGTTTGAGATTTTGTCATCTCCAATTTCCAAATTTCTTTTTCTATTTGAAATTGATAGTTCATTGCATCAATTTGAATTGTTTTTTCCGTCATGTTTATCCTCTTCTCCTTTTCTTTATAACCCGTAATAACTTATTTTCAAATAACTAAAGGTAAGAAATATTCTTTATAAAACTTGTAATATATCTCCATCTGTTATTTGGTGATCAATTAAACGATCATTATCTGTTAAAACAATTGATTTATTTTTTACTTTCATTACAAAATGTGAACCATTATGATTATCAATCTTTAACGTATCTATTAAATTTTTCAATAAATATTTAATAGATTGATGATTCGGAATACGCAAATCATATGCATTTCCATTCCACTTACTAAAATCTACTGTTACGTTAATATGCGTTTGTATCGCCATTACTTTACCTCCAACTTTTTCGAAGAACCGTATAGATACCGATGCAAATAAGTAAAACGCTGCCACCTAACAATATTATTATTGTTGTACTAATTGGCTTTTCATTCATTGTTTGATTACTTGCTACTTCATCAGCGCTTTTTCTGACAACATATTCACTGCTAAACAAACTATTTTTCGTATCTTTCATACTATTTGTTTCTTTTTGTTTTATAAAAAGAGAATCTCGTAAAGATTCCATCTCTTTTTGTTCTTTCTTTTGCTTTTTCTGAATTTCTTCTTCCACTTCTTCGTTAAACAAATCAATCGATGCTTTATCTAATTCTGTTTCCTTATGTTCCTTTTTATTTTTTTCTTGGTCTTTATCTTCAAAGCGGTCCACTTTAAACTGAATCTTTCCATCATCGCCAAGATAACTGTCAGCCGCGCTCCTTATCGGTAGCGCGACAAACAGTAAAAGGAAACAAATAAATGATAACTTAACCACTATGCTCCATTGTTTGATCATTTACTTCTTTTTCCTCCCATTTCTTATGCCATACAAATAGATTACTAACTAACCCTATAATGGCAATTACAAACAATACGATAAAAATAACTTTTCCAGTATCTTTACCGCTAATAAAATCATTTAGAAAACTTTCGATATACTGAAGTGGTGAAAATTGACGTATCTTTCCGACAGTGGAAAGCTGATCTACTTTACTTCCAACTGCTTCAGTTAAAAATAGATACATACTTAAAAATACTAATAAGATAAACATCCCTACCATTTTTATTTGTCGCAGTAAGTATGTTGAAACTAATACAAACGCCATCATAATAATTGTGATAAACGCAATCCACAGTAAACTTTGATCCTGACCGAACTTTAAAAGGCGCCCGGAAATGATTCCTATAATTATCCCTTCCACAATCGAAATTCCGAATGCTACTACTGTAGTTGGTACATTCATATCAATTAAAGAAAATTTCTCTTCAAAATGATCTAATTGCGTTCGTTTCTTTTCTTGATTCGCAATTGCGTATGCTGTAAATAACGCAACAATGAAACAAGTTAATACGATTAAGTATGGTGTAAAGGCATTACCAGCTACAATTACCCCATCATTTTGTTTCTGAACTGGACTGGATAAAAACTCATATAACATCTCATTTTGACGATCTCCAATACGACTATTCGCCAAAATCTTCGTAAAGTTTTTCGAGAATGCTTTATCGTCTTCCATTTTCTTCGTAAAATCATTTAATAAAGAATCTGCTTTCGAAACAATTGTCGTTCCGCTTTCTTGAATTTCTTTTGCTTGTCCGTTAATTTGGTCAAATGTTTTATACACATCATCTGATGTCGCTAAACTATGCTTCGAACTCTCTACTAATGACTGAGTTTGCATCGTTAAAGATTTAATACCAGAGTCTAACGATAGTACAGCTGTTTGTTCACCAGCGTTATTAGTCGTTAATACTTGTTGCTCTTCAACTAACTTTAAGCTACTCTCACGCCATTTCGCTAAACCTTTTAAATACTCTCCTAAATTTTGATTCATACTAGTTGCTTGCTGCATCGTTTCATTTAGTTTCTCTGCTAGCAACATCGAATTTTGATCTGCACTAGTAATGATCTGTTGATAAGAGTCTATTTTTTGTTTTAAACCTGTCATATCTTGCTTTACTTCACTAGTAATACTAGCTGAAACAAGATTTGAAATTAAATCAATTACACTTTGTTTATTTAACATATAGTACAATGAATGATCAGTCGCAATCGCATCTAAACTTCCTTCTTCAAGCTTAGGCCCCACATCATTTGTTCTTAAATCAATTCCATAATACATTTGGTACAGACTCATTAAACCTTGATAACTTTGGACGGTCTCCACTGCTTCTTTAATTAATACATTAGATGTATTATTTGTTAGCTTCTCAGTTTTTTGATGTACAATATGATTATTTGTACGTTCAATAACTGTTGAGCCCCCACCTTGATTTTGGTTTCCTCCGTTTCCGTCCCTGTTCCGCCTCCTGGGTTTCCTCCGTTTCCGTTATCTGTTCCCGTTCCGCCTCCTGGGTTTCCTCCGTTTCCGTTATCTGTTCCCGTTCCCCCCTCCTGGGTTTCCTCCGTTTCCGTTATCTGTCCCTGTTCCGCCTCCTGGGTTTCCTCCGTTTCCGTTGTCTGTCCCCGTTCCGCCTCCTGGGTTTCCTCCGTTTCCGTTATCTGTTCCCGTTCCGCCTTCTGGATTCCCTTCGGTATTATTGTTACTCTGTTCTGTCTTTTGAATGATAGGCTTTTTAACAGTGTTTACTAGTGGCATTATTCCATACTGCGTTTTATTAACTACCTTTTCTACCTTGCTGTTTTCTGTTTTTGTTCCTTCATTCTCTTTATTTGGTTCTTCTTTTTTAGGTTCTTCGTTTCCAGAACTAGTTTCTTTCTCGTAATTCCCATTCAATTTCCATTCCCACGTTACAGGAGAGAAAACATCTATATTGACGCTTGGATCTATTAACTTCACACGAAGGCTAATATTTAAATCTCCTTCATTACGCGCAGATATTGCAATTGATCCGTTTTGCAAGAATTCACTTGTACGGTCCACACCATCAATTAACAGTGAATCTGTACTTCCATATAGCTCAAAGCCACTAGGAATACTTACGTTCATAGTTTGCGAAGAATCCATTCCAATTACTTTCGCTGTATCACTGAATGTAATTCCATCTTTAAACAAACTTTCTTTTACTTCTTTAATTGAATTTCCTAAAGATATTTTATTTGCAGGATCATAATAAAAATTATTTTCTTTACTATATTTATTTGTAAATTGGATTACGTTTTTCAATTGTAATTTCGTTACATCAGGCAAATCACTTTGAACGATTTCTTCTATATTTAAACTAGGCAACTTCGTAATTAAATTTTCAATTTGTTGCTTGATTCGGATATCTGGTTGTTTCATTAACGAATTTATAACTACTTCCTGTTGTCCATCATTTGAAATAGACTTTTGTAATCGTTTAAGGATTGTCGCTTGAATGTCACTCTCTAACTTCCCTGCAAGTTCTGTATCATATTCTGACACTTGTTTTTTGACATCAGTTAAATATTTTTGAATTGCTGAAGCATCAGCTAAAATATTAGGATCTTTCTCTGAAAGCGTAAATTGATTTGCGATAATTTTATTTGCAGATTCTAGTGCACTTAATTGTTTTAAAACATCGCCTGTATTCATATCGCTCATATACTGATTAAATTGATTTGTAAAATTATTCGCTAACAGATTATTATCAGTTTGCATTTTTTGAAAGTTATTAAATCCTTCTAAATACGTATTATTAGACTTATTACCTTCATCTAAAGCTTGACCAAACCCTTTTAAAACATCCTGGAATCCTTTAAAACTATTAACAGAAATACCGGTGTAATCTTGTACCGTTTTAAATTGGTTTGTGTAATTTGCCAACGGGCTATGTACATCTTTTTTATACATAGTCGTTTGAGTGGTCCCTTTCTCAATTATTTTCCCTATATTATCTTGTGCACCTTGCAACTTACCGATAATACTTGCAAAATAAACATCGATGATTTGCTTATTAAAATCTTCTAAAATAGCAGAAGCTGTATTTTCTGCCTCAGCTTTCAAATCTTTATTCCCAGTTGCATTTACTTTATAATTTAACGTTAATTTCTCTGGAAGTTCGGAATCAATCGCAACAGCCTTTCTAGAAAAATCGTTAGGTATTACAATCATCATATTGTAATTATTATTTTTCAAACCACTTTCTGCTACTCCGCGACTGACTACGTACCATTCTTGTTTCGTATTTTTGTTTACATTTTTAACAAATTGATCTCCAAACGCTATTTTATTACCTTCAAATACAGTACCTTGATCTTCATTCACCAATGCAACTGTCATTTTTTGCGTGGTATTCTCATTTGCTTTCTTAACATTTTGATTTAACGCTAAATAGGAGACCCCTGTTGATAGCACAAGAGCTAAAATAATAAACAACAAGATGCTCCACTTGAATTTTTTCACTACCTATCACTCCTGCGACTGCGAGTCTATTAAGTTAAAGACTTCGTATCTTACTCTAGTTTTAAAGTAATTTAGCCATACAACGTATGGTTGCATGGCTAAATTATATAGTTCTTTTATCTGTCTTATTGTAGACCGAAATTACGAGAAAGATCTTCGTCATGTCTAGCAACAGCTTCTGCAGTTTTATTAAGCTGCATGTTAATTTCTTGTAATAGCTGAGCAAAGTTTTGTACTTTTGGCTTTAATTGATTGAACTGTTGATCAAAGCCTTCAAAAGCACGACCTTCCCATTCCCCTCTTAATTCATTTTGTAAATTTTGTAGCTGACGTAAAATGTCCTCAATTTGATTTGCCCCTTGTCCATATCGAGTCGCTTTCGATTTAAGCTCCTCTGGTGACATACGAATTTGTCCTGCCATTATTAAATCCCCCTTAAAATTAAAAAATAGTAAAATTAATCCAAAATCAATTCTACAAATTGATTATATCAATAATTTAAAAATTTCTAAACAAAAAAATGATATTTTCCCAAAATTTCTCTTTTACTATAATAACAATATATTATATAATGTTAATTTATATATTTTTCAATCATACTCTATACATTTATTTTCTGAAAGGCAATAATCTCCCCTCAAACAATATGATAGGAGGTTATTAAAGTTGTTTAAAATGTATTTTTTATTTTTCTCTTCTCCCACTCGCAATATTTTTCACTTCAAACTCATTATTACTTGCCTTTCAACAAACCCAAAATCTTCATATATCTCTTTTGCAAAATTTCCAGCATATACATTCAAACGAATTTCTAAATACTTCTCCCTCAATTCCTTAATACCAGCTTCCATCAACTCTCGTGATAATCCTCTACCGCGATATTCTGGAAAAACGTACAGCTCATATATAAATCCAAGTTTTTCACGAGAAAAATAGTCTACATTTTCCCCTATTAATATCCATCCTAGTACTTTCTTTTCTTCTTTAATGACTAAATAATATGCTCCTTTATCTATAATCGGCTTTGTAATTTCAAAGGCTTTCTCTATACTTAGCTGACAATTCCCTCTCGTCCCTTCAAAAAGTGACTGAGCTGCATATTTTAATATTTCATTGGTATCTTCTTGATTTGCCTTAATTATCATTTCTCACAACTCCCCTTGAATAATAGGCATTAATATCGCTTGTTCAAGATTTTCCGCTTCCATAACAATTGCCGTTAATCCATTTTCTGTACTTGTCTCATGAAGCTCTCCCTTCTTCCAAAACACAGCTTGTCCAGCATTTATTTTTACTTTTTCTTTATTTGTCCCGCATACATACCCTTCTCCGTCCACAATAAGAAGCAGTTGTGATACAACTGCTTCATGATATCCAATAATTCCATTCGCTTGTAAATGCATAGCACCGATATGTACATCCCCTTGATAGTTTACTATTTTCGACATTATGAAATTAGACTGAAATACCGATAAGTGTTTTCCTACTTTTTCACTAAAATTAAATATCTTCATTTTTAGTCCTCCTTATATGTATAAAACCATCCTTACCGTCTGCATTAAATGTCCCTCGAAATCTTCTTCAAATTGCTCCAATTCATCAAAACCTTTCGCCTCATAAAAACGCTTTCCTTTTTCATTTGCCGCTTCTACATGTATGTATAGTTTCCGAATTCCTTTTAATACCATCAGCCCTTTTTGTAATAAACCACTACCTATTCCTTTTCCCTGCTGATCTGGCAATAAATAAATCGCACCTAATTCCGCTTCATTTTGCAGTCTAACAGGTGAGAAATTTGCAAAGCCAATCACTTTCCCCTCTTCTTCTGCAACAAATAAATGTGTATTTTTAAGACGGTATTTCATTTTTTCATCAGAATATGCCTCGTCTAAAAAACGATCTTGAATCTCTCTCGGAATAATACCTTCGTATGTATCATGCCAAGCTATTTTCGCTACTAATTGTACAGCATGAATATCTTCTTGCTTCATTTCTCTAATTACATATGTCATCTCGATGTCTCCATTCTCTTTAAATTACATTCTGCTAATATACTAGAAGAAATGGCAGAACCATTGTCATAATTTACCTTGATTAATTTTAATTTCTCAATTGAAGCTGTTGTAAAATCAAATTTTTCATATACATATTCCATTACACTTAAAAACTGATTTGTATTTACCCTATTAGCAATCGTGCAATGCGGAATCCATTTTCCTGGTACGTAATACGAATTTAGATTATCCTGAAACGTCTTGAAATAATCATGATAAGAATGATGAAATCTTAACATTTCCTCGGTAGTAGTCGGCGCCAGAAAAATTGTTCCATTAGTAGGAAAAGTTCCAATGGAAGGAAAGTCTACTGTAGCCAAGTTTTCTTGAATAGCTACAAACTCCTTTAACTTTTCAATATATACAGTAACATCTAACTCATTATAATCGGCAAGTGTAATATGGGGTTCTACTCCAGCTAGTTGATTTGTTCCAATTATATTTGTTAATTCATTTTGCAACGCTCTAATTTTATTAGCAAATACATCATCAAATGTAGCAATCGTAGCGTACATACTTCCTCACCCCTTCTTTACACGTAGCACTTCCCATTCTTCACGAATCATTCCCATTCGAATAGAATCATAGTACGTTCCGTTATAATATCGGCAGTTTCGCATTCTACCTTCTAATCTCATTCCTATTTTCTCTGCTACTTTCATCATTCGTTCATTACCAGACCAAGTCGTGAGCCCTACTCTACCAATCTCCATCTTTTCAAATAGTAAATCTCGATATAATGTTAATGCTTCTGTACCGTAACCACCATTCCAGTATGCTGGATCATAAATAACAATTCCCATCTCTAACCAACGCGTCGGTTTATGCTCCCAATAAAAAACAACTGTCCCAATCATTCGGCCTTTATGTTCTATAATTAAAGTTGAAAGCGGTTCTTCTTGCAAACGAATCTGCATCTTCTCTTTATAAGACGGATATTCTTGCATTGAAAAAGGAAAATACGGCGCATCCCATTTTTTCCATTCTGGATTTTCTTCTTTAAATACTATATTCCATAATGTTTTTATATCTGATTCTTCTATTGTACGAATAGTAACTTTCTTTCCTTTTAATATAACGTTTTGCATAATTACCTCCTACATCCCTCTTCATTTCATATATAATTATAATATTTTTTCAGAAAAATCAAAACAAATATAGTTTATTTTATTGTATAATTTTGTTATAAGATACCAATTATTCATTTAGAAAGCTGGTGATTCAATGAATAATTGATTTAGTATCGCTTTATTTCTCACTATTATTACGATAAATATTATTCTCTATTTCTTCTTGCCACTAAGTATTGTTACAAAATGGGACTTCAATGGAACGCCTACATCAACAATGGATAAAAGCACTTTTGTGATCGTAAATATAATTATATGTTCCTTCTTATTCTTTCTATTTTTAGCTTTATCTAAAGCTGCAGGTAACCAAAAATTTCTCATTTGGACTGGTAATACAATTTTACTATTCTTATTTTTTGTCGATATTGTCATTGCACTCATTGCTCTTGGTTTCTCACTCCCTCTTGATCATTTAATATTTTTAGCATTAGGGCTTTATTTATATTAATAGGCTATTTCAGTTCCAAAATTGATACGAATAAATCAACAGTTTCATTGGAATGGAATGATAAGCATCTTGAAAAAAGAGCTTCAAACATTTGCGGTAGTTCAATGATGATAGCAGGTGTTTTTTTGGCGATACTTCCGTTTATCGTTTCTGCTCCGTATAGAGGTTATGGCATATTAGCGATTATTTTAGGAATAACGATTATCATTTTACCGAGTACGATTTATTTACTTATTAAAGACAGCAAGCAATCTACTCCTTTAAAAAAGTAATTAAAAAAATAGGAGGTTACATCCTCCTATTTCAGCGTAATGTTTTCCTTTTCACTTTTTCTATCTCAACTAAAATCCCTTTCGCTATCCAGCCTTCTACTCCATCTCTTTTAACTAAATCATATCCTGAACAGCTTCCATCAATGAGAGAAACAATGTCACCTTTTCTTACGCTTACTTGCGCACAAGAAATATCCGTTTTTACTGTGTATTCACCTGAATCCAGTTGCTTAATGTATTCATCTTTCACAGAAAGTAATTTATTCGTTTCCTTTTGCCTGCATATTGTGTAATCTGCCTTCTTCTCAATAGGCTCAATATAATAATATGGATAGGTAACCCCGCCCTGCATTGTTGCATCGGCCTGAAAATCTGCTATTACTTCATACTCTGGAAAACAGTCTACATATGTATAAGAAAACGTATCACCAGTATTTGTCCTCTGAATGATAAATGCGTTTAATTGCCCTGCCTCTTTAATCGTATTTCCCCCATCAATTGCAATAATCTTTTTCTCATTATCAATTACTGGATTGTTAGAGGGTGCCTTATCTGAATAGTTCACAACCGGCCAATGCCCAACTACTACATACTTATGTGCACTATGCGATTTATTGAAAAACTCCGGCATCGCTATCGCATTTTTCCTCTCTGTTTCTTTCCAATCTTCTCTATCTTCTAGCCCTGCATGTACAAAAATATAATCTTCTGTTTCAATCGTTGTTGGCAACTCTGTTAGCCAATGTATTTCCTTTGAAAACTGACTTATTAGTAATTCCCTTACTTCTCGAATAGATGTATCTTCATGAATAGAGAAATGCAATCGCTCTAACCATTCATTAAAGATCGAATACTTTCTCGAGCATAAATAATTAATGAGACCAGGATTTTCATTTAGAAGAGCATCTACTAAAACTTCACAATTCCCTTCAACAACGTGAACATTTGGACTGTTCTTCACAAGATTCATGACGTAGTTTACTACACCTACGCTATCTCTTCCTTTTTCACAAAGATCTCCATTAATAATTAAATAATCTTCATCTTTAAAGTTAACTTTATGCAGTAATTCTTTGAAAAGTGATAATTCGCCATGAATATCAGATATTACGATTACTCTTACATCATTAGGGATTGATAGTTTCTTTATTTTCTCCAAGTATAAGCGCTCCAATCATTCTCTTTCTTACTTTATACAAACAATTCAACAAAATAAATTATAAACCTTTCTAATTGAAATAGGTTCTATATATTATGTCATATAGAACCTTATACTCCTTTATAAATTTTTATGAAAAGAATAACTCACTTTATCATATCCTTCCCTTTCATAAAAACGGTGGGCGTCCAATCTAGGGAACGCTGATGTAAGAGCAATAGACTCACATCCGTATTCCTTCCCCCAGTTCTCTATATACGAAAGCAATACATTCCCATATCCTTTTGAACGATGTGCTTCCGCTGTTACTAAATCATATACAAATACATGTTTTTTGTTATAAAAATTCGTACAAATCGTTACACCAGCAAGGCTAACAACTTCATCTTCTTCATTACGCAGCGAAAATAGTTTATACTTTTCTTCTTTCATTTCTCGAAATAAAAAGCTTGCTTCCTCTTTTGAAAGCTGTGTTCGTAATTGCTGTAAAACAGGTAATACTTCATCTAATTGTTCTTCTGTTACGACTTCTTTAACGTTCATAATAACTCTCCCCTAACTATTTATATAATTTTCTAAATGTTATATCATTATTATAGAAAGTAACTGCCTTCATCTTAAGTGCCAGATTAATTCTTTTTTATAAGGCCAGTTTGTAAAGGAGGGGGATAATAATGGACCTTACTATCCCATTGAAATTAAAAAGCAAAATACCAATTTACTTACAAATTTATGAATATATGAAACGAGAAATCTCTCAAGGATCACTACCTGCCGGTACACGTCTTCCTTCTCACAGAAATTTAGCAGCACAACTTAATGTGAGTCGTATTACTGTTGAATCTGCTTATCAACAATTACTAGCTGAAGGTTATGTAGAAAGCAAACCGAAACGTGGTATTTTTGTAGCGAACGTCGATATTGACGTGATTCCAAATAAAAGATTAGACATAACAAAGGAAACGAGCAATTCCATAGATGAACAATTTGAATATGATTGTAGCCAAGGGCTTATTGATCAAACCGCTTTTCCAATTACACACTGGAAAAGAGCATTACAAGAAACAATACTAAAGTACGAAAATGCTTTATTTGCTAAAGAAGACCCCCAAGGCGAGTTTGTTCTTCGAGATCATATTTCAACATATTTATATCATGCGCGCGGCGTACATGCCTCACCTGATCAAATTGTGATTGGCGCTGGGACCCAGCCTCTTCTTTGGCTACTACTCCAACTACTTGGTCCTACAAAAGAATACGGGATTGAAAACCCCGGATTTCACCGTGTACATGCAATTGTTAAAAGTTGCAATCGTAAAATTCATCCCATTCCATTAGATGAAAAAGGGATTCACATTTCTAGCTTATACAATACAAAATCTGATGTCGCATACGTTACTCCATCACACCAATTTCCACTCGGAATGATTATGCCTTTGTCTAGAAGATTAGCGTTGTTAAAGTGGGCCAATGATTGTAACGGATACATAATGGAAGATGATTATGATGGGGAGTTTCGCTACACCGGTAAACCAATTCCGTCTCTACAAAGTCTCGACTCAAATGAACGTGTTATTTATATGGGGACATTTTCAAAGTCTTTTTTACCTTCTTTACGAATGGGATATGCTGTTTTACCACCGCACCTTTTAAAAACATATAAAGATTTGCACGGGATTTTTAAACAAACAGTCTCTACTATACAACAACTTGCATTCGCTCACTTTATACAAAGTGGAAATTGGGAACGTCACATTAATCGGAGTCGTACATTATACAAAAGAAAACATCATACATTAGTAAAATTCATAACGAAAGAAATGGGTACTAACGTTCAAATTCTTGGCGAACAATCCGGACTTCATATCGTTCTATGCGTCCATAACAGTATGAATGAAGAAGAACTTATTGAATCTGCTAAGAAACAAAGTGTTAAATTATATCCACTTTCTCCATATGATTTTGTAACGGACTTACGTAAGGAATCCTACATTTTACTCGGTTTTGGTAGTATTCCGGAAAACAAAATTGAAACGGTAGTTAAATTATTGAAGAACGCTTGGTTTCCTAGTTAAAAGGGCATTTGCTAACAGTTCGTTTAACTTGTAATACATTAACAATTCAACAAAACAAAAAGAAGACTGTTCCAAAATATTTTTGAAACAGCCTTCTTCTAGTTATTCACCTGATCGTGAAGCCCTTCCCGGACGTTTAACACCCGTTGTTTCTGTTGAATAAGAAGCTTCAATGATTGCGGTTGGATCTACAGAGAGAACGAGATCTTTCATTTTTGGATAAATGAAACGGTTTGTAATACAATAAATGATTCTCTTATGCTCTCCTAAAAAACCACCTTCTCCATGTAGATACGTAACGGATAATTGCAATTCTTTCATTAATAGATCGCCGATCTCTTTATTCTTACCAGAAATAATCATGACGCTCTTACCTTGATTAATACCATCTAATATGAAATCAATCATCTTCGTAACAATATAGAAAATTGCTAATGAGAACATCGCTTGTTCGATTGAAAATAAAATCGCTACAAATATGAAAATAACCGCATTTACAGCAAGTAAAAATGTACTAATCGGTACTTTAAAATGTTTGTTCATCCAAACTGCTAACATTTCTGATCCGTCAATTGCTCCGCCCATTTTCACTACAATCCCTACACCAATTCCAAACAGTACTCCACCATAAAGTACGATTAATAGTTCAGAAGTTGTAATTGCCGGGAATGGTTTTAAATAAACCAATCCGAGTGTTGTAACAACATTGGCATAAGATGTACGGATAAAGAACTTCTTCCCCATTACTTTTGCAGTAAACAATAAAATCGGGATATTAAGTCCTAAAAACACACCATAAAGCGGTAATCCTGCAACTTTATTTGCCATAATAGCAATAGCGGTTACCCCGCCATCTACTAATCCATTAGGTGCTAAAATAAGCTCTAATGAACCCGCTACAATAATGGAGCCAATTGTTAATAATACGTATTCAAATACTTTTTTCATTCATTACCCCCAAAACTTATATATTTTCTTAGTATTATCATAACTAATTTTTTTCGCAAATACAAAGAAATTGCTTTATATACACACATTTTTCACCTTTTTGGTAATTCTTATGTAGAACGAAAAACTGTAACTCTTACTTACAACATGTTATATACTTAATTTATAGAATTTACAAAAAAGGAGACTCTTCATGCTAAAACAACTATTCACTGTACCTATATTATCTGTTCAAACCTTACACCCAGGTTATGAAGACCATGCAAGCGATGTGTTTCTTGTTAAAACAGCATCTGAAGAAGTTATCGTTCGTTCTTCAAAAATGACTGAAGAACCAAACAATGATTTTTGGTGGGGATGTAAAAACCTATTTGGAATTGATCCAAGGAACGTCCATCATTTAGAAACAGTACATACATTGCTACAAGAACATACTAAGCTCCCCATCCCAACAATATTAGAAAAACATATTTTAAATGGTCGTGAATTCGTTGTGGCCGAAAAGTTAGTAGGTAACACAGTTCAATCTTTTATCGGGCAACCAGATTCTATTTTATTCAGCCTAGGAAAAGGGCTTGCAGAAATACATACATTTAAAGCTGATTACATAGGAAATGTGTCAGGCTCCTTCCAAGTTACACTATCTGGCTTCCAATCACACATTTTAAATGTGAGTAAAGAGCTTGTGAATATGTTTTATTACGGAAATAAAAGCATACAAAATGCATTTCCTACTTTTGAATCACAACTCTCTTCCTTACCAGCACCAAAGGAATCGACGCTCACTTTAATCGACATGGATCCTACTCAGTTTTTATCGGATGGCACAACTATTACGGGCTTAGTAGATACTGAAGCTTACGCAGTTGCTCCACGAGAGTTTGATTTTATTGGATTAGAATATGTACTTACAGAAAAAGAAGCTCATGCTTTTAAGCAAGGCTATGAGACTATTATGCCCATTCCTCATCTTGAAGAATGTAGACAGCCTTATCGATATTTGTATCGATTATTATCTGTTCAAGGTAATGTAGAATTAAAAAAGTGGTTATGTCATCCATCCTATTTTTAATAACGATTGCGAGGGATTATGAAATGAATATTGAACAAAAGAAATCTGTAACAGCAAACGAAATGCAGCAAATGAAAAATTTAGCTTATATTTGTGGACAACACGACCAAATTGATTACTCGTCAGATTTACATGAAAACTTTTTAACTACTCGTAATAAAGAAGAAATAAATGATTTTTTATTTTATGATGATACTCAATTAATCGGTGCACTAAGTATGTATGACTTTGAAAGGCCGACAAAACTAGAGTTAATAGGATTCGTTCATCCGAACTATAGAAAACAACAAATAGGCACTACTCTTTTACAAACTGCAATGAGAGAAATACAGAACAGAGAGATAGATGAAGCCCTTCTTATTATTAATGGCGACTCCACTTCAGGGAAATCATTTGCAGATTACTTGAAATTACCTTATCTATATAGCGAGTATAGTATGGAGTTCCAATCAAAAAAAACACAAAAAAAACTGGCGAATACTATACAACTTACACTCGCACCTACAGAAGCACTTCCTGATCTTATCGATGTCTCTAGTAAAGCTTTCGGCGACTCTGTAGAAAATACGGCTATATGGTTACAAAAAATGTTGCATTCATCTTCTCATCAAGTATATAGCGCTCTTATCAATGACAACGTGATAGGAACAATTACAGTTACTCACCAAGAGCATTTTACTACATTATCAGGATTCGCTGTGCACCCTCTTCATCAAGGAAAAGGTTATGGGAAAGATATCCTCACTAATATAGTTCATCGCCTCCTTTCTGAAGGGGTTGCAACGATTATACTAGATGTTGAAACAAAAAATAATAATGCTTTGAAGCTTTATACACATTGTGGCTTTGAAATTATAATGAAGCATGATTACTATAACTTGTTACATAGCCCACTTTTCATTTACAACAAATAAAAAAACTGAATCGATATGATTCAGTTTTTTCTTAATATATTTACAACCGCAGTCGTTTCTTCATTTTCTTTATAAACACGTGGAATCCTTCTATCTAACATACATGTAACTTCATAGTTAATTGTACCTAACATATCTGCTATTTCTTCTACCGCAATTTCTTCTTCACCTTGTTTGCCGTAGAATACAACTTCGTCTCCTACTTGTACTGGCATTGCTTTCGTAACATCAAGCATAAGCTGATCCATACAAACGCGGCCAATAACAGGTACTCTGACCCCATTAATTAAAGCATGCCCTTTATTAGATAACTGACGATTATATCCATCCGCATACCCAATCGGTACAGTCGCAATCCATTCTTCACCAGTTGTTACATACGTATTCCCATAACTTACACCGCGATTTTTCTTCGCATGTTTAACATGCGCCACTTTTGATTTTAACGACAACACAGGCTGTAAGGATACAACAGTATGATCCACTTCTTTTGAAGGATACATTCCATAGATTCCAATGCCGACACGAACCATATTTTGAAATGTGTTGCTAAGTTCCATTGATCCTGCACTATTTGAACTATGAATATATGGGATGTGAATCCCTAATTCCTTTGCTGTATTGACAGCTTTTTCAAATAAATTTGTTTGCATATTCGTATATGATTTATCAATTTCATCTGCCGTAGAATAATGTGTAAACATGCCTACTACCTCTATATACTCCATACGGTTTAATTCTTCTAAAAATGGTTTAACCTCTTCTTCTTGTAAACCGATACGACTCATTCCTGTATCAATTTTAATTTGAATATGTGCTTTCTTTTGAAGGTGTTGCGCAACTTCATTTATGCCTTGCAAATCTTCTATTCTATAGACAGTCATCATAACATCATATTGAATTGCATATTCAGCAGCTGCAACTGATGTATAACCCAATATTAAAATTGGTACAGTAATTCCAGCTTCTCTTAATTCGATTGCTTCATCTACAAATGCAACAGCGAGTTGGTTTACCCCAGCTTCAATAGCTGATTTCGCAACTTCCACTGCCCCGTGGCCATACCCATTTGCTTTTACAGCAGCCATCATTGCAACCTGTTCATTATTCACATGTTTTTTAAATTCTTTTACATTATGTTTTACAGCATTTACGTCGATTTCAACAATTGTATCTCTTCCATATTTCAAACTCATTGGTCTAACTCCTAACTCAATAATTGCATTCCATTCTATTTCACGTTTCATATGACCTTTTACAATATAATACTTTTCACTATGCTAGTCAAACTACTAGAATTTTCGGAATTTTGAGTATGATATAATACCCTCAAGAAACTATTATATATGGAGATGAGGAGAATTACAATGTTTGTACAATCTGCTTTATATCAACTTAAGCTTGCTATTGATACTTCTATTCAAATGCTGAATCAATATAAAGAAGACGAATTAAAAATACAACCAATTCACTCGAAGCGATCATTATTTGAAATGTGTGCACATCTTTCTCTTATTTGCCATGCAGATTTACTCATTTTAAATGGTAGTACAGAAAAAGAGTTACGTACCTTTTATTTAGAACATACACCAAAAACAATTGCGTACATGCAACAAATAATGCTTGAAGGATACAACCTTCTCTCTAAAACATTTCTTTCCTATTCCCAAGAAGAATTAGCGGAAGTTATGACTGCCTATTGGGGTGTTTCTTATTCCCGATTTGAATGGTTACTTGAAATCCTCTCGCATTTTTATCATCATCGCGGGCAAGTTCATATTTTATTATGCGAGCATATGAAAGATCCTTGCATTCCTTTATTTGAGTGATTTTCCACTCATTCATTATCCAATCTACATATCATCAAATACATGTTCATTATTTATAAATAGAGAAGCTATAAAACCAATAAAAAGTATCATTCCTAATAAAATAAATGTTTGAGCATAACTTCCTATTTTCAAAAGATAAATAGAAATAATGGGTCCTATACTAGTACCTAAAAATAAAATAAAAGTATAAATAGAAACTGCTATTCCTCTTGCTTTCCCTCCTAATTGGCCTACAAGAGCAACTAAAGACGGAACTGATATAGCAATACCTATTACAAAACAGACACTCATTATGACAAGTAAAGGTAGGTATGAAACAAAGCCCATTGCACTTAGACTAAAAATAGCGACCAACAATCCACCCTGAAGAACTTTCCTTACTTCGAACTTCTTTGTTAAACGACCCGCGATTGGTGACAGAATCATACCAAATAGCCCCGCTAAACGAAAATAAAGGATTTGTTCTGCAGTTAAATTGTAAATAGAAGAGCTCAAATAATTCCCTAAAACAGTATACATATTAACAAAAGCCATTAATAAAACAAACGCAATCATATAGCTCAATACTAAACCTTTATGTGTAAATACTTTACCCATCTGTTTAATTGGTCCTAAAATATCAGTATAGGATTGGGATGTTGCTCCTTTCGGAAGAGAATAATGAACCCATACAGCAGTAATCATATAGACAATGCTAAGAAGAAAGAATACCATATGCCATCCAAAATGCTGACTAACAACCGTACTTATTACCTGACCTACAATCCCAGCTACTAAAAAACCGGTACTAACAAATCCTATTGTTGTAACCTTTTTTTCTACTGGAAACATTTCTACAACGTAGGCTAATGCCACTGGAGAAAATGTAGCTGCTGCTATTCCCTGTAACCCTCTAAGAATAACGAGCCAAAATATACTCCCTACAAACCCTAAGAAAAAAGAAATAATCGACAGAGCAAGTAATCCAATGAAGATCACTTTTTTTCGCCCATATTTATCAGAGATTGCCCCAAATAACAAACATCCTATAGCAAAGCCAATAGAAAATATACTGCCTGTAGCTGCGGATTGCGCTAGTGAAACATTAAAAAGGTCTGAAAATAGAACAAGTAAAGGTATTGTTACATATAAGCTAGACATGACTACCATACCCGACCAACATAATACAACTGTCATTATTGTGTAATTCTTTTCACTATTTATTTCCTTTCCTATTTCCATCATAATTTCTCTCCCTTATTACGATTTTTTATCAATTAAAAAACCTCTAAAGTACGCAAAATGGTATTTCTTTAACTGCTACTTATTTTAATTACATCGTAAAAAATATGATTGCCCACAAAGTTAGCTAAACATATAATAAGGTAAGCTAATTACATTCCCAAATAAATAAGTTGACCCTCACAATCAACTTATTTACCTACCTTCTCCTAATTTCACCTGCATATTTACTTGCATTTTATTTAATAACTTCTCTAAAACTTGACGCTCTTCCTGATTAAAGTCGTCAACTAACGAAGCGCAAGATAACCAAAAAGTTGGTAAAGATTGCGTAACTAATTCTTTTCCTTTCGGAGTAATTTTCACCTTTAACCTTCTTCGATCTTCAGCATGATGAAATCTTACGATTAACTCTCGTTTCTCCATCCAATCTAATAAGCCAGTGACAGAAGCACGTGTTATCCCTAAGCGACTCGCAATATCCGAAGGACTCATGTTCACTTCTTCTCCATTTGATTCCATTTCACGCAAAATAAACAACAGTAAAAAATCTAATTTACTTTCTGAAATACCAAGCGGAGCTAAATCTACGTCAACAGCATCAAGAACATTATCAGACGTCCATAACATTAACAAACCAAGTTTTGCTGCGATTGGATCCGTATCCGCTGATGCTGTCTTTTTTATTAGCTCTGCATACGGCCCAATCCCTAAAGGAAGAGAATCATTTTTTGAATTCATTCATCTTCACTCTCCTTTCCTTTTAATTAATTAGCTTACCTAACTACTTTTTTCATTATACTCACATTTTTCCTTTTATTGCAAGAATATTGTTAGACAAAAAAATCCTGCAATTCAAACAGGATTTTCAAACTGACTAGCTATTATTTTTAAATCACACTAAACTTCTTTAAGGCAAAAGAAATACCGCCTTCACTTGATTTCTTTGTAACGAAATCAGCTTTTGTTTTTAACTCTTCTCCGCCATTGCCCATTGCAATCCCTAATCCTACATACTGCAACATTTCAATATCATTTCTACCGTCTCCAAAAGCAACAGCTTCTGATTTACAAATGTTTAAGTGATCCAATACTTTTTGAATGGCAGTTAGCTTCGATACTTTACTATCTTCCAATACATTTATAACGTAACTATGAAAACGCTCAAACGTAAGCATTGGATATCTTTCAAGAAATTTTTGAGCTTCAATTTCATCCCCATACAGACATAAACAATAGACCTCTTCTGACAAATCCCTGCTTTTTTCAGGATACTTTGCTAAATTTAACGTCTCGTTAAGCGCTTGAATTACACGTTCATTATCCGAGGCTATTCCGTTCATTGCAAATTCTTCTGTAAAGTAAGAAATACTATGGCCATGTAATTCAGCGAAGTTTGAAATATCATGAACAATTTCATTTGAAAGTACCGATTTGTGTATTACTTCATCCGCACACTTTATATGTGCACCATTTGCAGAAATAAACGTATTTATGCCCAGCTCTTTAAATTGTAAGCACAAGCTATATGGTCTTCCTGTTGTAACAACTACATGAATCCCTTTATCTATTAACCTTTTTACCGCTTCTTTTGTACTTTCGTGCATACTTCTATCAATCTCACTTAAAAGCGTACCGTCAACATCGAAAAATACAACTTTATACATAAGTCTCTACATCCCGTCTAAATGATTCGTATCATTAATGAAATGTACCGTTTTTTGTTCACCATCAATTTCAATTAAACTTATTCCCGTATCTCCCATTTTAAAGTAATAATCCATTGAAATTGGCATTTGGAAAAATGCTCGTAATAGACTATTTATTACACCACCGTGTGCAACGATTGCTATCCGATCATATGTATTTTCTGTAACGATTTTAGAAAAGATTCCTTCTATCCTCATTCGAAACTCAATAAATGATTCTCCATTTTCAAAACGGTCATGAAGAAACTTTGGCTCAGGATACTTCTTCGCTTCTTCAAATGATAGACCTGCTTGTACCCCATTATTAAACTCCATTAATTCCTCTTCTAATTGAATTGGACAACCAATTGCTTCCGCTAACGTTTCAGCAGTTTCGCGCGCACGTTTTAATGTACTTGCCCAAATGAAATCCGGTGCAAAATCCTTTTTCACTTTCTGGACAAGTCTTTGTACTTGCTGTCTTCCGTTTTCTGTTAATTCAAAATCAGCTCGTCCTTCATGTACATTCAGAATGTCCGCTTCGGATTCTCCGTGTCGTATTAATAGTATTTGCATTCGTTCCCCCACTCCCTGATTCAATATTCACAAAATTACATTATATCACATTTTTAACTTTCCATAATAAAAAAGGAACGGTCTCCCGTTCCTCACCCATTTACCTTCTCTGCATCATTCCAATAATACTTACTTAACGCTTCCGTTAACACATCAATAGTGTTATATAATTCATCTAACGTATTATCAACGCCACCAACTTCAATTAACATCGCGTGTTTAGATAAATCTTGGTTATAAACGCCATTTCCATCTTTTTTATACTTCGGAAAAATCCCTCTACTTAATCCGTAATAGTTTTCATCTAAATAACTATTGATTGCTCTTGCAATTTTTTCATTTTCTGCACGCCCTTCATTTTCCATCCCGATTATAAAATATAATCTTGCATATGATTTCCCGTTAATTACTTTTGTAGTTACTTTCTTGCGCTGGTCATCACGGTGTATATCTATCGGAAACGCAATTTTATTATTTTGCGCTAATGCTTCTTTTACATATTCATGAGATGCTTTATACGATTGCGGCCATTTCCATTTTTTACTTGCTAATAAATCCCCCATATTCGTTTTATCATGAACAACTGGAATTCCTTGTCCTTCAAGTTGTTCCTTCATCCGTTTCCCTAGTAAGGACACGTTTACATCTGGACTCGATGGATCGGTAGCCCCTGGTAATAACGGATAAAAGGATTCCCAGCTATGTGTATGGTAAATATATACTGCACTTTCCCCTTTTTTCGCTCCGTTCTTTTTCTGCACTGGATTATTCTTTTCCGCTTCTGTAACTTTATCTTTTGCAACTTCTCTCTCTTTCGTTACTTCTTCAATCGGTACACTAGATTCATTTGGGATATTTGTAAAGTTTGTCCCTTCTCCAGCTACAATAATGTTAGAGTAATACTTTGACATACCTGGCACTTCTTTACCGACAAATGTCCTTAAATCTCTAATTTTCAAATCTGTCGCAATAGAAAACATTACATTCCCAACTGACTCCCGTTTATTCTGCTTAAAATAATCAAATCCATAATAGCGATTCTCACTTTCTATCATTTGAACAAAACCTTGCATAGATACTTTTCCAAACCACTGATTCGCATAATTTGATTTCATTGTATGTAAAAGAGACGTCAAAATCGACGCTATAATAATTACTACTAGTGCATATAAAAAAAGTAACGAAATTAGTTTTTTTCCATGTATACGAGTTGCATACTTTTTCACTATATCACCTTCTTTATACATGGATATGTACAAGCCCTTCGTAATATACGTACTAAAAGAGAAATGACAAGTTTTTATGGAACTTCCGGCCGCATCGTCACTGACATAAATAACGCATTACAAAACTAAGAAATTCATTGTTACATTATGCACAACAAGATAAGGCAAAACACCATCACAAGATGGTGTTTTGCCTTATCTATCGCATCTACAATATCGATCCGGTTGACCGCAGCTATTACAACATTCACATGGATATGAATCACACCTTCGACAACAGCGACAATTTGCCTCTCCACATTCATTACAGCATTCGCATGGATAACTGTCACATCGACGGCAACAACGACATGGATACTGGTCACAAGTTTCGCAGCATTTACAATGACTTTCAGGCTCATTACAACCGTTACAGCGAACTTCATACTTATCATCTTCATAGTCTCTGTCTCGTTGACTACGTCCTAGAATATCATCAGCTTCATCGACCTTATGTCTATAACCGCTATGTCTTCTATAAAAGTATGCATCATCCTCTGCTTGTTTCTTTCGATATTCCTCGTCTGACATCCCACTCTGTTTTTTTGCACTTGTATGAGAAAATCTAGAATTATTTCGGTCGTATTGCACTTCATCATCATATCCATAAAAACCCTCATGTCTTGCATTAGCAACTCTTGTTTTAGGTTCCCTAATTCGTCGTCCATTGTTAAAACCTCTACCATTATTTCTTTCATCATCTAATTCTTCAGAGCTCGCAGAATCAAACAATATTCCTGCTGCAAATAATACGACAAAGAAAGCAAAAGCGGCATAAAAAATAGAATTAGATAGAGCAACAAAGAATAAGACAACAGTACCCAAAAAGAACAACACACTCTTTACATTTCTTTTTACAATTGTAGAAAGCACAATAATTAAACCAGAAACCAATACTACGGTTGTAGCACTTGGCAGGTCAAAAAAATACCAAATACACGCTACAATTGTTGCTAATATTACTAACATAAGATTCCCCCTGTTTTCCCCTCTTAAAATCATATGAAATACATTACAAAAAATAAATATATAATTTTATTTTTTATTAAAATCGTGCAACCTAATGAAAATGCGATAGAAACCTACCACTTTTTTACTCCACTCATAATTTAAAATTCGTTATAAACCTTATTGAAACTCAAGAAGTTATAATAAATAACTTTTCCTCTGAAACACATATAGAAATAAACATGTCCAACTCATTTATTTCTCCATTCAATTCGCTCCTAATTGCATCTCTATTCATTAAGAAATACCTGGAACAAGAATCTGTTATCTTAAAGGGACTACTATTTGTTATCAAGCTCAAAAATAAAAAGAGAAATGGCATCCCATTCCTCTTCCTCACTCTTATTGTTCTTTGTCTGTATCATTCGAAGGTAATTTCTTCGCTTGTTTTTCTTTAAAGATTTCACCAATTGCCCCGAGAGTACCAAGTGTTTCAATTGCATTAGACGGAATAAAGATTTTATTTGCTGGCCCTTTCGCAACTTCAGCTAATGATTCAAATGATTTGTAAGCAAGTATACGTTCATCTAAATTCGCTTCACGAAGTAATTCAATTCGGTTCTGTTCTGCTTTTGCAATTTCCTCAATCGCTCTTGCTTCCCCTTGCGCTTCTAATTCTTTTGCTTCTTTAATACCTTCAGCTTCTCGAATACGTGCTTCTTTATCCCCTTCAGCCATTAAAATTTTACTTTGTTTTTCCCCTTCAGCACGAAGGACTTTATCTTGCTTTGCAGCTTCCGCTTCTAAAATAATCGCACGTTTATTACGTTCTGCTTTCATTTGTTTTTCCATTGATGCTTGCACATCTTTTGGCGGATTAATATCGACAACTTCAACACGTTCAATGCGTACGCCCCATTTTTCTGTTGCTTCATCAAGCGCTAAGCGAATTTCTGTTGAAATTTTTTCACGACCAGATAATGTTTCATCCAGTTCCATTTTACCAATAATTTGACGCATCGTTGCAGAAGTAATGTTACGCACACCATATTCATAGTTTGAAATACCATATGTCGCAAGTTCTGGTTCAACAATTTGATAGAAAATAATTGTATCAATTTCTACTTGAACGTTATCTTTCGTAATTACCTTTTGCGGTGGTACATTTGTTTGTTGAATACGTAAGTCATGATATACACGAACACGATCTACAATCGGGATTAAAATATTTAACCCTGGATGCATTATACGTTGAAACTTACCAAATCTTTCAACAACCCCAACCTTTTGCTGAGGAATAATTTTAATTGTTAATGCGATAAATGTAATTACAATTAGTGCGAATATAATCGTTAACGTTAATGCTACTACCATATTTATTCACTCTCCTTTTTCACTTGTAATATAGTACTATGTCTCTTTATAACAACGACTTTTTCTCCAATATCAATTGGATCATCCGCAATAGCTGTCCAAGTATCTCCATCTACTTTCACAATACCATTCACTTCACTTGTAATCGCTTGCATAATAATTCCCTTTTTACCGACAAGCATATCTACTGTATCAGTAAAACCTTTTGCTTCTCGAAAGTTTTTTGAAATTCTTTTCGTAAAGAATGTCAATGTTAAACTTACAATCGCACCAGCAACAACTTGTAAAAATAGCGCATCAGGAGCGAACAAAGCAATAAGACCTCCGACAACAGCTCCAATTCCAAGCCACAGCATGTAAAACGTAATCGACAACATTTCTGCTATAAATAAAATACCAGCTATTATAAACCAAATTACCCAACCAGCCATATGCAACCCTCACTTTCTTGCTATTTTTTATATGTATATGAAGAAAAGAATGGTTTATCCGCCCTTTCTCATACATGGGCGTTTGCAACAAGCTATTGTACATATTCGCTGTTACAATATAGCATCAATAAAATACTATATTAATATATTCTTCATTATACATGAAAATCCCTTTCAAAAAATGACAAAAAATTAAATTCTTTCAAAAATTCAAATCCCAAATTATAATAATTCTAACTGTTTTATTATTTTTTAAGAAGGGATGATTCTGATTGCAAAATCATTCACTAGTTTACTATCTAGGATCGAAAATATGCATTACTCTCGCTGACATCGTATACGTAATGATTATTACAACTCATATCTATATATCAACTAAATCAGCTACTATTACTGCTCTTTTTCCATTATTGCAAGTTATCACTAATCTAATCGCTAACATATCTGCACCACTTATCATGAATCGTTTTCCGTCTTTTTCGTTGCTATTTACTTTGCAATGGATGAAAACAATTCTTTTACTGTTATTAACGGTTTTATTTCCAGTCCTTTCCACAAACATTTTAGCCCTATTAACTTTCATTTTTTTCATTTCATTATGTAGTGGTTGGAGTGCTCCATTATTATACGGCATCCTTCCACGTCTGACGCCGCAAGGAAAATTGGTAAAAGTAAATAGTATCTTTTCCTTTTCAACACAAATTACACAAGCGGCCGCTTATTCATTTACAAGTATTGTAGTTCTTCTCATTGGCATTACTTCTACACTCATGATTAATAATATTTTGATGATTTTCGGATGTATTGCATTACACTTTTCATTACGTTCCATACATACTGAACAAGTAATAGGGCCTTCTTCTTCAAAAGGTGCTGCTTTATTGGAAGGTTGGAAACTCTTATTTCAAAACCCTTCTCTCCGTACTGTTACATGTATGGACTTAATTGAAACTTTTGCAGGGACGATATGGATCGGTGCTATTACGATGGCTTATGTAACGACTGTCCTTCATAAAGGAGAAGAATGGTGGGGATATATTAATACAAGTTATTATGTTGGCACGTTGATTGGCGGTCTATTAGCGTGGAAAATGAGTACATACATTCAAAACAATTTAATACGCTCTATGGCGATAGGCTCTCTTATGTTTAGTATTCTTACATTTTTATACGGTATGACAAGCAGCGGGTTGATTGCCCTATTCCTATGTGTTCTAATGGGACCGTGTTATCAAATTAGAGATATTTCCCAAACAACAGTTCTACAATCAAGTGTCGCTCCTTCTTTACTATCAAAAATGTATACAGCTCATGGTGCGCTTCTTTCGACAGCTTCTGGTCTTTCTATGCTTAGCGTTGGCATTATTACTGATATATTCGGTGTTCGTACAATTTATATCATCGCTTCTTTTCTTATTTTATGTTCTGCTTGTTTATCTTTTAGCTTATTAAAATATCATAAGACAAAGCAGAAAGATATTTCACTGTGATGAATAAAGCAAAAAGGACAGGAATTCCTGTCCTTTTTGTATATTCTATTTATGACAAGCCTGGAATTTTTCTATGTTTTGTCGCTTGTTCAAAAGCGTATGCTAGTTTAATCAAAGTTCCTTCACGAAAAGCAGTACTTGCAAGCGTAATCCCAAACGGTCTCCTGCTCTCCATATACCCCGCAGGTATTGCTATAGACGGATAACCTGCTTTCGCACATATAGTGGAGCCTATATAAGAAGGGAATAGAATTGCATCAAGATTATATTTTTTCAGTG
Source organism: Bacillus sp. SH5-2 (assembly GCF_008368905.1). Taxonomy (NCBI): domain Bacteria; kingdom Bacillati; phylum Bacillota; class Bacilli; order Caryophanales; family Bacillaceae; genus Bacillus; species Bacillus sp. SH5-2. The sequence continues at coordinate 40,286 of NZ_QOSD01000005.1, forward strand.
AAAAGTCAATACCTTGTTCTTGAGAAAAGTATATATCTTCTAATCTTGCATTTATATATTCTGGATTTCTTAACGTATTAGGAAAATCTTTTCTTCTTTCTAACTTAGTTTGTCCATATTTCAAAGCCCTTTCTGCTATGTTTTCATTAAACTTCATTAACTCTGAAATAGAATGTACCGGAATAGTAGACGGTAATTTCGAAAGATAGTTATCTAAACTATGCTTTAATTCATAGAGCGATACTCCCCAGCTCCATTCTCTATGAAAAGAAGGAATATCAATATTTTCTACTACTGTCGCTCCCTCATTACGTAATACTTGAATCGTTTCCTTAAACAAAATTTCATCATATTCACCAGATTCATAGTAATCTTTTGGTGCATTGCTATATACTCCAATCTTTGCTCCATTTAAGCCGTTAACATCAAGATATTTTGTATAATCATGTTCTGCCATCCCTTCACTTTTACGAGTAGCTTCATCTTTCTCATCTACCCCAGTTAAACACCCTAGTAAAATAGCAGCATCTGTTACTGTTCTAGCAAATGGACCTGCTGTATCTTGCGAATATGTGAACGGAATAATACCTCTACGACTAATTAGACCAACAGTCGGTTTAATACCGACTACAGAGTTTTGAACAGCTGGACTCAAAATAGAACCATCCGTTTCTGTTCCAACCGATACTACTGTAAAGTTAGCAGCAACTGCTATGGCAGATCCTGTACTGGAGCCACCAACAAACATATCATCCTCACCTGCACCGTAAGGGTTTATTGTTTGTCCACCTCTTGCACTATATCCAGCCCACATTTCAAATGACATTGCATTTGCTAATTCTGTCATATTTGTTTTCCCTATTATCACTGCTCCTGCTTCTCGCAGCTTCGTAACGAGAAATGCATCTTCACTACTTATATTTTGTTCTAGTGCAATCGTACCTGCACTTGTATGCATAGAGTCATTTGTTTCAATATTGTCCTTAAGTAAAACCGGTATACCATGTAATGGACCTCTTATACCTTTAATCTTTCTTTCATAATCTAACGCTTCTGCAATAAAGATAGCATCTGGATTGATTTCTAAAATAGAATTGATTTTAGGTCCGTCTTGATCATACTTTGCGATTCTATGGAGGTAATACATAACTAATTCTTTTGAAGTTAATTGGCCCGCTTCCATCGCTGCTCGTATATCATGAATTGTTAATTCTTTTTGTAATAGTGCATTGAACTGCATCTCCATTTTCATTCTCCTTCTATAAGTCCTTTTATTGCTAACATGTATCTATTACTTTTTCATTTTCTCCGCTCCTCACATATACAACTACAATCCCTTTAAAAGAATTCAACTTACCAATGTAAAAACCTTTTATTTCCTGAAAAATAAAAAGAGTCTGAAACGAATGGATTTACGTTCCAGACTCTTTTATTACTGTGCGTATACCTCATCTAACAAATGTAAAAACTCACCTTGTTTCCCCGCTAATTCAGGGCATTTTGCAATATCAATCCATTCGTAGCAAAATACTAAGCCTTCATCTTCCTCACCGGCACTTACAATATGTTCCCAGCCATCTTTTACATCTGTTAGTAATGTTACGTGGAAGAAATGGCGCTTTTGATATTCCTTTTTTTCTTTCACATGTATGATGTAATCAGCTAGGAATCGTTCTATGCATAAATGACGTAACCCAGACTCTTCTTGTACTTCACGTAAAATCGCTGCTTCTAACGTTTCCCCTTCGTCAACTGTTCCCCCTGGCACTTGTATACCAGCTTCAGGTATATCACGATGTTTAAAAACAAGCAGTTGCATAACTCCTTCTTTTTCTCTTGTCACATATGCGTGTACTTTTTTCTTATATAACACCGTCATAATACTTCTCTCCCCTCAATTGTTCACTGCGTTACTTCTTCAAGTGTCAGTTGATTTTCATATAAATATGTAGCCTGTGGGTTCCCCACATACCTTACATGCCATGGTTCATACCGATAGCCAGTCAGTGATTCTTTTTCTTTTGTATATCGAATGACAAAACCAAATTTATGGGCATTTTCAGAAAGCCACTGACCTTCTTTCGTTTCTCCAAAAATGGTTTCTAACTGAAACTTAGCAGATTGTGATGTGATATCCATAGCTAGTCCTGTTTGATGTTCACTCGTTCCAGGAACTGCACTCGACATTGCTGTTTTTGCTTCTCCATCTTGTTTTTTATACATCGTATTTAATGCTTTTTGTCGATCAAAAGATCTAAATCCAGAGACTGCAAATAAGAAGATGCGCTCCTGATCCGCTTGCTGAAACATTTCCTCAAGCGCGGCTGCTGCCTCTTTCCTCATTTTTTTCTTTTCTTGATCACCTTCACTTGAGTAGCGCACTTTCGGAATAACTAAATCTGGCGGTCTATACCCCTCTGGTAAACGTCTACTTTTATTCACAAGCACAAGCATTGAATTCGGATTACTAATTACCGCAATATCGCCATCCATATTCGCAATCGTTTCTTTCGCTTTCGGAAATATGTTATTTACATTTACCTCGCGCGCCTGCTTATCCTTATACATTTTATAATTGATTCCCGCTACTCCAACAATGAGTATCGCCGCTACGATACCAAGTAGTATCCATCTTTTTTTCATATAACGACCTCTTATTTTAATAATTTGGCCATTTCATACTCATCGATGTTCTCTCCATCGATAATAAGAGCAGCTCTTTTGACACCTTCTTTCTCAAATCCAACTTTTTTATATAGTGCCTGAGCTCTTGTATTGTGGGCCATTACCGTTAATTCTAAACGCCATACATCATGTAATCTTGCCCACTTCTCGACCTCTTTAAACAATGTGGTCCCAATACCTCGCCCGTTATACTCTTGCAAAATACCAATAACAATACCTGCTACATGTCTCTTTCTTTGAATACTATTTCCATTCACTAAAATAAACCCTACTATTCTCTCTTCTTCAACTGCTACCAATATTGTTGCATATTTATTTTCTACAAATCGCTGAATCATTTGCTCTTGTTGCTTAACTGTAAATTTTCTTTCTCCTGGTTCGTATAACATAAATTTCGTTTCTTCATCTAGTTGCTTACTTAATTGCAAAAATGATGCTGCATCTCCTATTTGGATCTCCCTAATCACTTCAATCACCCTACCAGTTTCATAATAAAAAACTTTCCTTGTAAAAAGATTTTCTCTACTTTCCCGAAAATTCCTTTGCAAATCTCCCAGTATAATTTGACAAATTTCGATATTACTATAACAACGACAAATTATGTCTATTCTGTGACGTCTCATCAATACAAAAAAACGCAAGCATTACACTCACGTTTTTCAGACTCTCCCACTAATTTATGTTTCACTTTATCCATTCACTTTTTCTGCCTGCCAAAAATACTCTCCAAACGCTTTTGCAAGTGCATCAATTGATCGATTTAATTCTTCCTCTGTATTATCTACTCCGCCAACTTCTATTAATATCGCTTGCCCTGACAGATCTTGATTATAGACTCCATTGCCTGTTTGGAACCCTTTTTGAATGACACCGCGGCTAACCCCTGGATACTTCTTATTAATTGTCTCATGTAAAGCCGTTGCTAATTGCAAGTTCTTTTCATAATTTTTATTACCTTTTCCAATCACAAATGCGAGTTTAGCGTATGATTTATCTCCAATCGTTTTTGTTGTAACATTTTTCCGTGCACTATCACGATGTAAGTCAAAAAAGTACTGCAATTCCTTATTTCCCGTCATTGCTTCTTGTACAATTTCCCGTGACATTTTATAAGAACTATTACTATTTAACCCTTTACTAATCAACTTTTGACCAACATCAGTCTTGTCGTTAGTTGCTCCGATCCCTTCACTTGCTAATTGTTCACGAAATCGGTCGCCGACTATTGAAATATTCGTGACGGAACTTGTTGCTTTATTCGGATTTGGATCATTTGTTAAATTCAATAACGGCAAATAAGATTCCCAACTATGCGAATGATAAATAAATGCAACTTGTCGTTTCCCTGTCGTTTGAGCTGGTTGCTTTTTCTCTTTATTCTTATCCGACTTTGGAGCCTGTCCACCTTCTCCAGTCCGTTCTTTTACTACTTCTTCAAGTGGAACGCTCGACTCTATAGGCAAGTTAGAATAATTTGTTCCTTCACCCGCAATAACAATTTCTGTATCGTACTTACCGAAACCTGGTAGCTCTTTGCCGACAAAACTGCGTACATCGTTAAAACGAATATTCGTAGCCATAGAAAAGAGAAACGAAGATATTGAAAAATCTTGATTTAAATTTCGATATTCCTGTGTAAAATAATGATTCTCTTTCCCAAGAACGTACATGTAACCATTCATTGATAACTCATTTAACCAATTATATAAATACGTTGACTTTGTCTCTTTCATAGAGGTTACCATCATACTAATAAGAAAAAAAGTCGCTAGTACTGTAGCAATAATAAATAATACTAACTTACGTACACTCGTGAATTTCACATAAAAAAAGCCTCGATTCATACTATCACCCTCTCTATTTCAAGTTATGTACAAGCTCTAGAGAATAGACCGTCTAAATTCCGGCTATATTGTTAATAAGGTGAAATGAATTGAAGCTATTAATCGGAATATTACCAATCGCTCTATCATTTATGTTTTATTTGTTTGCTAAAAGCACTAAAATTCGTATCGCGTTACATATTTGTGCGTACTTCGCATTGTATACAATCGGAACAATTCTTTCTATTAATATATATGACGTTCTAATACAAAATCTTGTTTTCATGACAAGCATTCATGGAATATTACTCAATCCTTTTTTTCTTATCGCAGGAGCATATATAGGGATATACACCTTATACCTACTTTTAACTTACATTATTACAAATACAAAAAATGGAGCGTAATGAAATGCGACCACCGTTCATCTGTCATATATGCAAAAAAAGAATTACGCGAAAGAAAGATCTTATTACTGCTACACGGTACTTACGCTTGTATTTATTTCACAGTGATTGTTTTAAACGAAAGCAAGTGTTTATCTCACGATTTATCCCTGTGAATACACTTTTTAATTCCTTTCTTATTATATATGGACTTATTTTTGGCAGTCTTCTTATGATCACAGAACCATCTATTATTTGGCTCATTTTCTTACTTCCCATTTTATATCGGTTTCTCTCACATTATTATGTTGAACGTTTTTTCTCTACATAACGTGCAGACTGTTCTCTAGGAATACTTAAACACTCCCACTCATTTTCTTTTAACATTTTACCAATGTAAATCATTTGCCCAATATGTAAAGCATAATGTGAAATTTGTCTTTCAATTGCTTGTATGACAGTATGTGCTTCACCTCGTATATAGACCGTCCTTAATAGGTGTTCCGGCGTTAGCACATTCATCGTTTTAAAAACATATTCCCAACCTTCATTCCATGCTGTTAGTACCTCTTCCTTAGAAGAATAACCACCTTCAAATTCAGCATCTCGGTTACGATCTATTTTTTCACCGTCAGACGCTAAAAAATCCGTCCATCTCGAACGCATATTACCGTGCAGATGCTTAATTATGATTGCTATGCTATTTGTTTCTTCATGAGAAGACCATTCAATCTGTTCATATGATAATTGAGAAATCACCCGTTCTCCTTGCTTCTTTGTTGCTTTAAAATTCGAAATGGCACATTGTAAATATTCTCGTCCAATATCCATGTTCCCCCACCTTTACACTAACTAATTTTTGTACCATTTGGCAGTTCCATATTAGGCTGAAGTAATACAACATCACCCGCTTCAGGTACTCCTCCTAATACAAGTACTTCCGATTTGAATCCAGCTACACGTTTTGGCGGAAAATTTACAATCGCAACGATTTGCTGACCAACTAAATCTTCTGGATTATACCTTTTCGTAATTTGAGCACTTGACTGCTTTATCCCAAGCTCCCCAAAATCAATTTCTAGTTTAATTGCTGGCACTCTAGCTTCTTTAAATTCCTCTGCATGTGTTACAGTTCCAATTCGTAAATCCAAAGTTAAAAAATCTTCAAAATTAGCCATTATATCATTCCTCCCAATTATTACTTAGACAAAATACAAAAATCCCCTTTAAAAAAAGAAAGGCGCCTAAGCACCTTTCTTTTGCATTTCACTTGATTCATTTGATTTATAGAAGAAGAAACCGAGTACCCCACCAATAAATGCTGGGACTAACCACCCTATTCCTTCTTTATATAAAGGTAACATTTGGAGTACATTTGAAATTGCGTCAATTTTGATATTCGCACTTTCTAAACCATTAAATAAGCTAATGGACAAGGCACCTAGTATTGCTCCAATATAAATTGTATTGCGCTTTCCTATCCACTTATGGAAATACGAAAGAACGATTAATACAATTGCAACTGGATAAATGATCATTAACACTGGTAAAGTGACTGTAATTAATTGTGTTAATCCTAAATTCGATACAATTAAACTAAATCCACATACTAACGTTACAATCATTTTATGCGAAAACTTTGGGAATAAATTTGAAAAGAACCCTGCACACGCAGATGTTAATCCAACAGAAGTTGTTAAACAAGCGAGTATGATAACAAGTCCTAATAAAATTTTACCACTTGTTCCATATAACTCATTTACAACATTCGTTAAAATAAGTCCACCATTCTCGGATACCCCAAGTGATGTACTTGTTGAACCAAGATAAGCAAGCGATAAATAGATTAACGTTAAACCAAGTACTGCAATAATACCTGAAACTACTGTTATTTTTGCAACTTGACTACTCTCTTTTATCCCTTTAGAGCGAATAACTTGTACAACGACAATTCCAAATACAAGCGCACTAATTGCATCCATCGTCAAATACCCTTGAATAAATCCACCAAAGAAAGCATTTTCTTTGTAAGCAGCTAACGGCGCAGCTGGTTCTCCAATCGGATCAATAATTGCCTTTCCGACAATAACAGCAACAATTAATACTAATAATGGGGTAAGAAACTTTCCAAACCAATCCACTAATTTAGATGGATTTAATGATAAATACCACGTTATTCCGAAGAAAATTATAGTGAAAAGAAATAGCATGTACCATTCTGAAACCATTGCATCTGATAGAAATGGCTTCATACCCATTTCAAACGAAACGGCTCCAGTACGCGGAATCGCGAAAAATGGTCCAATCGCTAAATAACTAACCAATGGGAAAACAAACGCAAATATAGGGTGAACTCTAGAAGATAGCGCTTTCAAGTCCCCCTCTACAAACGCGACAGCTGTAACAGCTAATAGGGGTAATCCGACTCCCGTTACAAGGAATCCAATTGTAGCAATCCAAACATTTTCTCCAGCTTGTTGCCCTAAAACTGGTGGAAAAATTAAGTTCCCTGCTCCTAAAAACAATGCAAATAGCATTAAACCAATTGCTACCGTATCACCTGGCCTTAAACGTCCCTTCATACTTTTCATTTGCATAGCACTTTTTCATTGTTTATCTCTATCTTTACAATAATGCTATGCATCCTCCTCTCTGCTCAAGATGATAAAATATGCCCCTTACAAAGCAGTGTCTTTCTCCATAATTTCTCCATTCCCCTTATTTATTACTCTAATTATTAATATAATTATTGATTTTTGATTTTTTTGAATATTTAAGTCATTAGAGTGGTATTACGTGGAGTTTAGTTGTCAGACCTCTTTGCTTTTATCACACATATAGTAACATATTTAGTTGAAAAATAAAAACATATTTTCAAAGTGATTTTTTTGAAAATCCAAATTATCTACTTTTTCATTCTTCTACACAAACTTTATTCAGTCAGTACACCATTTACATAAAGTTATCTTAAAATATTTTTTTGTAAATGACATAACAAAAGCCATCCAACATATGAGATGGCTTTTGCGAATTACTCTATCGTTTCAACTTCACGTGGATTATTCATCTCTTCTACGTACACAACTCTAAATCCGTGATCTTCTAAATCTTTCAATAGCAGTTCTAATTCACCATCGTTAAACTCTTCTCCTAATGTAAACATAATTCTACGAACTAATAATGCATCATTATCAAAAGTCATTAAACTTTGGATGCCAGTATATTTTTTTAACACTGTCGATAACTTTTGGATAGCTCCATTATAATCTTGCGTTCCAATCATAACAGAGTATTTACTAGAATGAACGCCCCATGCATCCTCTAATAACTCAAAAACTTTCTTATGGGTTAAAATTCCTAGGAACACCCCTTTTTCGTCAATCACTGATAAATAAGGTAGTTTTTTAATTGTAAAAAAGACTTTAAAGAAAGAAGAATCTTCTCTCACATATCCATCTTTATCGTTCAATAATTGTAATACACTTTCTTCTAGTGATCCTTTATATTCTAAAATATCTACTTTATATATATTCCCTAAATATTTTTCTTTTTTTTCATCTAAAACCGGTACACAACGATAGCCAGTTTTATTTAAATGCTCTAGCGCTTCCCCTATTGTAATTGAACTTGAGCAAAATAAAACTTCCCTTTTCAGCACATAATTCCCTTTAATCCTCATAAATAGCCTCCTTATGTTAAAATACTTTCTGTGCCATAACTATATTATATTTTCAGAAAAAAATAAATAATTTATTTTATTTTTCTGAAAATTATTCTTTTTCTTGTCATAATTTATTCATTAATCCTTCACTTGCATATTTTTCACTATCAACCTTCTCTCTGAATAACTCAATGAAAAATATATTGTAACTTCATTCAAAAAACGCTAAAATAAGAATAAGAATTTTCTGAATATTCTAAGAGTAGGTGGTTATATGTCATTGTTACGCTCACATATATGCAAATTTTTATTTGGTGTTATTGTTATTTTTGTCATAAGTCCTATTCCAGCTCTTTTTATTACACACAATTACTCTTATCAAAATGGCTTTATTAGCATTTTTCAAAACTTCGCTCACCTTTCTTCTATATCAATTCCAAAAATTGATTGGATGCATGAATCTATCTTTGTCTCAGCAAATCAAATGATACATACTTCGAATCATCCAACACCGTTATTCCCTTACATATGGGAAATATATTTTTTATCCATTGTTCGTTTTACCTTTACTCTTGCGATCGGATTCTTCATAAGTTTAGGTATCGGCCATTTATTTTTTAAAGCACCTAACTCTTTTAAAAAGTTCACTACTGTATTAAAGTGGATACCTTACTCCTTTTGCACTGTAATATTACAATGTTCAGTCTTATTACTACTTCTATACGTCGCACAATTTATAAACTTTCCTTACTACTCATCTTTTATCATCGTATGTAGTACTTCCATGATTATCGTTATGCAAGCAATAAAAAAATGGATTCCTTTCTTAAATAACACAAATGAATATGAAATAAAACACTCTTCTTTTCTTGTAGATACATTGTTTTTAGCGCTTACTTCGAATCATAAATCGATTTTAAGTTCCATTATTATTTCATTCGTTTTTATGGAATGCGTTTTTCATGCAAACGGATTATTACAATTTGTCGTTCAATTTGGCGGAAATGCACCCATTATTGTTACAATTGGTTTATTACTACTCTATATCCCATATAGCATACTTTCTTTCCTTCAAACACTTTGGACAACAAACTACTTCAAACAACAATCATACGCCTTAACGAGAAGTATTTCAAAACCGTAATTTGAAATGACCCTCTATAATCTCCAAGTAGAGGGTTATTCCTTCTGTATAGCGGACAAAATAACAACAAATTCAAAAACTATTACAGAAACATACCAATATTTGCCCTTTTTCTTTGACTATTCTTTTCATTTAGATTTATTATAAAAGTATAACATAATTGCAGGAGGTGACATCTTTATTCCAAACGACGGAATAGAGAATACACTTGGACATATTAAATATTTTTCTCATCTTTGTACTTATCCTTATTTCCGGCTTTTTCGTCGCATCAGAATTCGCTGTTGTAAAAGTACGAAAAAGTCGAATTGACCAGCTTGCAAATGAAGGCAATAAACAAGCCTTAGCTGCAAGAAGTGTCATATCTAATTTAGATGTTTATTTATCAGCTTGTCAGCTCGGGATTACAATCACTTCTTTAGGGCTTGGTTGGCTTGGTGAACCGACTGTGGAACATTTACTACGACCGCTCTTTGAAAAGATTAATATTACTGGAACAATGGCAAATACTTTATCCTTTATTATTGCTTTTAGTGTGATTACATTTTTCCATGTTGTATTAGGTGAATTAGTTCCAAAGTCTTTCGCAATTCAAAAAGCAGAAGCAATCACACTTAAGTTTGCACGACCACTTATTTTATTTGATAAAATTATGTATCCGTTCATTTGGCTACTTAATAGTACTGCTATCTTTTTCACAAAACTACTCGGTTTAGAACCTGCGAAAGAAAATGAACTTGCCCATTCTGAAGAGGAACTACGACTCATTTTAGGTGAAAGTTTCAAAAGCGGCGAAATAAATCAAACCGAATATAAATATGTAAATAATATTTTTGAATTTGACGACCGCGTTGCAAAAGAAATCATGGTCCCTCGTACTGAAATGATTTGCTTATCTACTGAAAATACGTTAGAAGAAAACATGGATATCGTCGCAACCGAAAAATATACACGTTATCCTATCATTGAAAAAGATAAAGATGACATTATCGGGATGATCAATACGAAAGAAGTATTTCATGATCAAACGAAAGGCATTCATAAGCCACTTGAATCTTACATACATCCAGTACTAACTGTATTTGAAACTGTTCCAATTCGTAAAACGTTAGTTCATCTACAAAAAAATCGCGTTCAGATGGCAATCATTATGGATGAATATGGTGGTACTGCTGGACTTTTAACAATGGAAGATATTCTTGAAGAAATCATTGGAGAAATTCAAGATGAGTTTGATGCGGATGAATCACCTATGATTGAAAAACGTACGCCGAAGCTTACTGTTTTAGATGGTAAGGTGCTCATTTCTGAAGTGAATGATATGTTTGGCCTACATATTGATGATAGCGATTTAGATACAATTGGTGGCTGGCTCCTCTCTCAAGCAGTGGATTTAAATATTGAGGCTGGTTATTCCATTGAATTTGCCGGTTTTCAGTTTAAAGCACTAGAACTTGATGGACATCAAGTGAAAAAAATTGCGGTACATAAATTAGACACGAAGAAGGAGTTATAAAGTGACAGTATTATTAACAATCTGTATCATTGCCTGTTTCATTGTTTCATTTCTCGCTTTTATTTACCCTATCATTCCAGGTATCCTCGCTGTTTGGGCTGGATATTTAATTTACCATTTCGGTATAAATGGCGGAGAACTAACAATTTCTTTTTGGATTATTCAAGCGATTTTCACACTATTTATTTTCGTTGCTGATTTTATTGCAAATGGATATTTCTTAAAAAAATATGGAAGTTCTAAATGGGGAGAACGTGTCGGTATGATTTCTATCATCGTCGGATCTTTCTTTTTCCCACCATTCGGTTTAATTATCATACCGTTCTTATCGGTATTTATTACAGAACTAATGCATAAAAAAGCGCCAAAAGACGCCTTTCTAGTAGGTGTTGCTACTGTAGTTGGTTTTTTAAGCAGTACAGTAGCGAAAGCCATTCTCCAAATCATTATGATTATCATATTTGTATGTTATATCGTCTTTTAACCATCCCAATTTCGGGATGGTTTTTTAATATGAAATACCTATTCGGCTATTCTCATATTTGTTTTTACTACACAGATTCCACGTAAATTGCGCTGTATCACCAACTGTTATTTTTGCTCCTCCTTCTGGTAATACATCTTTTTCAGTTCGATATACCCCTGTCACATCACCGTCAATTAAATGCGTCGGACAAACGACCGTCCAACATAAATTACTACTACTAAGTATCTTATATGCAGCTAAATGATCTTCTGCTGCTGTTGTCGATTTCCTTTTTGATTCCGTTGATTGAAAACGATATAAATTTAGATTTGTTCTTGCTTGTAAAATACCGGCTGTTCCTATTGTAATGATTTTATGAACTCCTTCTTCTTCCATTTGCTTTATAATTCGCGGCATACTCTTCGCTAACGTCCCATTTTGATCCGTTCCAAGTGCACTAATTACTATATCGCTTCCTTCTATCGCTTTCTTTATATCATTTTCATTCAATACATTACCTTCTATTACTCGTAACCTTTCATGATATATTTCTATTCTATTTAAATCACGCGCTAATGCAGTCACTTCAGCTGAGTCCTTTAATGCTAATTTTATTACGTTTGAACCTACTCGCCCTGTTGCTCCCAATATACATACTTTCATTTGTTTTCCTCCTCTTTTCATTCTTTCTCTATTTTTCAATAATCTCAATCAATTTACAACAAAAAAGCTTCCTCATTTATAAGAGGAAGCTCTATTATTACTTTATTTCTTTTCTTTAGAATCCGTAGATTTCTCAGTGCCACTTGTTTCTTTATCCTTTTTGTCCTCTTGTTGTGTTGTTGTATCGTCTTCTTTCTTCTTGTCCTCATCTTTACTACAACCTACCATTAATAAAGAACTTGCAAGTGCCATAGCAGTTAATGATTTAACCCATTTGTTCATTTGCGTTTCCTCCTTTTGATAGAATATGTACAATCCCATATTACTCTCTATTTTTAAAGGAGAGATTGACAAATAGTAAATATACGGTAAATATTTGTAAATTTTCTAATAACAAAAAAACTAAGGCCCCTGTCACCTTAGTTTCTTATGCAAATTTCTCATTTTCATATACATGGTTAATTTTATATTCCTTCTTCATAACATATTGCCATACACTATAAGCATAGCGGTTCATTTTCAGGAAACAATTTTCCAAAAACGAGCGAAATTCTGGATTTGCAACTTCAACTGCTACTTGAGCCACCTTTAATGCTAATCGTTTTAAATGTGAGATATAACAAACTGCGATACGAATATCCCCTGTGTATTTATCGTCTATTTCCTTTTCTATTTCGGGTAAATGAAATGACATTGGTTCACAAGTTATCCGCTGTACATTTTCTCCTTCTTGAAAGTTCACTTGTTCATTATAAGCTTGTAACATATACGGTAAATGTCGTTGTAATAAATCCTTTAACTCTTCATCACAAACCCTTCCAGTATACTCTCCTACCTTGTAAATTAGCATATAACTATATCTCATTAATTCTTTCATACAGTCCATGAAAGTGCCTCCCTTCTTTTTGTCTATATGCTATAAATATGATGCTATAACATTTGCTATTCTTGCTAAAAACCAATCCCATTTACTAATTTTCTCAAAATCTTCTTCCGAAAATCTTTTTGATTTATGGAAGTCTTCTTTTAATCGGTTCCATACGTCAGCAACAACTGTTTTGTCATATATAATACAGTTAGATTCACAATTTAAATAAAAACTTCTATTATCAAAATTCGCTGTCCCAATATCCACAATTTCTCCATCAATGATTGTTACTTTCCCGTGAAAAAAACCGTTTCGATATTGATAAATCTCCGCTCCAGCATGTAACATGTCCTTCAAATGCGGATAGGCAGCTTGTTTTAACAATACGGCATCACTTTTAAATGGGACGAGAATTTTCACATTGACACCGCGGTTTAATGCATCTTTTAACGCTTTCATCATTTCTTTACTTGGTATAAAATATGGCGTAGCAATAATTAAAGACTTTTTAGCCTGCTTTAAAAGCGCTCCATATTTTTCCCATAAACCTTTTCCATCTGAAAATAAATATTGATATTTTACATTGCCTATTGTAGGTAAACTTTCATGTACAGGCATTTTTTCTCCCGTATCTTCTTTCCAGTCAGCAGCGAATTTTCTTTCCATATCCGTGGCGCCATTCCCCTTGACTCGCACATGATAATCACGCCACGGACCAAATTTCGGATCTTGTCCAAGGTACTCCTTTCCGATGTTAAAACCACCGATGTATGATACTTTTCCATCTATTGTAACAATGCGTCTATGGTTCCGTTGATGCAACGAATAGAATATGTGTTTCATTTTAGGCTTTTTACTAAACGTAAACTGGACACCATTGCTTTTTAGTTGACGAATTATCTTTTTCTCCAGCTTATATCCACCTATTCGATCGACTGACAATTTCACTTCTACTCCACTCGATGCCTTTTTCTCGAGCAACTGCAAAAACTCTTTGCTTATTTCATCTTTACCTACAATATAAAAATGAATATATATTTTTTTTTCTGCGTTATGTATATCCTCAAATAATTTCTTATATAACTCTTCACCGTTCGTATACAGTTGAAATTCGCCTAATCGAACTTGTCCTAATTCATGTTCACTAGCCATTTTTTTCCCCATTTCCAAATCGATGTTCATCCAAATGAATACACCTATTAAACAAAGGATTACAACGAAAAAGTGTTTCATGGATATTTTCCTTTCTCCACTTACTGTTATTTCTATATCTTCCCTTTTTTAATACAATATAATTCAAGAAAATATGTCATTGCATGATATATGTCCATATCAAACGATAGCTCATTTGCATATTGTATGTTGTATCTTAAAATAAAAGGAGGAAATAACAATGGGCTTCGCACATGGTAATGGATTCGCGCTATTAGTCGTATTATTTATCCTCTTAATCATCGTCGGTGCTGCTTGCTTCTGCTAAGTAGTTATTGTCACATGATATGCGGATAGAAAAACTATAAAAGCGGACACCTATTTTTAGGTGTCCGCTTTTCATATGAAGAACATTTCGCTCTGTTATAATACCTTTAACAACTAAATATTCAATTCAAAAAGTTAGTAATGTAGCTACTTTCTTACTCTCTGCCTTACGTATATGACGTTGTTCTGCACGTAATACTGCAATACGATGTAATTCTTTCTCTTCTTCTGTTTCAGGGATTACTCGCGGCACAGGAACTGGGTTATTTTCCTTACTAAGTGCGACAAAAGTAACAAATGACGTTGCTGCGATACGCTTCTCGCCTGAAATTAAATCTTCTGCTACTACCTTCACAAATACTTCCATAGAAGTTCTACCCGTCCAAATTACAAAGGATTCATAACTAACACAATCAGAAGAGCGAACAGGATGTAAGAAATCAACCCAATCCATAGATGCTGTAACACATTCTTTTCTCGCATGCCTCGTTGCTGAAATAGAAGCAACCATATCCATCTCGGCTAATATCTTTCCACCAAATAGCGTATTGTGATCATTTAAATCTGTTGGAAATACTCGGCTCGTTTTGAACACCCTTGATTCATTGGCAGTTTTCCCCTTTACTTCTGTCATTGTTATCACCCCTTTAATGATTTATCCCTAATATCTCAATAATCACTATACTAAATGAACTACACGTTTAATATTAACAACTTTCAGAACTTTTAGTCCACAAAAAAGAACCGATTTTATCAATCGGCTCCTCTAAATACATATTGTTCTTTCGGCTGTTCAACTTTATTCCATTTCGTTACTTCTAAGACAGGGATATTCGCATGGAACGGCTGATAAAATTCAGTAGAAATTTCTCCCTCTATTTGAATCCAATCATCGTTTTTCCATTCTACACCTTCTGGCTTTTTCACTAACATACCATATACACCAGAATCCGCTACACAATGTATAATACCGAAACGGAATAAGAAGTATTGTTCTTTTTTAGATGAATCATCTTTGAAAACAAACCCTTTATAGGATAGTTTTTTCCCAGTAAACTCGCCAGGATAATTATAAATCGTCTCCATACCTTTTAAGAAATCTTCATCTTTTAAAGCAATATTATCTTTCGTAACAAACTCTTTCTTCCCTTTTTCCATTACACCACGGTATCCTTCTTTTCCGTAATAAATACTCGTGTCTGGTCTTAAGAATTGCCTTGTCATAAACGGATCTTTACTTTCTGCTTGCGCAACAGGAAAATGAAATCCTTTCGCCTTAACGATATCTGAATCTAACGTTGCAATCGGGAAAAACAATCCTGAGACAATCGGAAAACAAAACAATGAGTACGAAAATACTTTTTTCCACCATGTATTCTCATCTTTTGAATGGTCATGCCCGCAATGGCTATGATCACAACTACAATCTTGTTTTCCTTGTTCTTTCTGATGTTCTTTTTGGAATACGATAATAATTTGAACGATCGTTAAAAAGCCTAAAATAATAGCTGCTGTTGTTGATAAATAGGCATACTTCATATTGATATACTTCGTAATATTACCTGAAATATGAAGCTGCTCGATTAAGATTGTAAAACCTAATAATATATATGCTCGAAACATAACCTACCACCCCATCGCATAAATGAGTAGTGAGCTTGCATAAACAACAAGTGTAACTGTAGCTATAACGACAATTACAAATTTCGTTTTAAATGTTGCAAGCATCATAAACATATTTTTAATATCCACCATCGGTCCATATACAAGGAACGCGACAAGTGATGCTGTTGAAAATGTACTTTGGAATGATGAAGCAATAAACGCATCCGCTTCTGAACAAAGTGATAATATATATGCAAGTCCCATCATAACAGCTGGTGAAGAGAACGGCCCTTGTCCTATAGCAAGAAGTGTTGAAGTTTGTACGAACGTTTGAACTGCCGCTGCAATTAACGCACCTAATACTAAATATTTTCCCATCGAGAAAAATTCCTCAACAGCATGCGTACATACATCCCACATTTTTTTACGTAATGGACGCTTATGATTCACTTCTGGGAAGTGATCATCTCGTAATTGATGTTCTTTAAACATAAATGATAATATAATTCCAACAATAATTGCTACGATAATCGCTACAATAGAACGATACCATACCATGTGCATACTACTTCCAAAGGCAACGTATGTTGCAAATAATACGACTGGATTAATGATCGGCCCAGTTAACATAAATGCAATCCCCGCATATGGTGGAACCCCTTTTCCGATTAATCGTCTTACAATCGGAACGATGCCACATTCACAGCCCGGAAACATCATACCTAAAAAAGTAGCTACTAAAACAGACAGAAATCGGTTTTTCGGCATCCATTTTGCTACCATATCTTCTGTCACAAACATTTGAATGAACCCTGAAATAAATACACCAATGAGCACAAAAGGAAGTGCTTCGATCAATATGGAGATAAAGATTGTATTCATTTGCAGGAATGCTTTCGGTAATTGAAACAATTCCATGATGTATTTCCTCCAACTTTTCATTAACAATATGTAATTTTAACCCCATTTTATTAATTGGACAAGACTTATACAGAATTCACACCTTTCATATACCTTACATTTTATAAGTTATATTCTATTCAAAACTTTCGATTTCATAGCAAAAAAGCTGCTCTAGCGCAGTTATACAACTATGCTAGAGCAGCTTTCTTTTTATTAAAAGTAACGTTTCTTCCAAAAAACAAATGCTAATGTGAAAGATAGTGTTACACATATGATAAGTACAATTACAAAACCATGTGCTTCCCCTTCAAACGGAACCTTTACGTTCATTCCAAAGAAACTAGAAACCATCGTTGGTAATGATAAAATGATTGTAATAGACGTTAACAGTTTCATAACACTATTTAAATTATTTGATATGACAGAGCTAAAAGTGTTCATCATTCCACTTAAAATGTGACTATATATTTCCGCCATTTCAATAGCCTGCTTATTTTCAATCAATACATCTTCTAATA
This sequence comes from Bacillus sp. SH5-2, assembly GCF_008368905.1. Lineage (NCBI taxonomy): Bacteria > Bacillati > Bacillota > Bacilli > Caryophanales > Bacillaceae > Bacillus > Bacillus sp. SH5-2. The sequence continues at coordinate 58,003 of NZ_QOSD01000005.1, forward strand.
AATCTTGATCGTCTTCATACATTTTTAAAAATGTACTATTACGCATCAATTTTTGAATTACAATTTTATTAGCCTTTAATGACGTTGTAAAGTATACTAAACTTTTTTCAAGGCCTAATAATGTGAAAATCTCTTTATTTTTCATCGATTGATTTAATTGATGCTCTAAATCGATTGTTTTTCGATTAATTTGCTTTAAGTATCTTAAATAATAAGTAGAAATTGTATATAAGAGCTGCAGTGCAAAGCGTGTCTTTTTAAACGTATAAAATTCTTTAATACGTTGGTTAATAAAACGTTCAAAAATTGGGTTTTCTTCTAAGCAAATTGTAACAAAACAATCTGGCATTACAATCATACCTATTGGAATCGTGTCATAAATCGAATTTCCTTCTTCATCATGTCTAACTGTCGGAATATCCACGATAATTAAAGTATTACTGTCTTCCTTTTCAATACGAGAGCGTTCTTCATCATCCAAAGGGTCTTTAATGAAATCTAAGTCTACATTCAAAGTTTGTACTAGATATTGAATTTCTTCTTCCGTTGGATGAAGTACATTAATCCAGCAACCCTTTTGCATTTCCTCAATCTCTTGTAGTTTTCCGTTTCGGTCTGTTAAATACATATTTAACATACTATCACCCCGATTCTTTTTACATGTGGGAATCTACCTCACTTAAACAACAGTTTTTGAACCGCCATGTTCAGCATATGAAACATACGTTTAAATTTCAATAGAAAAATTATTTTGAAAACGTTTTTATAAGAAAAAATTTATAAACATAGAAAAAGACAGAGTGTTCTCTGCCTTAAAAAGCTTATGTTGCCTTTATAACATATTTAGAAAGCATCCACAAGTTAAAGCCAACTGAAATCGTATAGCCAGCGTATGTTGAAATGATAAAACTTACATAATCAAAATATGGAAGCAGCACAATATTTAAAACTATCTTTACAATAAGTCCAATACCTAATCCTATCACTGTTTTCTGTTGTTGATTTATTCCTTGTAACATAGCAGCCGTTACTGTGAAGAGAGAAAATAGTATACAAGCAGGAGCATAGTACTGCAGGATAATCCTTCCCATCTCCGGATCATTTCCCATACCAAATAAAAGAGTATATACCGGCTTGGCTAACACCATCATCCCAATTGCCGCCGGTACCGTAATCCCTACTACTAATACATTCGTCCTCGTGAAATGTTTGTACAACAACTTCGCATTTCCTGCTGTATAAGCTTTCGTCATCTCTGGTACGAGAGACATACTAAAAGCAGTCGCAACAGAAACTGGAATGAGCACAACCATTTGAACTAAACCGATGATCGCATTAATCTTTTCTGCTTCTCCTTGCATATAGCCGATTTGTATGAGTAGTTTATTAATTGTAAATGTATCAATCGTCTGATACAACGGAATCGCTAAACCAACTACAACAAACGGTATTGAATATGTAAAAAGCTCCTTATATAACGAGAAAAAAGATTTGGTTGTTTGCGGTATACTTGCCATCTCTTTTTTCTTTAAATGCCTTCTTCTTTTCATATAATACGCACTTAATACACTTAATCCACCTATAGCCCCCATAAATGCACCAAACGTAGAAATACCAACTGCTAATGAAACAGAGGCTTTTAACACATATAAAACGACAAAGCTTCCTATCAAAATGGTTATGACCCGAAAGAATTGCTCTACAACCACACTGAGCGCAGAAGGTCCCATCGATTGAAACCCTTGAAAGAATCCCCTTAATAAGCTCATTACTGGTACAAGTATTAATGCAAAACTTACAATTTGAATGTTATGAGTTACAGCCGTTACACTATTCCCTGTTTGATCATTTCCATCAATCACTAGTTCAGCTAAATGTGGAGCTAACAAATACAGTGTAAAACATGAGAGAACTCCCATTAAAAGCATAAATACGATACCACTTTTCAGCACTCTTTTAACCGTATGATAGTCATTCAGTTGATCGTATTTTGATACCATCTTTGAAACAGCGAGTGGTAATCCCATCGTTGCAATACTGAGCATAAGCGTATATGGACGGTATGCATATGTGTATAAAACGTACCCACTCGTACCGACCATAGCTGTAAATGGTATAACATATATAAACCCTAACATTTTAGATATCATCGTTGCCATCGTTAAAAATATCGTTCCACGTATAAACGGTGACCCTTTCATCACATTCCTCCGCTACGCTTTATTATTATACATTATGGACAACTTTTTTTTTTAGAACCGAAACAAAAAAAAGCCAATGAAAAATCATTGACTTTAACGTGCTGCTTTTTTCTTTTTGAAATACTTTAAACCGAAGTATAGAGCAACAAAGAGAACCGCTCCTATAATTATGTAATGTGTGTAATCAGATGCATACTCTTTAATGTGTCGCCAATTTCCACCAAGCTTTTCACCTAAGTATATAAATAGGATTGACCATGGAATAATCGCAACTACTGTATACAGTGTAAATAGTTTTAATGGCATCTTAGCTAATCCTGCTGGAATAGAGATGGCATGACGTACAACTGGGATAAAGCGTGCAGAAAAGATTACTCCTGCTCCGTAACGCTTAAACCAATTTTCTGCTATGTCTAAATGATGTTTATTAATAAGTAGATATTTTCCATATTTCTCTACAACTGGACGTCCGCCATAGTATCCAAGCCAATATAAAAAGATTTGAGCTAAAGTACCACCGATTGTTCCAGCAATAACTGCACCAACAAAGCTAATTTTACCATCCGCGACTAAAAAGCCAGCATACGAAAGTACAATTTCACTCGGAATAATTTCAATCATTAAAGCTAGCGCTACTCCAAAGTAACCTAAGCTTGCAAAAAATTGCAATAACTGATCTATTATGCTTGCTAACATTTTATTTTCTATCTCCTTTTTTCTTCACATACCATCCCATTATTACATAAAGGTTGCATTCTGCCAATATCTTCATTCCAACAATATTATCGAGAATAAGCGTTATTAATCTATTAATGTTTCTTTCTCAGGCTCTTTCATGTAGGCAAACATTTCTTTAATTTGCTCTTCTGTATTTCTAGCAATCGATAAATTAGGCAATTCATTCTCACCAAAAAACTCCACATCTTCTGTTTCAATACTAGTTTTCTTTTCGCCACCAATAATCTTACAGCCAATAAAAATTTTATATACATGTGTTGCTGAAGGCGATGGTAGATGTTTTTCTTTATCAAATATAGCAAATAGCTTAAAATCCTCTACTTCATAACCCGTCTCCTCTAAAACTTCTTTCGCAGCTACTTCTGTCGGCGTATAACCGACATCAGCCCATCCACCTGGTAATGCCCATTTCCCATCACTTTTTTCTTTCACAAATAATAGTTTTTCATTTTGAAAAATAACCGCTCTTATATCAACTTTAGGTGTTTGATAGCCTGTCTCACTTGCAAATAATTTCTCAACAACTTCCCAATCTGTTTTTGTGTAATGTGACATCATAGAAGTTGAAATGTCTCTTAATTGTTGGAAACGCTCTATATCATACACATCCTTAGAATACGTTAATCCAGCCTGGGCTATAGATTGTATTTGCTTTACCCAATCAATCCATTTAATCGTCATCTCTACACAACTCCATTCTTTATCAAATAAATACTACTTCACTTTTCATTGATACGTCTTTATTATACAAAAAAGAGATTGATAATGATTCAATCTCTTTCAAATTTAATCCAATTCATGTAAATGTTCTTGTATATACTTTCTTCTTTTAGTTATATATTGAAAAATCATTTCAGCTTCTTGATCAAATGTTTCTATTTTTTCTTTCATATATGGATCTTGTAGTAAATACGGACGAATCAATTCACACAATCCTTCTACTTTCGGACTCATATATGAAACTGTAAATTGTTGTTCCAATATTTCTTCTAAAATACTGCGGTACTGCTTTCTAAATACAGGTATGTCTAACAACCTTGCACTTAACGTATTATACCCTTGAATGCGAATATACTCATGATTAAGTGGTCTTCCTTGTACATCGCGTCCCCAAGTCGCATCATAATCCCACGGTATTACTTCAAATAAATTTGTTTCATCGTTATGATATAATGCATAGTTATGAACAAAGCCATCAAAATTTTGCGTAAAAATGACTCCAGCTAACCACCGTAAATATTTGTCTACATGTAGAAACTTCCCAATTTCTTTTTCATAAGCTTCCCTCGTCAATGTATTCGCTTGAAATACAAATTCACTCAGTTGTTCCTCACTGTTTTTATTTGAATATTTAAATTCATAACCCGCAAAAAGCTCTGTCTTAACATCTTTATCTCTCTCACTCATTAAAGAAAAATTCGCATCATCATCGATAGCATAATAAATAGAACCACTCGGTAACCCTCTATTTTTCAAAAAGTTTTCATCAACTGATTCTAACTGCAAATATACGCCTTGAATTTGACCATTAATTTTTACAAATACATGTTGTGACTTTGGTGAAAGTACACCAATATCATGAAAAAAATCTAAAGATAATTTATTACGTATGAGAGACGGATCCATAAACTCAGAATTCAAATGAACCTCTTTCGCGCCTTGAAATTTTTTCGGTTTATAAAACATAACATGATAAGACTTTTTCTCAAATTCACGAATATGAGCACCTCGATATACGATATCAATATCACACTTCTTTTTTCCATAAGTTAATTTTGCTGGCACTGGACTATCTGACCAAATATCTTTTTTCAATTCCACTAAGTACATTGGATGAATAAAAAAATCATATGAAGGTAGCATATTTCCACATCCCTTCTCAGTTCTCTTCATTCAATGTATGCACCTCGCCTTGTCCATACATCCGCTATCAACTATTTATATAAAATTACACTCTTGTCCTGTTCAGAAAGATACCTATATACATATTCTGTTAAGGAAAAAGAATACCTTTTCAATTAAATACATGATAAGGAGGATTTCTATGAAACGTGATATTAGAAAAGCTGTCGAGGAAATCAAAAGTGCAGGGATGGAAGATTTCTTACATCAAGATCCAAGCACTTTTGAGTGCGATGAGGATAAATTCTCTCATCATCGATGTACAACAGGGTGTAAATGTACAACAGGAAGTAAATGTACAACAGGGAATAAATGTCCAAGAACAAGATGTACTCGCGTGAAGCATTGTACTTTCGTTACAAAATGTACTCATGTTAAAAAGTGGACATTTGTTACGAAATGTACTCGTGTTCGCGTTCAAAAATGGACGTTCGTTACAAAAGTGACACGTAGAAAAGAATGCGTTATAGTTACAAAACGTACTCGCGTGAAAAAATGTACTTTCGTTACAAAATGCGTGCGCTTTGAAAAGAAATGTTTCTGGACAAAACGATGTTTCTGTAAAAAATGTGTATTTTTCCCTCATAGCCATCATGGTTCTTGTGATGATTCGTGGGATCATGGTAAAGACTGTCACGATGACGGGCACAAATGGAATGATTGCAAAGATTGCAGACATAAGTCCTCTTCTTGCAAAAACAAGAAATTCGATCACTTCTGGTATAAAAAACGTAATTGCTAGTTTTTTATACCCACAAAAAAAAGGCCGTTTTACGGCCTTTTTTACTTTTCTTGAAAATGACTTATATCTGCAAATTGTTTTACTTCACCACAATCGTCATCAAACTCAATAACACTAAGACTAGCGCTATGCATGAATGGATCATCCCATACATTCGCAATTTCAATACCCGCAAAATGTCCTACAAGTAGCTTTGCCGCTGCCGCATGAGAAACAATTAATATACTTTCACCTTTATGCTTTTCTAAAAGAAGCTGCATCCCCTCAATTACCCTTTTATGAACAGCCTCAAAATTTTCTCCCGATGTGGATTGAAAAAGATGTGGCTCATACCAAAATAACTGTATCTCGTCTGGGTATTGCCTTTCTATATCATCAATTGTCTGTCCCTCCCAAATACCCATGTTAATTTCATAGAAATGCTCATCCGCGATTATCGGTATATCACGTTCTCCCTTTATTAACTCTGCAGTATGTAGGGTTCTTTCACTTGGACTGCTATAAATCGCATGGATAGATAAATCTTTCATTCGATCTCCTAATTGCTTAGCCTGTAGCATACCATTTTCAGTTAAAGCAGAATTTTTCCGCCCTTGCATTCGCTTCGCTACATTCCATTCCGTTTCACCATGCCTTGTTACATATACCGTTGTTTTCATTTCCTATTCCCCCTTACCAGTTCGGCCGCAATTCCCACGGTTCTACTCTTCCTACAATCCATTCCGTACACTTACTTTCAATACCTTTTATAACCCCTTCAGCTATCTCGTCATGAGTAAGCCATCTTGCATGTGTACCTTCTAAAATAAATCCTAATATAATTCTATGAAAACTACATTGTGTACTCCCTATTTTTTGTATGTTCATACGCGATGCTTTACTGCCTAAAATATGAAATAAGCTATATGTTTTAGAAGACAATTCTAGCTCGTTACAAATAAGTGATAAAGCACGCTCTGCACTTGCGTGTACCCATGCGACAACTAATGTTATTGGACCATTTTTCTCAATTGTATCTTTAATAGCCACCTTCACGTCGTCATCATCATGATAATCTAGAGAAAGGCATGTAATACTTTTAGGTGCCGAACTCGCTCGCTTAACATTTTCTAACTTCACTTCATCTCGTCCAATAATAGAAACATGGAATCCTTGATCACAAAGCCACATAGATACTTTCTTTAACATCCCTGTTCCACCAATTACAAGCGCATGCAAATGCTCTCTCCTCCCTTAATAAAACGTCATATGAGATTTCTCATCCCTATAATAATTTAGACGGTCTTGTAACGTCCCTGAATGAAACTCAAACTTATGACCATCAGGATCAACAAAATATATAGACTCACAATCTCTTACATCTCGTTCTCTTCCTTGTAAAATATGAACATTATTTTCTTCTAACCGCTGCAATAGGCTTTCTAAGTCTTCTTTTTCAACAGAGAATGCAATGTGCGTATAAGATTGACGAATCTCATCTCTCGGAATATGCGCCTCTTCATTAAGCGCTATCCATACTCCACATATGTTAAAATACGCTAGTTTTCTCCCTTTAACTAATAATTCTCCTTCTAGTACTTTTTCGTAAAATGTAATAGATTTTTCTAAATTAGATACTGAAAAACATAGATGATTAATTCCCTTTAACAATTCTACTTCCTCCTATACAAATAAAAGATGAGCGAAAATTCACTCATCTTTTATTATACTATTTTTTTGTAATATATGCCCATTTATAACTGAAGTCTCCACCAAACGTATGATTCGCAATACCTTTTACGTAAGGTTTCTCTAAATACGCTGTACTTTGTTGATACGCAGGAGAAATAGCAGCATCTTGACCAATTAAGATTTTTTCAGCTTCCGCAAGTGCTTTCCAGCGTGCTGCGTCATCTTTTAATAGTTCTCCTTTAGATTTCGCTACTAAATCATCATACTTCGGATTTGAATACTCCATTTCATTAAATGAGCTTCCAGTCACGAACATATCAATATAAGTCATTGGATCTGGATAATCTGGACTCCATGCAGATAATGAGAATTCATATTCAAATTTCTTTTCTAAATCTAATTTCTGCTTATATGGTTGTTGTTTCAAATTCACTTTAATACCAGGTAAGTTTTTCTCAAGTTCTGATTTAATAAAGTCGCCCACTTTTTTACGACTACCGTTATCATCATTTAGTAATTCTACTGTAATTGTATCTTGACCAAGCTCTTTCTTCGCTTCTTCCCATAATTTTTTTGCTTTCGCTGCATTATCTTTACTATCACGGAAGTTTTTATTTACAGAGCGGAAGTCTTTTCCATCCGGTCCTTTCGTAAATTTCTCAGGTACTAGGAAATATGCTGGTAATGAACCGTCATTTAAAATAACATCAGCAATTCCTTTTTTATCGTATGCTAAATCAATCGCTTCACGAACCTTTTGGTTTTTAAATGTTGCATTTTTTTGATTAAAGCGTAAGAAATACATACGCGGGTCTAATTTCGTTTTAAATTCATCTGGTTTATTCTTTTTATATTTATCAACAAACTCAGAGCTTAAAATAACACGGTCTGCTTGATCACTGTCATATAAATTCACTCCAGTGCTCGTTTCCTTCACTATACTTACATTAATTTCTTGTAATTTTACAGCATCTTTATCCCAATAATTTGGGTTCTTCTTTAACTGATAACTTTGTTCATGTTTCCATTCACTCATTGTAAATGGACCATTATATACTAGTTTATCTGCTTCTAATCCGTATTTATCCCCTTGTTCTTTTACATACTTTTCATTTAATGGGAAAAATGTAGGGAAGGACGTAAGCTCAAGAAAATAAGGTGCCGGTTGCTCTAATTCTACTACCAACGTTTTATCATCCTTCGCTTTAACACCTAATTGATCTGGCGGTAATTCCCCTTTATTTACTTTCTGTGCATTCTTCACATCAAATAAAATGAAAGCATATTCTGCAGCTATCGCTTTATCTAATGTACGTTGCCAAGCATATACGAAATCTTGCGCTCGAACTGGATCACCATTTGACCACTTTGCATCACGTAATTCAAATGTATATGTCTTTTTATCTTCACTAATTTTCACATCTTTTGCCATACCTGGCGTTGGTTTATTATCTTTATCTAAACGATATAAACCTTCCATTGCATTTACAAATACACGGAAGGATACAGAATCTGTCGATTTAGATGTATCCATTGAAGGAATTTCAGCTGTTTCTAGCAAATTTAATACTTGCTTATCTGCCACTCCCTTATTTGGTTCTTTCTTCGTTGTCGAAGCCTTTTCCCCATTCCCACATCCTGCAACCAAAACACTAGTTGATAACGCAAGTGCAGCAATTGTTGTTGTCTTTTTCTTCATTCTTCCTTCCCCCAATCTATATGTATAAGTTAAAGCCCGTATAATATATATCATTATACAAAAGATTCTGATTATTTTAAATATTTATTTTAACAAAAAAAGAAAAAAGCGGACAGAATTCAATTTCTGTCCGCTTTTTTGTATAACATGTACTTGTAATCCATCCTCAATGTCAAATGGGTTTTGAACCTTAAATATATCATCCATCATCTTCAAAAACTCTTCTTCATTTTTAGATTCGCCATTAATCGAAAGTGAGTATGGCTCAACTTCACCTAATCTATAATCAATAACAAATCGAATTGTCACCTGCTGTTTTGGCATCCCAGGGCTATACCCTTGGAATTCTACTAATTCTAGCCCTTCCGTCCCGCGATAATATATCCACTCTGGCTTTTGAAAATAATTTTCAAATGATTCACCAATTGAAAAGAAAGGATATTCATAAAGCGAGTTTGTACGAACTTTTTGAATAATATCTCGATCAGTTGGAAAAAAGAAATGGCTGAAGAAAATAGTAGCAACTGCTAACATAGTAACGATTGTCGCTCCCATTTTACTCGTGCCGCCACTATCACGAATGAGATATTTTTCAACCGATTCATCTTTAATTCCCCGTGCTTTTATTCTATATATACGCCTTTCTGCAAATTGATAATAGAATCCATTCGCAAAAATCGCCATTCCAAATAAAATAAAAACGAGTAATAAAAACGTAAGAGGCACCATATTAATGATCGGCAATGCTACATTGAAGCCCATATAATAAGAAAATGCATCACACGCTAATAATAACAATACAAATAATGCTGCAGGTAAATAATGCTTACGATACCCAAGCCAACCTACATTGAAAATAGCTGCCCAACCATTCCAGCTCCACCTAGCAATCCGCTTTTCCTCAAGCTCCCATTTCCTTTTGTAATACGGATATTGTCTCCCTACATATACTTCTAATTCCTTGTCTATTAGCGAGCTTCCATCACCTTGTTCAGTATGCAAAGTCCGCTGGCAACTTTCACAATTCAATTGATTCCCCTCGCAAAGTTGCCCACAATTTATACATTTCAAAACAATCCCTCTTCCCATCCATACGTCATTTCAAAATACCTTCGTGTTTTAACAACCACTCTTTCCTCCATAAACCACCCGCATACCCAACAAGTTTCCCACTCTTCCCTATTACACGATGACACGGAACGATTATTGATATCGGATTACGACTATTTGCTCCTCCTATCGCTCGTACAGCTTTCGGATTTCCAACTTTCTCTGCAATATCTAAATATGAAGCACTTACGCCATAAGGAATAGTATAGAGCGCATCCCATACATTTTTTTGAAATGGTGTTCCCTTAGCAGACAGTGGGACCGTAAACTCTTTTCTTTTCCCCTTAAAATATTCATCTAGCTCATTTATACATTGATCTATCATTTCATTTTTATGTTCTTCTTGTCTCTCATGAACAAATATAACAGACGTAATTCCTTTATCGTTCGCTGTAATTTCTAGCAAGCCTAATTCACTTTCATAATAAGCCTGGTACATATGTCATCCTCCAATTCAATTCATATTAATTATTGTAACACGAATAGACAAAATTTTTCGTATAAGCGTTTTATTAGAGAAAGAAAAAAGAGAATGGTAAAATATAAGAAAATTCAATCAAGGAGGCTATTTGATGCATTCCAAACTTTTTTCACCCTATACAATTAAGGATGTTACAGTAAAAAACCGTATCGTCATGTCGCCTATGTGCATGTATTCTTCAGAAAATGAGGATGGCCAAGTAACTAATTTTCATCTCGTTCATTATGGAACTCGGGCTGCCGGTCAAGTTGGTTTAGTGATGATTGAAGCAACAGCCGTGTTACCTGAAGGGAGAATTTCTAACAAAGACTTAGGTATATGGGATGATAGCCTAATTGAAGGCTTACATAAAACGACAACTTTTATACATGATAACGGTGCAAAAGCCGCCATTCAACTCGCTCACGCCGGAAGAAAAGCTGAATTAGAAACAAATGCTTTAGCTCCTTCAGCAATTCCGTTTAATGACACTATGAAAACGCCAGTAGAAATGAGTATACAGCAAATAAAAAATACCATATTAGCTTTTCAGCAAGCTGCAGTACGATCAAAACAATCTGGATTTGACGTTATTGAAATACACGGTGCTCACGGTTATCTTATTAATGAATTTCTTTCTCCGCTTACCAATAAGCGGACTGATGAATATGGTGGTTCACCTGAAAATCGCTATCGTTTCTTACGCGAAATCATTGAATCGATAAATGAAGTGTGGAACGGACCGTTATTTGTTCGTATTTCAGCAAATGATTATCATCCTGACGGGTTAACAGTTCAAGATTATGTTCAGTATACAAAATGGATGAAAGAACAAGGGGTAGATTTAATCGATTGTAGTTCTGGCGCTGTTGTACCAGCGCGTATTGATGTGTATCCTGGATATCAAGTACAATATGCTAAACATATTAAAGAGCATGCTAACATTGCAACAGGTGCAGTTGGATTGATTACAAACGGAGCACAGGCTGAGCAAATTTTAAATAATAACGAGGCAGATTTAATTTTCATCGGACGTGAGTTACTTCGCAATCCATACTTCCCAAGAATAGCAGCCAATGAGCTTGGCTTTGAATTACAAGAGCCGTATCAATACGAGCGAGCACCTGGGAAAATCAGTACGAATAAATAAAACCGAGAAGTCATTCTTCTCGGTTTTGTTTATTTTATCATTGTAATTTCATTTGAATTATACGTATGAATACCCGATTCTTCTCGTAGCGCGGTTATATACATCCCTTTCGCCACATCTTTAGCTGAAATTGGTTTATACTTTTTGAAAGCCCCTTTAAAGATAAAAGGAATAATTCGAGATAACTTTTCAGCCATTCGTTCACCAAAACGAAATTCTTGTCGATTCCCTACTAATAAAGATGGCCTAAAAATGTGAATACCACCGATCACTAATTTTTGCAGTTCCTCTTCCATTTTACCTTTCACTTGTGAATAAAAGAAAAACGATTTAGGATTTGCCCCCATAGAAGAAACAACAAGGAAATTTTGCACCCCTTGTTTTTCAGCTAGGCAAGCTGCTCGTAACGTATATTCATAATCTACTTTTTTGAAATTCGCCTTTGTTTTTGCTTTTTTTATTGTTGTTCCTAGGCAACTAAAAACATCATCTACAGCAAAAAACTCTTTATACTCCTCTAATGCAGAAAAATCTACTTGCCTTTGCTGTAACTTTTCATGCTGCCATTGCATTGTTTCTCTTACAAAAATAGTAACCGAATCGTAGTAATCTGATTCAAGTAATAGACGCGTTATCTCTTGTCCAACTAAGCCACTTGCACCAAGTACTAACGCTGTTCGCTTATTCATATATGTGTATACCTCTTTATTTACTATTCTCTCCTATGGCTAATCGCCACTAACAGGAGTTTCCGTTCTTCCATTTTACCATAAGTAAAGCACTATGCGTACGCATAGTGCTTTACTTACTCATTTTTCTCATCTTTCTCTGGCAATTTCGTAATTGTTGATGCATTCCCTAAATTACTTATTAATCTTCTTAAAAAAATTAAAACTAATGCTAATGGGAATACTACCGCTAATATCAATAATATAGCTTCCATTATATATCCCAAACACTCATCCCCCTCTTCACCCTCCTTTCAAATATATGAACGCTGCGTTGTCACATATGCATGCATTAGCAAAAATAATACATCTATATTTGACAACTTTATAACAAAATCAAATCGGAATGATTATTATTTATTGCAACTTTATTAAAGATGTATTATACTAAGTTCGCAAACTAAAACGTAATTATTCCGTTTTGTATTAAAATGATATTTTTCTTCTATAATTGGGGAAAATATATCCGTATAAAAGAAAAGAGGAGAACTTCATGCCTAAGAGATTGACTATATTTTCATTCTTACTTATTTTCACTTTAATGTTTACTGGCTGCTCAAATAAAAAAGAAAGTACTGCCAAGAAAGATGGAAAGCTAACTGTTTATACAACTATCTTCCCTCTTGCTGATTTCGCAAAAAAAATTGGTGGCGACTATGTAACGGTTGAAGCGATTTATCCACCTGGTGCAGATTCTCATACATTTGAGCCAAGTCAAAAACAAACAGTACAAGTTGCAAAAGCCGATTTATTCGTTTATAACGGCGCTGAATTAGAGCCATTTGCTGAAAAAATGGAAAAAGCATTACAAAAAGAAGATGTTAAAATTGTAAATGCATCAAAAGGTATTGAACTGCGTACTTCTACTGAAGAAGAGCATCATGATCATGGAGACGGCCATAAAGAGGATGAACATCATCACGATAAAGACCCACACATTTGGTTAGACCCTACTCTAGCAATGAAACAGGCAGAAAAAATTAAAAATGCACTTGTAGAATTACAACCTGACCATAAACAAGAGTTCGAAAAAAACTTTGCAGCACTTCAAACAAAATTTACTGATTTAGATGATCAATTTAAAGCTGCTGTAGCAAATGCAAAAACGAAAGAAATTTTAGTTTCTCATGCTGCATATGGGTACTGGGAACAACGTTATGGCCTGAAGCAAATTCCTATCGCTGGAATCTCAGCTTCTGATGAACCATCTCAAAAGCAACTTGCTGATATTACAAAAACAGCAAAAGAACATAACTTAAAATATATTTTATTTGAAACATTCTCTACTCCAAAAGTAGCATCCGTTATTCAAAAAGAAACAGGTACAAAGATTTTACGCTTAAATCACTTAGCTACTATTTCTGAAGACGATGCGAAAAATAATAAAGATTACTTCACTTTAATGGAAGAAAACGTGAATACATTGAAAGAAGCTACTAACTAATCAACTTTTGATAAGAAGCTGAATATGACATTCAGCTTCTTTTTTATGTGCTTCTGCTTGACTTGACCAAAATAACAAGTAAAATTATCCATATTAGCTTTTGAGCTATATAAATTTAGAAGGCGAGTTGGAATTATGACTCTTCACATTTGTGAAGTAACAGGAAAAAATTGGCGTTCAGTAGCTGCTTTAAACGTCGCAAAAGACCAGCAGCAATTTATTGAAAGTAATGCGTTTTCTTTAGCAGAATCCTTATATGAAGGAAACGGAACGTCAATAGGTTTATATGATGGAGAAACACTTGTAGGATATGCAATGTACGGATGGTATTGGGAAAAGCGTAAAAGTGTGTGGTTAGACCGCTTTATGATTGACCAACAATATCAAGGAAAAGGATATGCAAAACGTTTCCTTCACCTGCTTATTCAATTCTTACAAGAAAAATTTGAATGTAATATAATTTACTTAAGTTTACATCCTGACAACAAACTCGCAATGGGACTATACGAATCATTTGGTTTCCGTTTAAACGGGGATATTGATGATGAAGGCCCAGTTGTAGGTGTTGTAATGGAGTTACTTTTAGATGAACATACAAGTCTGTGAAAACAGGCTTTTTATAATCCTTCGTTTTTTACAATCTAGCATTTTTCTCAAAGCGCTTAGTTAAGTCCCAAAAATAAGCCTGCAATATACGCAGACTTATTTCACACACTCCTCGAAATGTTCTTGGAACCATTCTTTATTAATATCTTTTCCGATAAACACGACTTCACTTACTCGTTCTTCGCCCTCTTGCCACTCTCTATCGTATGATGCAGCAAACAATGTATGCACACCTTGGAAAACGATACGTTTATCTACTCCATCGATAGATAAAATCCCTTTATAACGATATAAATACTCCCCTAGCTCTTGAACGACAGCTGACATCCACTCATTTAATTTTTGTAAATCTAACGGGCGCTCTTCGCGTAGTACAAACGATTTTACACCTTCTAGATGATTCTGTTCTGTATGAGGATAAATTTGTAACGTATCTTTCGTTTTAAACGTTTGAATTTGTAGTAACGATGGAATGTCTACATCACAGTTAGTGGCCTCGATTAACTTTGCAGTTGGGTTAATACCTTGCAGTTCCTGCAATAGATTTTCCTTTTCACTTTCATTCACTAAATCTAATTTATTTACTAAAACGACATCAGCAAATGCAATTTGTTCCTTTGCTTCTAGCCCTTTTTCAAAATGTTTATGTATATGATAACTATCTACTACTGTTACAACACCGTTAATTTGGTATGCAGATTGAATGACTGGATCTAAAAAGAATGTTTGTATAATCGGTCCTGGATTTGCAAGGCCAGTCGTTTCAATTACTAAACCATCAAAATCCATTTTACCTTCTGCTTTTACGTCCAGTAATTGTTTTAAAGCAACGAGTAAATCCTCACGTACAGTACAGCACAAACAGCCGTTTGTCATTTCCATAATTTCTTCTTCAACATTCATAATCAACTGATTATCAATACCAATTTGTCCGATTTCATTTACGATCACTGCTAATTTCTGGCCGTGATTCTCTGATAAAATACGATTTAATAATGTCGTTTTCCCTGATCCAAGAAAACCAGTTAATATTGTTACTGGAATCATTTCCTACATCTCCTTATAGTTATATATTTCTACATTATAGCATATAGAGAAAATCGTTTTTGTAGCAAAACATATTTATTGTTTGTACGCCCCTCTAACTATATAATAATATGTAGTAAGAAAGCCTTTTCAAAAAAATAACCATTCATCAAGGGGGTACTTATAATGGAACGAGTTCAAATGGCCGAAACGCTAGAATTTTCTCGTATTATTCAAGGTTTTTGGCGCTTAGCAGAATGGAATATGACGAAACAAGAATTACTTTCTTTCATTGAAGAATGTATGGATATGGGGATTACTACTTTTGATCACGCTGATATTTATGGCGGTTATACGTGCGAAGGATTGTTTGGAGAAGCGTTACAATTAAAGCCTTCCTTACGAGAAAACATGCAAATTATCACAAAGTGTGGAATCGCTCCCCCATCACCAAAATTTCCAGAGCGGTATGTTGCTCACTACAACACTAGTGCAGAACATATTATTCAAAGTGCAGAAGCATCACTTAAAAATTTACATACGGATTATATTGATGTACTGCTCATTCATCGCCCTGATCCTTTTATGGATCCAAATGAAGTGGCGGAAGCATTCTCACGCTTAAAGCAAGAAGGAAAAGTCCGTCATTTTGGTGTATCTAACTTCTTACCTTCTCAATTTAATATGCTAAGTTCGTACTTAGATTTCCCGCTAATTACGAATCAAATTGAAGTATCTGCACTGCAGCTTGAGCATTTTGAAAAAGGGACAATTGATTTATGTCAGGAGAAACGAATCAACCCAATGATTTGGTCACCACTTGCAGGTGGTGAAATTTTTACTGGTCAATCAGAACGCGCTGTACGTGTACGTGAAACTGTTCAAAAAGTTGCGACTGAGCTAGGTGTTAATAGCATCGATACTGTTATGTACGCATGGTTACTCGCTCATCCAGCTAATATGATGCCAATCGTTGGCTCTGGTAAATTAGATCGTGTAAAAACAGCCGCTCTTGCTACAAAAGTTAACTTAGATCGTCAACAATGGTTTACAATTTTCGAAAGCTCTAACGGGCATCCTGTACCATAATTTTAAAAAAGAAGAGCTGTTTTCTTACAGCTCTTCTTTTTCATATGTATTTCTCGTCATTGCAAATACACACATATCCCTTAATCCATTTCCATCGACCGCAACACTCGCACTTTCTAAAATACCTTCTAACTTAAATCCTAATTTCTCTGGTATGGCTCTACTCTTCTTATTTAGAGAATCACAACGAATTTCTACTCGGTTTGCTTTCAGTTCCAAAAATGCGTAATCCGTTATACCTTTCGCAGCCTCTACCATATAACCCTTTCCACTAAACCTTGAATCAATCCAATACCCGATTTCAAATTGAGGTATATCCCAATTAATACGATGTAATCCGGCAGATGCAATAAATTCACCTGTTTCTTTCGAAAATACTAGTAATCTCAAATCTTCACGCTGTAAAAATTGAATATGCGATTTTCTAATACTCTCTTCTATTTCTTCTTCTGTTTGCTCTTTTTGCGCAAACACCATCCAAGGTTTTAATTCTTTCATAGAAGCTTGAATTGCATCATATACAACTTTACCATCACCTGGTTTCGGCATTCGAATAAATAGTCTTTCAGTATAAAATTCAGAAGAAAAATCGAATAATAACGGATTCACTGTAAACACTCCCTATAATTCTTTTATATATAATAATATCCATCTCAAACTATACAGTAAAGAAATTTCTGAATTTTACACATTTTATCCATTCACCTCTAACGCCACACGAACTCCAGATTCAATGGCCCCTTGAATCCATCCATGATATAACGTCGTATGGTCTCCAGCGAAGAATATTCTTCCCTCTGGTTTGACAATCGCTGGTTGCAACTCTGATTCTTGACCTGCCTGAAATAGCGCAAACCCTCCAAGTGCATACGGATCCAACGTCCAATTTTTTGATATTCCAGACAAAAACTCATCATATACTTGACCACCTAATATCGTCGCTAAGTTTTGTAATGCGTAATAAATACGATCACCTTTTGATAACCCATCCCATAACAAAGCATCATAAGACCATGTATAGCTCCCTAACATCATAGCCGGTCCTTCCTCTCCAATTCCATAACTTGGATAATAGGCGTAACGAATTGGCAAATCCGTTATTATTCTGCCGCCTAATTGGCCTTGTTCTTCCCAAAATCGACTTTTAAATTGGATTCCTATTTTCGTTGCAGGCATATAGTGCAATTCACGAATTGCTTTCCATTTCTCATGAGATATAGAATCAAATGGATCTACTTCTACAAAACGCATTGTCGAAAACGGAATGGTAACGATTACTAAATCTCCTGTAATACTACTATATTCAAAAGTTTCCTCGTTCCGATAGAAAGCTGTCACACCATTATCGTGTTGATGTAACTTCATTAATTTTTGATTATATATAAGATTTTCTTCTAATTGTGGTAAAAAAGACTTTGGTAATTTATCATTCCCGCCTACTATTTCACAAAATCCGCCCTCCTCTTGCATAATGTATAAAAAACGTAACGTCTCTACGAATGACCGTTCTAAAAATCCTTCCAAATCTAATAGAACACCAATCATCTCAATTGTTACTGGCGAAAAGTAAGTATTATATTGATAAGGATGATACTTTAAAAATTGTCCTGTAGAGTATCTCCCAAAATCCTTTACTACAACATCCCAATTTTTCTCTGGGTTCTTTTTTATAAAATTTATAATGGGCTGTACCGCTAACAATAATAGTTCCTCAGACGTTTTTCCGACTTCATTCATTTCCATAGGATACCTTAAAATACTTGGATCTTTTTCATATTGTTTTAATGTCGTTTTCCGGCCATTTACGTAAATGATATCAGTCTCATTCCTATTAATAAAAGGGCTCACCTGTAGCCCAAACTTTTTTATATATGCCATCGTTAAAGTGTGCGAATACGGAATTCTCATCGCTCCAACATCTAAATATAATCCGGTATCTTCCATTCTAACGGTCTCTATACGGCCACCTACCCGGTTGTTTGCTTCAAAAATCTTCACTTCATGTCCTGCCGCTTTTAATAAAGATGCCGAAACTAATCCAGCCATACCGGCCCCTACTACAATAATACGTTTCGGACTTGTCGTCTTTTTCAGACCTTTATCTATAACTTGTAACGTTTCATCCATCTCAATGTTATACATTATATCTTTCTGCACAATTCCACCCCTTACTTCACAAAATGAACATTAGTGGTTTAGTGCATTTTATTCATAAATTTCCATAAACATAACACCGTAGCAATTGGAATATTCACTAAAGGTACATAAAAGATATATCTCACATTTCTTAACGCTTCGTATAATATAGCAACTGTAATGAAGGAGTGGTTGAAAATGAAACATACTTATGATTATCACGCTACAAAAAAATATTTAGAATTAAAGAAACAAGACCTAAATAAAAAACTCAGCGATAGGAAACTATGTGACAAAGAACGTGAACATATCAAACGTGAAATTGACAACTATGAATATATTTTGAACCTAGTCGAAATGAATCATTATGAAAGGGGATTTTCTCATTAAAGGCAGATATAGTATTATCCGCGTTTCATTTTGAGCATTTCATTACGCATTTTTCGTAAGTAAATATATAATAGGATGTACATTAAGATTGAGAGGTATATTCTATGATCAAATTAAGTGTGTTAGACCAATCACCTATTTCAGATGGTAGCACAGCAGCCCAAGCTTTTTCACATACAGTTACGCTTGCACAAGAAGTTGAAAAACTCGGATATACACGATTTTGGGTATCTGAGCATCACAATTCTGTAAGCCTTGCTGGTTCAAGTCCTGAAATACTTATTTCCCATATTGCAGCGAAAACAAATCGTATAAGAGTTGGTTCGGGTGGTGTTATGTTGCCGCACTATAGCCCATATAAAGTTGCTGAGAATTTCCGCGTTTTAGAAGCGCTTTATCCAAACCGTATCGACCTTGGTGTTGGTAGAGCACCTGGTGGTATGCCTATAGCAACTCGCGCACTTCAAGAAGGAAAAATGGTCTCACTTGATCAATATCCAGAGCAAATTGCAGATGTTGCAATGTACTTACATGATCAAGTACCAGAAAACCATCATTATGCAAATTTAAAGGCTACTCCAGTTATTCCAACATCTCCTGAAATGTGGATGCTCGGTTCTAGCGGAGAGAGTGCTAAAATTGCCGCAAATAATGGTGCTTCTTTTGCATTCGCGCAATTTATTAATGGATTCGGAGGTCCTGAAGTTATGAGGGCTTACCAAGAACAATTCCAACCTTCCTATTTAGGAGATAAACCAAAATCAATCGTCGCTATTTTTGTTATTTGCGGAGAAACAAATGAAGAAGCGGAAAGAATTGCTTCTAGTTTAGATTTATCCATCTTATTACTAGAGCAAGGAAAACGAACGACTGGTACACCTTCTATCGAGACTGCTCAAAATTATTCATACAGTGCTTATGATTTATTCCGTATTAAAGAGAATCGCCAACGTATGATCGTGGGTGATCCATCTTCTGTGAAAGAACAAATAGTAAATTTAAGTAAAGCGTACAATACTGACGAATTTATGATTGTCACGATTACTCATCAATTTGAACATAAGTTACAATCTTATCGCTTACTAGCAAATGCTTTTAATTTATAATAGTAAAAGGGAGATACATCACCTACGATGCATCTCCCTTTTTCCTACTTATTATTTGCACTTTCGATGTATTCAATAGCTTCTCTTAATAATTCATCAAAATGATTAGGATAGTCATGATTTAAATTAGGCACAACTTTATACTGATGTTCTATATCATTATCTCTTAATAGCTGTACAAATTGCTGTGTACATTCGAAACAATCTTCATCTTGATCCCCGCATACTATATATCCCTTTATATGTTTATCTTGTAGCACTCCCAACAACTCATTCCATTCTTCAATCTCCGGAAGCCACGGTGCCATAAAAATAAAACCATCCACTGCTATATCTTTTTGTAAAATCGTATATAAAGCTACTCTTGCCCCAGCAGAAAAACCACCAATTATTACATTTTCTACTGAATGATTCTCTATAAATTTATTGTAGTGCTCTTTTAATTCTCCTCTCCCTCTCTCTATATCATCCCACACAAATCCATCTGAAAACTGAATTTGCGAAGACTGTGGTACAGCTAACGTATAATCTTGCGTCAAAACAGATTTCCAATATGGTTCTATTATTTCTATATTTTCTTGATCACCGTGCATTGCAATGAATAGATTCCCCTTTTTCTTGCTCTCTATATATTTCACGTCTGCTCGTTCTGTTTTCTTTGCCAATTCTTCTCTTTCTTTACATAATTGTACCATTGTATGAAATTCTTCAAATTTATGTAATGGTTTTAAATCGTCGTCGGAAATTAAATACTCATTTCCATACCAAAACCCATTGTCTATAATGGCCTCTCTCATTAAATGCAATGCTTCTTTTTCTAGCCCTGCTGCACTTGCGAGCGCATACTTAAAATTATATATTTGCGCCTCATTCCCTATTACTCCTGTAGCGTGTTCCATTATATAATTGTACGCTTCAAAACTTCCTTTATTTGCATAGCAACGTAACGTTTCATTTAATAATTGAATATAAGTCATACTATTTTTCATTACAAATTCCCCCGTAACCTTTTATAATAATTGTTTCCTACTCTTCCTATCCACTAGTTGTAGTATAAAGTTAAATAGACTGAAAAATCAATATTTTAACAAACAAAAAAAGACAACAATAATAGTATTGTTGTTCTCATCACGTCTACCCACTATTCTTTTTTTTCTTATCTGGCTTACTTGAAACTAAATAATGTTTTTCTGAAATATATAAGTCTCTTTTTAATATACGATTTAAATAAGGTCCTAGTTTAACTCCGCATATGAGGCGATCTTCGCTATCTTCAACAATTGGGAACATTTCTTTTTCTGTTACGTATTGATCTACCGCCTTTTGTACGATATCAATTTCTTTAACTAGGTTTAAATTTTCTTCTGTATGTTCAAATACCTCAAGCGTTTCCTTCGTAATAAGAAAAACATTTGTTGGAAATACAGGTAAATACGGCTTTAACAAATCATAGTTTACTGTATAATCATCATTTACTAATACTGTATAAACAATATTAGCATTCGTTTCTAGAAATTTAGCCATCGCTTGTTCTAATTCATCTTTCGTAATTTCCCGCTCTTCTTTTCCAGTTCTAAAAAAACGAAACATTGCATCGCCTCCTTTTTACTATATTATAGCATAAAAGAAAACTGAAAAATCATAAAAGAAAAAACCATTAAAAGAATTTTCCAATGGTTTTTTTCTTTATATATTTATCTTTATTTTAAGAACGCACTTAGCATCCACACATGTTGTTCTAATGTCGTATGAATTGCTAATAGCATATCTGCTGATGTTTCATCATCTGCTTCACCAGCAACTTCCATACCTTCTTTTAATTCTTGAATAAGTGCAGAGTAATCATTCACTAATGTTCGCACCATTTCTTCTGCTGATTCTTTGCTTGTCCCTTCGCTGACACTAGATGTAGCAAGATATTCTTTCATTGTCGCTAACGGTTTACCTTCTAACGCTAAAATACGTTCTGCTAACTCATCAATATATGTTCCGGCTTCATTATAAAACTCTTCAAATTTCTCATGTAATGTAAAGAAGTGTGGTCCTGTCACATACCAGTGATAATTATGTAGTTTCACATATAACACATTCCAGTTTGCTACCTGCTTGTTTAATACTTCAACAACATTTGTTTTCGTACTCATACAATCCACTCCTCTTATCATTTCAGAATGTTTATCTTTTAATAACCTAGTTACATGTTACCATACATTTCCTATCCTTTCGAACGATTGGCTCATATGTAACAAAGTTTTAACACCTTTAATACTTCCCTAATATCTTTTAATTCATGTATGTTTTCTAACAGTTCATACGTCTAATTGTCCAAGCTCATACATATGCATAATAGTAAATCAAGCTCATCGTAGTAGAAAGAGGGATAACATGGACAATCAACAATGGCAAGTAGCAAAGAAAGTCGCTGCTACTTATATTGGAACAGTCGTTGGAGCTGGATTTGCTACTGGACGAGAAATTGTTGAATTTTTTACAGTGCACGGATTATACGGAACAATTGGTATATGTATAAGTGGATTTTTTTTTATTTGGCTCGGCACGAAGATGATGTTACTCTCATCACAAATCGGGGCATTTTCAGCGCAAGAATTTAACAAATATTTATTTGGAGATGTATTCGGAAATGTTGTAAATACATTATTACTACTTGTATTATTTGGTGTAACGAGTGTCATGCTATCAGGAGCTGGAGCGGTATTTGAAGAGCAACTTCGGTTACCAAGACAACTCGGTATTTTCATTACAGTTATTGCCTGTCTCATCATAGGTAGCCGCGGATTACAAGGCGTTTTTGAAGTAAATACACTTGTCGTACCTATTATGATGATTTTCATTATCGGACTTGCTATTACAACGTTTTTTCACGGTACAACTCCTATTAGTAACACTATTCCTGCAGAAAGCTGGAATATGAAGTGGATAACTAGTCCTATTACATATGTCGCCTTAAATCTTTCTCTCGCCCAAAGTGTTCTCGTCCCGTTAGCCAGTGAAGTAAAAGATCGAAAGGCCATTTTATGGGGCGGTATTTTAGGCGGGGCAGGACTTTCTTTAATATTATTATGTAGCCATTTAGCTATCTTATCAGTCGACCAATTTTATCAATATAACATCCCAATGGCTGAAGTCATAAGAAAATTCAATGCAACTTTTCACTTTTTCTTTGTTCTTATCATTTTCGGTGAAGTATTCACAACCTTAGTTGGCAATGTGTTCGGAATGACAAAACAAATGCAATCCATCACCGGTTGGAAAAATAACAATATTATTTTTTTCATTTTACTAATAAGTTATTGCTTTAGTTACGTTGGCTACAGTGAGTTACTCCACATTCTATATCCTATAATCGGATGGGTCAGCATCATTTTACTTCCGATTATTGCTTTTAAACAAATTCAAAAAACATAAAAGAAGCATCCATGTTATTGGATGCTTCTTTTATGCTTATTCACAATCATCACATACTTCCCAGTACGGGCCCATTTCCACTGCCAAATATGGCTTTAATTGCAACCGAATCATTCGACTAGGCATACGCTCTAAAACGAATTGAATGCCATCTTCCTCTTCGTCTAATTCAACCTTTGAAATCGCAATTCTTTGCATAGTAGAAATAGGAATTCCATCTTTATATAAAGTGATTTTCACCTCATCATATTCATTAAAATACAATTCAACGCTCATTTCATTTTTCAACATTTCATCAACAATTTCATAATTATCATTTTGTTCCTGGATTATATATTTCCAGCCACCTCTAGCTTCTTCCTTTGGAGCTGCTTGAAATAATGTCATCAAATCCTCGTATAGCATAAGATAACCCCTCTCTTACTAAAAAACGATGAGTATTTTATATACCCTTTATCTCTATCACTATCCATATGTATTGTACCATATATCAACGTTCTTACCGTATTCATTTGCTTCATAAACTAACACAAAACACCTAATTCTATCCTCATTATTATGTATATTACCCTATTACATAATATTCTCCTAAAGGTTTCAAATATCGTTAACCTTTAATGCGTGAAAATTATGCTCCCCCATTTTTTATTAGCTCATAGATCATCTTTTCCTTGATAGTAAGACCGCCACAAATAAAAAAGAAGAGTGACTTATATCACTCTTCTTAAAAAAACTTCCCTGTAGCGGCTAATGCTAATACTATTATTAAGATTGTAAATAATAACGATACAATGAAACTAAAAATAGGCAATGCTTTCTTTTCATTCTTCTTAAATAGTAACTTTAAACTAAGAAGAATGTTTACTGGTACAAGTATAAAATAAAAGTATTTAACAATTTGCACCGAGCTATTCGAAAGTGTTTTTAAAATAAACACTTCAGTTAGAAAAACAATAAAAAATGAAATACTTAACCAAAATGAGACATAACTAAGCCAAGAATGTCTTTTTGTCCCCCAATACACTCCCATAACAATCTCCTTTATTTGTATTCTATATGATTATAATTATACACAAAGTTAACAAATACCTCTATTTTTCGACAAATATTATACAAAATATCCCTTTAAATATTACAAAAACATTCTCCATGCCCATTTGATTTTACATAATAAAAACAGACTATCTCCAATAGCATAATGCTATGCTGGAGATAGTCTGTCCTCTGTTAAACTTTAAATCTTTCAATTAATACTTGTAACTCTTCAGCCATTTGAGATAATGCACCCGCCGCAGAACCAATTTCCTCCATTGAAGCTAGTTGCTCTTCTGCTGACGCTGCAACGTTTTGTGTACTCGTTGCGTTATTCTGTGCTGTCATTGCAATTTGACCTACAGAAATAGATACCTCATTCGCACCTTTTGACATTCCATTTGCCGTTTCAACCATCGTCTTAATTTGATCTGCTATTTCATTTGTAGATTGTAGAATTTCTGCAAAGTTTTGCTTCGTTTCATTCGCGATAACTAATCCGGATTGAACTTCTTCATTTACATGATTCATAGATTTTACTGTATTACTCATATCATCTTGTATTTCACCTATTAATTTACTAATTTCACTGGAAGATACGCTAGATTGCTCTGCCAATTTACGTACTTCATCTGCAACAATTGCAAATCCTCTTCCGTGTTCACCAGCTCTCGCCGCTTCAATTGCAGCATTTAAAGCTAGCAGATTTGTTTGATCTGCAATATTTTGGATTACTTCTAATATATCACCAATTTGCTTTGATTTATTATTTAATAACTGTATAACTGCATCTGATTGTGAAACAGATTCTACAATAGACTGCATTTGATTTACTGTTTTCCCTACTAACTTTCCACCATCTTCTGCTTTTTCACGAGTATGAGCAGAAGCCGTATTAATAGATGATGAACTATTTGCTACATGCTGGATACCTTCTGTTACACTAAACAATAACATAGCACCATTCTCTACACTCGTTGTTTGTGTCGTTGCCCCACTTGAGATTTCATCCATTGCCATTGTAATTTGCTCAGTTGCTTCACTCGCTTGTCTTACACTTGCAGTTAGTTCTTCTGATGCCGCTGCAACATGTCCAGCTGAATCATTAATTCTTCCAATTAACGTTCGTAACGAGTTTGTCATCTCATTAAAACCTTTTGCAAGTTGACCAATTTCATCATTAGAATGAATTTCAATTATTTTTGTTAAATCTCCCTCACTTATTTCTTTAGAAGTGACAACTAATCTCTTTAAAGGTTTTGTAATAGAAAGTGTCACGAAATAAATAAGTGCTCCTCCTACAACTAATGAAATAATCATAACAATTAACATATTATAAAATACAGGCTGAGCAGCTTCAATTACTTCATTAGAGTACATCGTTCCACCAATCTTCCAACCTGTTTTTACGTTTGTAGCAAATACCATTTTCTTTTCACTATTGTCATACATGTATGAAAAAGTACCGTGATTATCTTCATAAATTTTCTTCGCCCAAGAATCAGCTGCCTTGTCTCCTGATTTTTCTTGAGGGTGTGCAATTATTTTTTGTTTCCCATCTAAAATAAACGCATATCCTTTTTTACCAATATTGATTAACTTTGTTGTTTTTAATAAATTATCTAAGCTTAAATCTACCGCAACAACACCACTTTTATCTTCTGTTTGTTTTGCAATCGTTACAACAATATGTCCATTTCCTTGCGCCTTATACGGTTCAGTAACAACAATACCACCTTGTTTATTCATTGCATCTTTATACCAAGGGCGCTCTGTTGGGTCATAATCTGCTGCCATTTGTATATTTGGTTCTTGTACAAACTTTTTATCATTCCCAGCAACATATACTTGTTCAACATCTTTATTTAAATTGATATATTGTGATAACGTTTTCCTTAATTCATCTTGATTATCTCCTTGATACATATTACCTTGAATTACCCGTGCAAAACTATTCACATCATTAAATTTCGCTTCAATCATTTGATTAATTAAATTATCTAATATCTTTATATTATCGTGAGCACTGCTCATAATTTGTGTTTCAAAATTCTTTTTAGCCGTTTGATAAGACATGCCTCCAATAATAGAAACTGCCGCAATTAAAATGACAAAAAATGAAATTAATAGCTTTTTAGCTACTTTCATATTACGAAACCAATTTAATAGTTTACCCATTTCGTACCTCCTACTTATAAAATTAATTGATTTAATTATTAATTTATTCCAATCCCTAATCACTATTTTTATATCCTATTACGATGAACACTTTGTAAAGTTTAAACAAATAATTTCTCTTTGTCCATATATACGAATAACATTATTATAAAATTTACAAATACAAAAAAACCAAAGGAACAGTCCTTTGGTTTTTCACATTTTTTTATACTGTTTAGAAAGTTTTTTCCACTTATCACGTTCTGCCCTTGCAAGAATCGCATCTTGTTTTCTCATAAAATACGCTAATTCTCTTTGCAACTTTTTATAACTCTGCAAACGATTTATCGTAATAAGTCCGTTATTTATTGCATGATGTACTGCGCATCCTGGTTCATTCTCATGTTTACAATCTCGGAAACGGCATGTTTTTGCTAATTCTTCAATATCAGAAAATGTCGTTTGAATTGCAGCGCTTCCTTCCCAAAGCTGCAACTCCCTCATGCCAGGAGTATCAATTACGAGAGCACCACTTGGCAATTGAAATAACTCTCTATGAGTTGTCGTATGCCTTCCTTTACTATCTTCTTCACGGATATCTCCTGTTTTCGCTACTTGAAGTCCTATAAGCGCATTTAGCAAAGTTGATTTTCCAACCCCCGATGATCCGACTAAAGCAATTGTTTTTCCTGAAGCAACAAATTGTTGCAACGATTCAATACCTGTATGTTCTAAACTATCAACAACGAAGATCGGAACACCAATTGCAACAGCTTCCGTTTCTACAACTTTCTGTTCCACATCATTACATAAACCACTCTTTGTTAAAACAATAACAGGCATTGCACCACTTTCATACGCTAATAATAAATAACGTTCCATCCTTCTTACGTTAAAATCATGGTTAAGTGCATTTACTAAAAATAGATAATCTACATTTGCTGCTATAATCTGTTCTTCCGTTCGATTACCAGCTTCTTGTCTTGAGAAGGAGCTTCTTCGCGGAAAAACACGATGAATAATCGCTTTCTTTTCATTCTCTATTTTCTTTATATATACCCAATCACCAACTGCTGGGTAATCTCCCTTCGTTAACGCTTCATGACGAAACTTTCCAGACAGTTCTGCCATATATTCACCATCGTTACAAATTATGCGATATATATGCTTGTGCTCAAGTAAAATACGACCTACTTCAAAGTTCTCTACAGCTTGTTCTTCAAAAAAAGAATCCCAGCCGAACGTTTCTAAAATATTTTGATTCAAATTGATATCCTCCCTAGTTTAAGCAAAGCAGAAGGATAGTGCGCTCACTTATATAGTATCGCCCTTTCCATCCACCTTTGTATTTTGTTTATGATTCATATAAGTTAAATTCACCATAATACATCACCCCGATCTTATTTTAATTACTCTCATTATATGGAATATCTCATTAAAAAGCTACTTTATTTAACGGAATTTTCGAATAAATTACTTTTTAGCATTTTAATTTGTCCGCGATGACTAATCTCATCTTCTAGCACATGAAACCAAATATAGTGTTGGTTATAGTATAGTAAAAGCGCTTCATATAATAGACTGAAATGTATCGTAATCTTCCGTCGTAATTAAATTGAATGCGAAATATACCCAAACAAACTTTCTCAATATGGTTATATGAGATATGAAAAGGAATCCATATGTAAAAATTGAATCTTATTCACTAAAAGGAGTGGATTCGATGGAAATGTATCAATGGCTAACTGCTGTTCTCGTTGGTGGCATTACCGGCTTCGTTTCCCATCTAATCAATAACCAAGGTAAGTTATTGCTTCCACGCCGTTTGAAAACTTTTTTTCATTTTGGTTTTTTAACTGATATTTTTACCGGCTGCCTAGCTGCACTTCTCGGACTCGTTTTATTCGATGCCACCTTAATAAAAGAAATAATCAAGGTGTCCATTGTGACTGCTATTTCTGGCCAAACGTTCTTACTTCACCAGGCTCTTGGTGGTGAGCAGGCTAAAAATACGCAAATTGGAAAAGCTGATGAAAAGATTCAAGAAATTGACAAATTATTGCGACGTTAGTATATACTTTCTTTTTAAATTATTGTTATAATGAAAAATAAATATTTTCTATTGCGTCGTTTGTCAGAAGAAAGGGTGTTTCGTATGACAAAAAAGAAAATAGAAGATTTCTTAACAAACACCGAAAAAGAGGAACTGCTAGAAAACTATAAATGTTTACGAGAAGCCCGCACAAAAAGCGAAGCTAACTATTTTGGTGAAGCAGTAAACCATCTATTAAATAAAGCAAAACAACGAATTATTAAAGATGCAGGCATACATGATGAAAATGCAGCAACTGTACAATCGAAGAGAAAAGCACTGTTTTAGTTACATTAGCTAAAACAGTGCTTTTTATTTACAAGGATTTTCACCATAATCATTTTTCACATTACTTTCACATCTATTTCACAAATGTAAGTAGGCCTATATGTTAAACTAATTATATCCTTTTCCAAGGAACTATATGCCGATATATAAATCCCTATCTTTGTAGGGATTTTTATTTTTTTGATTTCCCCGATTTATTTTTAAAAGCTTTATGAAGCAATTCCTGTTTCACGATTCTCAGTTAGTTTTTCACTTTTTCTAAACAAAAATAAAGCTACAAAATATAATAACGCAGTAAAACTACCTACAAATATAAAATTGTGAGATGCTGCAAATAGCAGTCCTGCCATTGCCGCTCCAATCATCTGGCCAATATACATAGAAGCATTAGCCAGAGCGGCTCCTGTTCCTCTTGCTATACTAGACATATTTTGTAAGCGCCCCATCATCAATACAAACAAAATTCCTGTTACAAAAAATAAAACAAAGAAAAATAACTCTACAAATATAATGTTATTTAAATGAGGAAGTACGACATATAGTACTGCTGTAAATACAATTCCACCATAGAAAGAAAGGTTATTACCAATTTTATTTACAATTCTCGGCCCAAAAATGTTACCAGTTAAATTTCCTAATCCTAATACGAGCATAGCTGTACCTACTTCATGAACTTGTAAGCCAAATTGACTGGAAAGCCACACACCAAAAAATGAAAATGCAGCAAAATTACCAGTTTGAAAAACAAAATATGCAAAATAAGATAGTGAAACCTTTGAATCTGTAAGTAATTGTTTATAGCGCTTTAAGATGTTTGTTTTATTTCCACCTATATGAACCGGTTGTATTTCTGGTAATACTACATAAATAAGAACGACAAGTAGTGCTGATAATATACCAATGACGAAGAATGGTGTTGTATAATGTGTCGTTGCTAAATATGCTCCAATTGGCAGTCCTAAAATTTGGGCGATTGATAACCCCGCTGTTGCAATTCCAATTGCTTTTACAATTTGCTTCTTCCCTATTAGGAGCGGAATAGATGCCCACACTTGTGGAGATACAAAAGCTGCACTTACACCTGCTAAAAATCTAAATGTTATCATCCATAAAAAACTCGGTGCCATTCCACATAAAAACGTACTTAACGCAAAAAAACTCATTCCTATTACCATCACCTTTTTTCTGTTTAAGCCATCTGATGTAGGACCAGCGATAAGCGCAAATCCAGCGTATCCTAATGCATATGAACTCACCATCCACCCTGACAACTCAGTTGAAATATGATACACCTGTTGTAATGTCGGTAAAAGTGGTGAAATTAAGAAAGTATCTGTACCGATCATAAACATTATCGTAAAGAATACAATTAGTACTCTTTTCATTTAGATCTTCTCCTTTTATATAAAGTTATACTTTAATCAGCCCTCACCAATCGGGCTATCCGACAAATAGCAGGATAAAAAGAGGGGATTATCCCTCTTTTTAACTATGCTTCTAAAATAGATTCAATCTCTTTTAGAACCTTTTCATTCAATGAAACTTCTACCGACTTTACACTTTCTCTTATTTGCTCTGCCCGCTTTCCTCCAGGAATAACAGTATCAATTCCTTGTTTGTTTAATAACCACGCTAAAGCTAAATGCGATACTTCGATATTCTTTTCTTCGGCTAAACCTTTTAACTTTTCCACTTTCTTAAAGTTATTCTTATATGTATTTTCTTCAAATAGATTTACACTTTTGCGCCAATCACCTTCATTTAATTTGAAATCTTCTGTATATTTACCACCTAGTATTCCAAAGGCAAGAGGTCCATACGGAATAAATGAAATACCAGCTTCTATACAATACGGCAATAGTTCTTCCCCAGCAGTACGATCTAACATGTTGTAAGGCGATTGTACAACATCTATATAACCATGTTGATTCGCTTCTTTTAATTGTTCTATGTTTACGTTTGATATTCCAATTGAACGAATTTTCCCTTCCTCTTTTAGACGAATGAGCTCTCCAATTGAATCTATGTAACTTGTTTCAGAATTTGTAAAGTGTAAATAATATAAATCAATATAGTCAGTCTGTAATCTTCTTAAACTATTTTCCACAGCATTTCTTAAATAACTTGGTTCATTATTAATATACGTTTCTCCATTTAATAACGGCTGAATTCCACCTTTTGTAGCAAGTACAAACTCATGGCGATTTCTTTTTAATACCTGTCCTACTAATTCTTCTGATCTACCAAAACCGTATGAATCCGCTGTATCAAAAAATGTAATTCCTTGCTGAATAGCTTCTTCTATTAATTGTTTTCCTTCTTCCTCATTCACATTAGCATATAAATTATGCCCCCCTACAGCGTTTGTTCCTAACCCCAACTTTGAAATATTGAGTCCTGCCTTTTGTAATTTTGTATACTTCATTTTTTCTCCCCCTATATTTCTATTGTTCGAATATATTCGAACAATAGAAATATACCATTTTATATGTTATAGTGCAAATAACTTAACTTATACAAGCAGGTGAAAAAATGCGTACACTCTATCATCCAAATCGAGAAGAAATTCAATTCTCTTCTGTCTTATATGCACTTAGCGATCAAATTCGTTTACAAATTGTAACTATGCTACTAGAGAAGAATGAACAATCTTGTGGTGCGTTAAACATTCCAATTGCGAAATCAACTTTATCTCACCATTTTAAAGTTTTACGTGAGTCAGGTGTTATGTATACGCGTCTTGAAGGAACACAACGTTTTATTTCAATTCGCGAGGAAGATTTAAATGCTAGATTCCCTGGTTTGTTACAAGTTGTATTACATGCGACAGAGCCATACTAAAAAACTTCTCATATTCATATGAGAAGTCTATTAATCCGTTCCCTTCAGATGTACGTTCATACCCTAAAGGTACAGTTCTTTTTATTAGTTGTGCATATATTTCTGGCTCCGATAACTTTCTACCATATTCTCTCTCGCACTGCTTAATGAGAAGTGCTAATGCTCCAGCAACATGTGGTGTCGCCATTGAAGTTCCACTTAATACAGCATACTTCCCATCTGGATACGTAGATAATATTTCATCACCTGGCGCTACTAAATCAATTTCTTGATTAGAATTACTAAAACAAGCAATTTTCCGCTCTAAATTAACTGCACCAACTTCAATTACCTCAGAATAAGCACCTGGGAAGTCTAGTTCCTCTGTTTCATCATCACAATCCCCATTATTTCCAGCAGCACACACAACGAGTACATCTTGTCTTACCGCATTTTGAATTGCTTCATGTAATTCCGGAACGTCTTGCGAACCACCAAGTGACATGGAAATGACTCTAACTCTTTCTTTATTAGGCCCTCTCCAATTTACAGCATAATGAATGGCCTCAATAATTTGCTCATAACTTCCAGAACCATCTCCTGCTAAAACTTTTAATACTAACATTTTAGCAAGTGGTGCCACTCCTAATACACCGACACCATTTTCAGTCGCTGCAATCGTCCCCGCTACATGTGTGCCATGTCCATTATTATCGAGATAAATATTCGGATCACCTTCATAATCTTTCGTGAAATTTCTCCCATCAATAATACGGTCTTTTAAATCTATATGATTGATATCACACCCTGTATCTAAAACGGCAACGACAATATCTTTTCCTTTCTCACTCTTCTCCCATACTTGTGGAGCATGAATCAATTGTACACCTGGTGGAATTTCATTTACTTGTTCGACCACCTTGTTTACTGTAAAAGGAATCAACTGTATACCTTTTTGTTTATTCGCTGTACTACTGTTCATCGTAATCCCTCCTGAAAATGTATTATTTTCATTTCAGACCACTGTTGAATAGCTTTAAATTTAACATTCGTTTTATCTGTTCTATTCTCCTTCATTTCAAATATTTCTCAATATAGCTTACTAATTTTTCACTACTTTTTTATTTCTATTGTGATTCAACTAATAACAAAAATAAAAGGACCAATTTATGGTCCTTTCATAGTCTTTTAAAAGAATAAAATTTAATCTTCAAAAATAATATAAATGAAGATCAAACCTCACTCTTGTTTAAGAATTTCTCTATCTCTTTTATTAAATGTTTCGCTCCATCTATACTAACAGTAATGTTTCCATTTGCTAATGATATGTTCTGATTTGAAACATCACCTGTTATTTGACAAGCATTGTAAGGTTGATATTTTTGTAAAATTACTTTGTCTTCTTCTACGAAAATTTCAAGTGGTGATTTGATTTGTATCCCTAATACATCTCGTAATTCTTTAGGAATAACAATTCGTCCTAGTTCGTCTACTTTTCGAATAACTCCTGTTGCTTTCATATTACTCCCCCCTTACTCTCTATTAATTTTTCCACCTCGCTATTTCCATTTTATCACTATTTGGTAATACTTGCCTCTTTTTAGAAATTTTTGTACTCAAGTCAAAAAAACACAGTTAACGAATACGTAATCTCTCTTTCAATTGTTTTAAGTAACGAGATCGTATCATTAAGAAGTATACAACTTGGATTCCTATGAAAATACTTAATACAATCGCATTTTCCTTCAACAGTGAGTACTCAAACATCTGCCCTAGTGCAGTTAACGCTACTGCTCCATGTAATGTTGCAACACCTATTGGAACGAAGAATAAAAGTGCCAATCGAATTGTAACTACTTTCGATAATTCCCCACTCGTTAAGCCTACTTTTCGAATCATTTCAAACAAACGAGTATCATCCTCCAAATCAGAAAACAAACGGAAGTAAAGGAAGCTTCCTGCACATACGAAAAATACAATACCAATAAAGAAACCTACAAATAGAATTGGTCCTGCGATTTGTAAACTTTGGTTTTGTTCGTACTCTTCTGCACTAAACGCTCCATGTTCTTCATAAGGCTTCATCTGATTAGTAAGTTCTTTACCAACCCCAATTTCATCTTTCGTTCCTTCTGTTTTGTACAAATAATCTTTTTCCTCTTTAAATCCATCTTGTAATGCATCATACTGATTGTTAGAAATTACATAAACGTTACCTCTTATTATTTTACTTAATGAGGAAGTATTAACTTTTTTCACTTTTAAAGGTTCATTCAAATGTGACAAAGTAATTTCTTTTCTTTCTTTCATCTGTGGCCCTGGTATATCGACTGACAAAAATAAAACTTCTTTTTTTGATACCGCATTAAAGGGTTCTCCTGTTAACTTTGCATATTCCTTATAGTCTGATTCCTTTATAAAGGTGGCGCTTCTTAACGACTGCTCCTCCGTTTTCTTCGTCGAAATATTAGTTTTTGAAACTGTTATACTATGTTTCTTTAATCCTTCGTCAATCATCTTCAAATGCTGTGATTCATTACTATTTCCTTGCTTAGAATGATAGTGAAACGCAATTGGTCTCTCCATAATCGTCTTTGTCATTGATGTAAAGCCAACTAATGTACCTATTGCTGAAAATGCTACAGTTGAAATTATGGTTACAATAAAAAACATTCTTGCGTTATCTCTCATACGATAAGCTAAATCTGACAACGTAATAATATTTGTCTGTGTCCAATAGAAACGTTTACTTTTTTTACATAGTCTAATAATAAAGACGCTCAACTGCTTGTACAGCAAATACGTACCAATAATGACTACCGTTGTAACAGGAATCATCATGACAAATACCATTGCGCCGTGTGACATAAGCGCTCCTGCATATCCCGCACTAAGCAATATGATTGCTAATATAGAAGAAATAATGGATGCTTTCGGTTCCGGCTTCGCTTCTGCTGATCCTCTAAACAATTTCATAATTTTATTCTTCCGAATCATTCCTGCACTAAACAAAGAAATGATCATAAATAATACAAAAAACATAATGCTCGTTACAACAATGGCTTTCATTGGAATGTAATAGGGTAAGGAAATATCTAACTTCAATATCATTGGAGCTACAAATATTAATATTCCGGAAAATAACATCCCTGCTAGAATTCCAAAGATAATTGCCCCTATCCCAATCATAATATTTTCGAAAAAGATAAGACGCTTTAATTGATATTTCGTCATACCTAACATCATTAAAATTCCTAATTCACGCTTTCTCGTTTTTAAAAACATTCCCATCGAATATAAAATAAAGAAGAATGTAAATAAGTAAATAATGGACTGTGCAAAAGACATACTTACGAACACGTATCGTCCCAATTCTCCAGCACTTAACGCCGGATGAAACGCAAAAAATGAATACACAAAAAAGGCCATAATAGCAAATGCACTACTTAAAAAATATGCTGAATATGTTCGTCTATTTCGCGTCACATTCCGATATGCGAGTTCTCTAATATTCATATTACTTCTCCGCCCTTCTACTAACTATGTTCTTATATTAGTAAAGTACGGAAATACCTTCCATCGATTCAAATGACAAAAACCTTACATTATTGAAAGGTTTCAAAAAAATTGCTTAAACGAAGCAGTTTCATTATAATGACTACATTCATATTCATACACACACCCTATTGTATATTCGTTAATTTTGCGAAATAATAAAGGATAGAAGTATGTACCAATATACATATAAACTTATTTACCGCTTTAATATGAATAGGAGGAAAACATAATGACATTACAAGAACAGATTATGAAAGCATTACATGTTCAACCTGTAATTGATCCGAAAGTAGAAATTCGTAAACGTGTTGATTTCTTAAAAGATTATGTAAAAAAAACAGGTGCGAAAGGATTTGTACTTGGAATTAGTGGCGGGCAAGACTCTACATTAGCGGGACGTTTAGCCCAGCTTGCAGTTGAAGAAATTCGTAACGAAGGTGGTAACGCAACGTTTATCGCTGTTCGTCTTCCTTACAAAGTACAAAAAGATGAAGATGACGCACAATTAGCATTACAATTTATTCAAGCTGATCAATCAACTGCCTTTGATATCGCTTCAACTGTTGATGCTTTTTCAAGTCAATACGAAAACTTATTAGGTGAATCATTAACAGATTTCAATAAAGGTAATGTGAAAGCACGTATCCGCATGGTTACACAATATGCAATCGGTGGACAAAACGGTCTTCTTGTTATCGGAACAGATCACGCTGCAGAAGCTGTAACAGGATTCTTTACAAAATTCGGAGATGGTGGTGCAGATTTATTACCATTAACAGGATTAACGAAGCGCCAAGGACGTGCTTTACTACAAGAATTAGGTGCAGACGAGCGACTATATTTAAAAATGCCAACAGCTGATTTATTAGATGAAAAACCAGGTCAAGCTGATGAAACAGAGTTAGGCATTACGTATGATCAATTAGATGACTATTTAGAAGGTAAATCAGTTCCAGCTGATGTTGCTGAAAAGATTGAAAAACGCTACACAGTGAGTGAAGCTTCTTTTTTTATGTTTTAACGATATACCCCGATTCTTTTCTCCAGTATATCCTGTAAGCAATCTTCATGTTGTTTATTGAACAATGGGGGCATTTCGTCTAACGGGAAAAACTTCAAATCCAACGTTTCATCACCGTCAACTTTTTTCTCTCCTCCGACAATTGAGCATGAAAAGAATATCACAATTGACTGGGATTTGTCTCCATTTGGATATGTTTGAAAATATTTTGTATACACCCCGATAAGCTCATTTATTTTCACATCATAACCTGTTTCTTCTTTTATTTCTCGAATCGCCGTTTCTGCAGCAGATTCTCCTAATTCCATTGCACCACCAGGAAATCCCCAAGCGCTAAAGTCACCTCTTTTTTGCAGTAATACTTCTCCATGTTCATTCAACACACAACCACCCGCAAAGTTTAAGAAAACATAATCGTGCCCTACTTTTTCACGTAATTCTTTTATATAATTAGCCATCCTCTTCCCCTTTTCATACACCTTTTATCGTTATTTCTTATCTTTTTCAAGCAATTCAATAATTCGATCTAGCTTCTGGTTCATATTCATCACATGCTGTTTCTTTGCGGCGTTGTTTTGCAATATTCTTCTAATAAACAAAGTTAATGATAGGAAAAATAAAACGATAAGT
This sequence comes from Bacillus sp. SH5-2, assembly GCF_008368905.1. Taxonomy (NCBI): domain Bacteria; kingdom Bacillati; phylum Bacillota; class Bacilli; order Caryophanales; family Bacillaceae; genus Bacillus; species Bacillus sp. SH5-2. Next base: position 95,225 of record NZ_QOSD01000005.1, read on the forward strand.
CCGATTACTAAACAAGTATATATCAATGTAAAAATATTACTTTCGAACAAATCCATTCAGATTCCACATCCTTCCACTTTAATTTTATCACATAATTCTGATTTTTAAAGTGATACATAATAAAAGAGCATCTTTTACAGATGCTCTTTTTCATTCCTTAATACGTAAATGTAATTGTCGCTAATGAATAACCCGCCATTGCACTATATGGTGCTACTTGATATGATACACGCTTTGCACCTTTTGGCCAATTTATCTCATTTAACACTTTCTTTATATCTTGCATTGTCCCATCCATAGACTGCTTATATCGTACTTCTACTTTTTCTGGTTTAGCTGCAAATTGTTGCTGTAATTTTTTCTTAAATTCAATGTAATTTTCTGCCCCATATTGTGCAGACAAATATTTTAAATTTGTTTCTTTTAACATTTGTTCATATGCAGCAGTCTTTGAACTACCCGTTTTTATTTTGTTTGTTAATTCACTAAAGTAACTTGTAGTTGCTGCCGGATATTTACTACGATCCCATTCATGATCTTTACTTAATTGCTCATCAGACATATTAAAATATGAATATGTTACACGCCCAGCTTTATCTGGTACTGGATCATCGAATGTCGTATCAAGGTGGTACCATTTGTTTTCAATGTTTACTAAATTCCATGCGTGAGCTTGTCCATTTCCTGTACCTGTTACAATATGGTTTTGAATACCCGCTTCTTTTAGCAATTCATATGTTAATAACGTATATCCTTGGCAAACAGCAGAGCGATTCGCTAATGCTTCATATGCTGTATATGCTTGATAAGACGTATCATACGATACATGTTTTACAACGTAATCATGTATAGCTTTTACTTTTTCATGCGCATCCATCCCCGGTTTTACAATTGAACCTATAATCGATTTCACCTGAGATTTTACATATTGTGTCTGTTCTTTTGATTCACGATATTTCACTTGCAGTGTAAATGTATAGTTCCCTGGCAGTCCTTTAATAGAATACTTAGTAGACGCTACATTATATTTTACATACTCATCAGCATCTACAATTTTATTAAACTCGCCATACAATTGATCCATAATATTTCTAGCATTTCTATCTTTTGTTTTATATGTGATTGTAATATTCTCTTCTCGATTATCAATCTGTTTTTTTAATTCTTTTCTGAAATCATTTAACAACTTTACATCTGATTGTGCTGTCGCTACAGTTGAATTCGTAGCTGCATATGATACAGATGATGCTTGTAAGCCTCCCACTACTATAGTAGAACAAAGCAGCGCAGCTGTCATATACTTACTTGTCTTTCCCATTTCGTCACTCCTTACATTCTATAACTATACGAAAAAGTATCGTATAGTTTCAGAGTATACAATACTTTTCCGTATAGGTCATATGAGATTATGCATATTTAACATTGTAAAAAGGTTGTTCTTTTTACAAGAACAACCTTTTTCATTAACAAGTTTGTAATACGCAGCATGCATTTTCAAAACGTCGATTTTTTAAGTCTTCATTTCCAATACAGAAATAAAGCATCCCTAAATCTCCCCACATCATATTACAATTTTTAGTATCTGAATCAATTTGGAATAAAAGCGTCATTTGCTGCGGGTCTACTCCCAAATATTCTCCTGTCTCATATAACACTTCTTCTTGTACAGAGAACGGTTCTCCAAACATTTGATGATTATCATAGTTGTCTGGAATTAACTCTTCCAGCAATTGTAAGAAACGATCTGAATCATCCTCATCTTCAATGAAAAGCTCTGGCAATTTATACGTTAGTTCAAAAGTAGTTGCACACTGGTTATAATTCGTTTGTAATTCATCTGCTCTTCGTAATTGCTCTACAGGAACATCATAATAAAGTACACGCCCCGCTTCAGTTGGATTCACATCTTCTTCAAAGTAATTTTCAATACTAAAGAAATATAACATCCCTGTCTTAGGAAGATTGTGATCCATGCCGACATTTTGTAAATCCTTTAAATTAAATTGGGCGATAAACTGTAATGGATTTCCTTTGTGTGTTGGATATTCAAATGCAACTGGCAAATCAGGAACTCCTCCCATTTTCGAACTACCTATCGCAACGGTTTCCTCCTGCTTTGGCACAACTTTCACACAAGGAAATACAGTATTAATAAGTTCCTCTTTTACATGTGTCAGTCCATATTTATCAATTAATACTTCAATTTGTTTATTCATAAATTCTCCTTATATTCACATACTTATTTGTATCATCGCACAAAAATTATACTCCATTCTTTGTAAAAACAACAAGCCTCCAAAAAAACGGGCTCTTCCTCCATACGCGAACAAGTTTAAAAAAGCATAGTATACATTGTTCCTACAAACACGATAGTTCATTATTTCTTCCAGTACATTTTCCCCTCGTTCATTTTTATTTTTAATTTAAGGAGGAATTCCACATGGGTTACGGATATAGTTGCGGCGGTTACGGTTACGGCGGTAGTTGTGGTGGATGTGGTTATGGAGGTTTCGCTTTATTAATCGTTTTATTTATCCTTCTAATCATCATCGGAGCTAGCTGTTGGGGCGGCTTTGTAGGCTGCTAGTAAATTTAAAAACTATTGTAAAAAAGCACGTACAATACGTGCTTTTTTGCCATTTTCAAATCTTTTATTCGAAAGGAAGTATGATTGATGAAGATTGATGGTGTTTTTGAAGGAGGCGGTGTACGCGGAATTGCGCATGTAGGGGCAATTTGCGCGTTAGCTGAAAAAGGCTATGAATGGGAACGTGTAGCTGGAACATCAGCTGGTTCCATTATCGCTGCGCTCCTAGCAGCAGGATATTCTTGTTCAGAGTTAAAAACGATTATAACTGATATTGATTATAATAAATTTACGAAGAGAACCTTTATTGACAGAATCCCGTTTATCGGAAAAGGATTAAGCGCATGGACTACTCTTGGTGTTTACTCTAATATTTTTATAGAAGAATGGATTGAAGAATTACTTCGAAAAAAAGGAGTTCACTTATTTACAGATTTACCTGATTTAAATAAGCTTAAAATTATCGCTTCTGATATAAGTAATGGTAAAATGGTTGTCTTTCCTGATGACTTACCGAACTACGGATTTTTAAATTATCGCTTCTCTATTGCTAAAGCTGTAAGAATGAGTAGTACAATCCCCTTCTTCTTTGAACCGGTAAAATGGAGAACTCCAAAATGGAAGCAACCTTGTTATATGGTAGATGGAGGGATTTTAAGCAATTACCCAATTTGGATTTTCGACTCACCTACCTCTCCTCGCTGGCCGACTTTTGGGTTTCATTTTGTAAAAGATGAGATTCAAGCTGACCCTACCCACTATAACGAGCCTATCTCCATGTTCAAAGGACTATTTAAAACAATGATGCAAGCCCATGATTTACGCCATTTAGACAAGGAATCAAAAGCAAGAACAATTACAATTCCAACAGGGTCCATTACAAGTACAAACTTTGAGTTAACAAAGGAAGAAAAAGAGTGGCTTTACAATTCTGGTTATAACGCCGCAAATAAGTTTTTACAATCTTGGAACTTCAGACAATATATTGATGAATATAGAGACGGCAATCAAGACCGAAAAACAAATCGGTATTTCCGTCAACTTGACTCATAATACTATTATTTTTCATACGAAAACACGTAACGCTTTCAAAAAAAATAAGCCTAGTAAAATCATATATTACTAGGCTTATTTATCCCCTATATAATTATTATACGTTGCTTAAGGATACGTTAATCCTTCAGCTTCCTCCGCAGTAATAACGGTGTATCGATTTCCCGTTCGTAATCCTAACAATTCTGCTTTTTCAATTGCCTCTCGCTTCGTCTCCGCATAAGCAGCTAAATATTTTTCTCCATTGATAATTTGGCAAATTACATATTGTTTCATTACTTTCTCCTCTTACTTTTTCATTAGTTGTGCGAGCTTTTTTATACCTATTTCAATTTCTTCTAACGTTGCGTATGAATATGATAGGCGCAAAAATTGGTTTGCACTTCTATCATACAAAGTACCTGGATTTAACAAAATCTTTTCTTTCAAAGCTTTTTCAAATAAACTACGATTTGAAACCGGAACACTCATATGTAACCAAATATAAAAACCACCTGCCGGTTCATGCCATGTCGCTATTTCACTACAATACTTCTTTAACATACTCACCATAAAGTCCCTACGTTTTGTAAGCTCACCTCTTACAAACTGTAAATGTTCTTCATACAATCCATCTTTAAACCACTCTGCGGCAATTTGCTGAGATATAGAACTCGATCCATAATCTGTTTGCATTTTTATGTCTGCCAATCTTTGAATGACTGGCTCAGGTCCAACAATCCATCCAATTCTTAATCCTGGACTAATTACTTTAGACATGCTTCCAATGTGTAGTACGATTCCATTTTTATCATACGCTTTTAAAGGTTTCGAAATAGGGGCATCAAACCATAAGTCTTGATACACTGCGTCCTCTATAATAGGCAATCCAATTTCATTGCATATCTCCACCACTTCTGTCCGCTTCTTCGTATCCATGCTAAAATTCGTTGGATTATGAAAAGACGGGATTGTATATAAAATAGAGGCATTAAATTGCTTCTTATATTTCGCAATATATGACACATCTAGCCCACTCTCATCCATTGGCATTCCAATTAAACGTATTCCTGCTGATTGAAAAACATTGAGAGAGTATAAATATGATGGTTTTTCTAATAAAATGGATGCTCCTTTCGGAAGAAGCCCAATAGAAATAAGTTGGAGTGCTTGAATTGCTCCTGAAACAATCAATATAGAGTCAGGAGATACATATATGCCCTGCCTTTTTAAATAGTCCGCAATTTGCTTCCTTAAATTAAGATTACCTTTTGGCTGTTCATACCCAAGTATCACGTTTGATTTTAAAAGCTTATTCATTACTACTTTCATCTTTTTTTCGGGTAAAAGACTTGGCGCGAGCTCACCTGTTCCTAAACGAATTACATGCGGATAAAATTCAGCTTGATTAATCTCTTGAATAGCAGGCAGATTCGGATAATGAAGTCCTGTTTCTACATAAGATTGCCAATTAGGCGGCGGTGCGTAAGTTGAAGCATTTTCATGATTATTTACAACAATTGTTCCTTTCCTGCCATTCCCTTTAATGTATCTCTTTGCGACTAGTTCATCAAAAGCCATTACAATTGTACTTCGATTCACACCAAATGTATGTGCCAAATTTCTTTGTGAAGGTAATTTTGTTCCGACAGTCCATTCTCCATTAACGATTTTTTCTTTTATATACGTTTCTATTTGTTTATACAAAGGAGTCGCTAAAGACATATCAGGCTTCCAAACCAACCTTTCCATCATATCACCTTACATTCTTTTTGGTTGGTAACCTCCCCAACCATATGGATGGATACAAATTTTCATTTCTTCTATACAATATACACTATCATACTAAAATTAAGTAGGAGGGAAATATGATGAGTGAAGCAATTATTCATGGTATCATCCTTGCATTTGGTCTTATCATTCCATTAGGTGTTCAAAATGTGTTCGTTTTTAACCAAGGAGCCAGCCAAGCAAATATTTGGCGAGCAGCTCCCGTAGTATTAACTGCCTCTATATGTGATACGTTACTCATATTAATTGCAGTGCAGGGTGTCTCCCTTGTACTCCTTACTTTTTCTTGGCTAACTAACACGTTATATATGATTGGCTTTTTCTTTCTCATGTATATGGGCTGGGTTATTTGGAGAAGTAACCCTTCCAATGATGTAAAACAAGAAATAAGCATGCCAGTAAAAAAACAAATACTTTTCGCTGCATCAGTTTCCTTATTAAATCCCCATGCAATTTTAGATACAATCGGTGTAATTGGAACAAATTCTATCCAATACATAGGAAATGAAAAATGGGCTTTCACACTTGCAACTATTATCGTTTCTTGGATTTGGTTTATAAGCTTAGCTTTAGCGGGGAAATTTCTAAAAAGACTAGACTCAACCGGAAAGACAATCGTATTATTAAATAAATTTTCTGGTCTCATCATATGGGGTGTCGCGCTTTATATGTTAAAACAAGTTATTTATTCCTAATGAACAAAAGAGAATTGCATGTCACTGAAAACATCATGCAATTCTCTTACAAATTATGAAGTAGGTTCCGGTTTCTCTTTTACCGTCTTTACATCTTTTGCTGGTTTAATCCAAATGATTGCTATAGCAGCACCGATACCAGCGAATATACTTGTTAAATAAAATACTTCATGGTCAGCACCTTTCATGAAAAAAGAATATAGAGGCGGTCCAGCTGCTACACCGATAAATCGCATTGAACTATAAAATGACGTAACCGTTCCCCTTTGCTCCTTTTCAATTCCTTGTGTAATTAAAGCATCTAAACATGGGAGTGCCATACCAATCCCTATCCCCATAATAACGAGACAAAGAAGTAATAAATAAATCCCTTTTATAAATAAAGGAATAATGACTGATGCAGCTGCCATTAAAAAACCAATATAAATACACTTCTTCATAACATTTTGATTATCTCCAATTTTTTTACCGGCCATATATGAACTAAGTGACAGTACAAGTAACGGGATCGCGAGCACACACCCTTTCCATATACCATGAATGTCATACTTTGACTCCAGTATAGTAGATAAATAAAAGAGAATTCCGAATAAAATAAGCATAATAATTGCACCGAGTATAAAAATGGCAATTAACCATCTTCCCTTCTCCCTAAACGTAGAGACAATAGATTGAATAAACTCTTTTAGTGGCGGCACTTCCCCTTCTTGTTTTTTTGCCTTTACTAGTACGAGTAATAAAACAATCGATACTACACATAAAACGGGAATCGCCCAAAACGGTAAGAACCATACAATGGCAGCAAGAGCAGATCCTAAAATAGGGCTCAGCACTTTCCCAAATGTATTGGATGTTTCTATAATTCCTAAACCGGTACTAACTTGTTTTTCATCCTTGTATAAATCACCCACACACGGTATAACAACTGGCATTGCACCAGCAGCACCAATACCTTGAATCGCTCTACCGATTAATATCCAAGTGTAAGGATTATCAACTTTCCAAGATACCCAACCAGTTATCGCTCCTCCTATAGCCGCAATCAGCAAGCTCGGAACCATTACCATCTTTCGTCCCCATCTATCTGATAAATAACCAGCAATCGGTATAAGTAGAATGGCTACGATAGAGTAAATTGTAATAATCATGGATACTTGAAACGATGAAATATGTAATTTCTTTTCAATAGTCGGCAGGATTGGAATGAGCATTGAATTCCCTAATGTCATAACAAGTGGAACTGATGCGAGCGCAATTAAACAACAGTTTTCTTTTTTTAACATGTTGACTTCGGAACCTTTCATCGTATATTTCTTACCATATAATAGCCCTGCTGGAACGCAATGTTCATTCCACCAGGGCTATTACATCGTTACTACCTTCCCATTCACAACAAAAGAAATTGGGGAAAATATAGTATTATTCCTATTCTTTGAATCCAGTTCACAATATATCCATACCAATTAATTGAAAAAAAAAAGAAAGGAAGAATCCTTCCTTTCTCCTATAACCTTCTACAATTAGCGAGTATATCCGCCACCAAGTTGTTGTTCTGCCATCGCTACAAGGCGTTTTGTAATTTCACCGCCTACAGAACCGTTTGCACGTGAAGAAGTATCAGCGCCAAGTTGTACACCAAACTCTTGTGCAATTTCATATTTCATTTGATCTAAAGCCGCTTGTGCTCCATGTGATGCTAATTGATTAGAATTACGATTTCTAGCCATTACCAATCACCTCCTTATTTATATATAAATTGTGTTAAATTTTAATTTAAATACATGGTAATTTTTGGTTATTAATATTTTTTAAAAAAGAGTCTCTACAATGAGAGACTCTTACATCATTTTATATTAAGAAGTTACTACTTCTAAATTTCTATTTGTTAGTACTTTCATTTCTTCTTTTAATATATCTTTCGCATTATGTCCAAACCATTCGAGTGAAGCGAAATGGTCAGTATCTCTCACTTCCTGAATAATCTCATCATAATTTACGATACCTTCAAATAACGGAACCATACCAGTACGACTTCCCGCTGCTGCATATACATTATTAGGTTCAAACACATGTAAATAATCTGCTGACGATATATTCTTAAAATGGTAATGTTGTATCCACGGCCTTAGTCGCTGGAAGCTGTCAACTGGATCTGCACCAGACTCCCATATATGAAGAAAATCAAGATTTATTTTCAAATTCGGATGATCTACTTCGCCTAATAGTTCCAAAGTAGAAGGCAACGTATCCGTTAATGTATTTGGATGTGTTTCTAAAAGTACATACATATTATGCTGAGAAAATAATTCACAAATCATGCGAATACGATTCACATACTCTTGTCTCTCTTTTTGCGAAAAACCTGCACTGCCTTTTTGTCCAGCAAACGTACGAATTTTGTTCGTTTTAAACCAATTAGCTAGTATTGCAAGTTGTTCACATTTCTCTATCGTTTTTTCAAAATCTGCCGATAATGCTATGTCTAAGTAATCACTTATCATCGTAATTTCCAAGGTTTTATCCTTTAAACAATTCAATTCTCGTTCTGTCGTTTCATACTCTTGCATATACAAATTTTGCGCATGAGTCCCCCACAATTCAATTCCTTCAAAACCGTTTTCGTATGCAAATTGAACAATATCAGTAAATGAAATTAATTGATGGCGAAATGAAATGGTACATAGTGAATATTTCATAGCTTTAAACTCCCTTATCTTAAATTCAGTAAACTTTTTAAAGAGTTACGACAGACTGATTTATTTTTATAGCTTTCCACGCTAGAAATTGTTTCTCTAATTCTTCCTTAATTTGCAGTTCAATTGCATTCATTTCATCCAGTTTTTCAACAATCGATACTAGCATTCCTTTATTATTCGTCATCGCCATTTTAATTGCACGATACTGTACATTTGTAAATCCTTGTACAATATCTTCTACTCGATCACACCAATAATCAAATTCTTGCTCTGAATATTGTAACGTTTCACGGAAATATGCAAAGGCATGCTCATAACTATATTTACGAATCGCAAGTACTGGAATTTGTTTTACTGCCGCTACAAGCCTAGAAAGCTCATACCCCTCTTCCTCATTTGCCATTTTTATAATTAAGTTTTTCAACTCCATAGTTAGTTCATTGTCCTTCTTTTTGAATGTTTCCATGAAATAACTAGCTACCATTTCTTGTGTTGGTTCTTGAATTCCTTCTACATCAATGAAATATCCTCCACCAAAAGGATTATCCTGAACAGAGTGAAGCACTTTTTCTCTTTCCATATTCCCTTCCCAGCGAAAATCAGGATCTAACATGAACCATTCTTCTTCTTTCTCTGTCTTCGATATCATTAAATAATGTGGAAACGGTTTTTGATGGAATTTATTTTCCCTCTCAGGTAATAGGGACATATCAACCATTACAATTACATAGCGATTCTCTGGCTTGTTTTCTACTAATTCTAAAAATGTTTCTACATTACTACTTTTATCTCTTTCATGATCATACCATTCGTTCACTTTAATACCATACAATTTTTCATACCAAAGTAAGTAATTATCATGGTTAATATTTTTGGAGTGATATGAAATAATTCCGCCATCTGTTATATCAAAATCTCCATCCCATAATCCAAAATAAAATGGACGAAAATCTATATCACTACGCCTTTTTATAATTTCACAAAAACAACTCACTAAGCAGTGCACTTTAATTGAAGTCATATTTTCATCCACTTTCCTAAATGTTAGTTATTCATATTTAGTTCTTGTAACGGCTGTAACTCCTCCATAAAATCAAGTAAAGATCCTACAGTAAGAAATGCCTTTGGATCTACCTCATCCTCTGGGACACATAACTTCAAATCCATTTCTATGTATACAATGAGCTGTAACATCATTACCGAATCTATATATAAATCTTGATTTAATCGCATCGTTTCTTCTAAATGCGTTACATTTTTCAGTTCCATTTTTTCTTCCATAATTTTTAACACTGCATTCTTTAACTCTTCTCGTCTCATGCTGTAACCTCTCCCATCTCTAGTAACTTTCTACTTACTTTTCCAGTTTTATTTTTCGGAATTTCAGTTACACTTTCAATTTCATGCGGAACTTTATAAGACGGTAAGTGCTCCATACACCATTCCCTTATTTGCACGGGATCTACTTGAGAGATTACTTTCGCTTTAACAATTTCACCCATCACAGGATGTTTTCCTCGATATACTATCGCCTCTTGGACACCTTCTAATCGAAGCATCGTTTCTTCTACCTCTATAGGAAAGACTTTTAATCCTGAAACGTTAATTACATCATCCATGCGCCCCATAAAATGAAAGCCACGCTCAGATTTATACCCTAAATCTTTCGTGAAAATTTCCTTCTCGTTCATTTTCACTACAATTTCTTCAGGCGCATTTTCACTTGACCCTATGCTTATACTCGCATGAGATAATGGTTTTCCTAAATCTAAATGACTATTCATATCATGACATATACTAATACAACCTGCTTCAGAACAACCGTATTGCTGCATCATATACGTTGTCATTTCTTTTAGTTTATAAAATAATGCTTCTGGCAACGGTGAGCCAGATGTCATAATTTTATGAAACTGAAATGTTCCTAGTGGAAAACTTCCCATAATATGTAGCATAAGTGGTACTGCATATATGATATGTTTTTCTGTATTACGAACTATATTTAATGCGAATTTAGGATTTTTATTCGTAATGATAATCGGTTTGCTTCCCCTCGTAATGGCAGATAACGTACCACATATTAGCCCGTATGAATGTGAAACAGGCGCCATAACAATCGGCACTTCATCCTCTTCACAGTTTAAAGCTTCATTATAAGCAGTAATTTCTGTATCAATTTCCGTCCATGCTCTACGAATCAGTTTCGGCTCTCCCGTAGTTCCAGAACTATATTGCAATAAAGAAGGCTCTTCTAGTAAAGAGTTCACTGCTTCTAATTTCGTAAAATCACTATATTCTCTATATAAAATTCCGATACAATTTGCACGCTTTGCCATTTCAATAGCCGTTTCTTTTGGCGTATCTTCATGTATAAGTAACACTGATGATTTCTTTTCTTTTAAGAAAAAAACAAGCGTAATAATATCGAATGGATTTTTCAGACAAAGCGCAAATCTATTTCCTGCTGCTTCTTGAAATTGTTCCATTTCCTCATAGACTTGTAATCTCAAATCAAAATCACTTTTGCTATACTCTTCTTTATTAACGATTAGCATAATTCCCCCCTGTAACAACTGATTTTTGTTTGTTAAGTTGTCTTGCTCTATACAATGGATTTGGGACTTCATGAACAAGTGATTCCACGTCCAAATATAAACGACGCTTCGTTAATTGCTCGGCATAGAATGTAGGAGTGTATAATTGAATGTTTTCAAATCTACCTTTCAAATATGGATATTTTCTTAAATGATTTTCAATTTCTTCAACAACCATCATCCAAAAACTTTCTTCTTTCCATTCATATTCATCCGCAAGTACGAAAGCTAATTCTCCTAAGTTAAATAAGAAAAGTGCATCTAATACCATCTCTTGCAAACATTCGATACGATCCATTTCAAAGAAATCATTCATTTTTCCCTTCGCATATGTTTTGTGCATTTTAGTAAAGTCCGGACATTTGTCAATTTCTTTTAAGAATGGACGATAAAACTCAAGTCCTTCATGGAAATCCTTTAATGCAATACGGACAGGTAGCCCTTCTTTATGAACTAAAATCATATTTTGTCCGTGTGATTCTAATGCGATCCCATGCTCTACAACAAGATGTATAACTGGTATAATCGCTTTTTGAATAAGTAATCGTAGCCAATTTTCTATCCCATATTGGTTTAACCATGCATCAATAACTGGTGTCCCATCTTTCTCTTTTGCATATAAGCCGTTAAAGGGAATTGCATCCTCTTGTGCATCCAAATACTTATGAACACTTTCACGCCAAATACATCCTAATGAACCATATACTGATTTCTTATTCGTATCATACGTTACACTCGAAAACTCATTTAGCAAAATTATGCGTGATTCATCTCGCAAATACGAATCATGACTTACAACATCATGTAACCAATTCGATATAGCTGGTGCACTCACAACAGAATATGGTTTCAACGTACGAAGTGTTGAAGTGTTGAGTATATTTAGTGATAACTTTACATACGGTTTCTTTGGATTCGTAACATTTCTTAACGTCCTCATAGATTGTTGTGCACAGTAATCATCCTCTGATCTTCCTAAATAAATAATATATTTATCCTGTATATGACTAGCATAATTCGGAATGATGAAATTCTCCCACTGCCAAGGATGAACAGGTATAAACACGTACTGTTTTGGATTACATCCCGCACTGTGAATCCGTTCCATAAACTCTTCTAATTTACGCTCACCAATCTCCTCTATTAAAATTTTGTCATAAATTACTTCATTCTCATAACCTACACTGGAGTATTTTTTATGCGTTGCAATCCATATGAGTTTTATTGGCTGCATAAACTCATATCCATATTGAAAATTGTCACGATATTGAAATCCAATGCGCGCTTTATAACTAGGATGATAGGGATGGCCGTCTATTAAATGACTTTCAAACTCATCGTAAGATTTTTGAATGTATTCTTCCTTATTATTTCTTTCATATTGTGCAATCGCGTCTTTAAATATTGTTTGTTCTAATTCTTGAATAAAATAATCTAATTTAGTTCGTTCCACGTTAACAACTCGAAAAATTTCTTCTAAAAATTGTGAAACAGATTGTATTTCTTGTTTTCCCTCTTGAACTCTTACTATTAATGAATCTATAGAGATACGTCCAAATGTCATTCGTTCTCTTCCGTAACATTCGTACGTAACACTTTTCTTTTCCTCATCAAGTCCTTGTATAAGAAAAAGAATTTGTTCTTCCTTTTCTATACGAACTAGCGTAATGATCCCCTCATAAATTAACGATTCTACTAACTGACGTAACACTCTTCTTCGCACTGAAATATAATCTTCTGATTTCAGTGCCTTCAATATTTTCGTGTGATACATATCTACTCCCATAAATCCCTCCACTTTATGACGAAACACCAAATTCCATTATTTGTATTACGTGAAATTTTATCGTTACTTACGAACGAACTGCCACTTCTCTTACAAGTGGATTATCTACTTGTACATAAATTGCTTGCTCTAAAGGATTTGTCAGCTCATCAACATCAAAAAATCTCGTGAGTAAATTCGCTTTACATGCCAATTTATCCTCTTCCAACAATTCTCTTAAAAAGGTAGAAGGTTCACGATTATATGGAAGAAATGATTCGATTACAGACCTTAATTCCGAGAGAAGAATTTCTTCCTTAATTAATCCTGCTGTACCAAAACCATTGATAAGTCCAAACATATGATTAAAAATTAAATAGTAACGAAATCTTTCATCTACAATATAATCGTCATATAAATTTCCAGTACGTTCTCCAATACCAGCCAACTCATTATTAAGCATCTCTTTCATTGAATTGCAGAAATAAAATCCTTGATTATCACGGAAATAATATTTTACTGGATAACCCTCCTTCAGCTGAACAACACTATTTTGCTGATGAGCTTCTAATGCAATACCATAACGTAAGTACATCCATACCATCGGCTTTAAAGAAATATTCATATATCGTCTAAACCACTCTAAACTTACTTCTTCACAGCTTCTACTTTCCAAATCTGCTAGTCGATGAATAATATTTGATAAGCGCGTACGTTCTCCAGGTATAGCATCTTGAACTAGTCCAGCTATTAAAGTAACATCATTTGCTTGTTCACTATAAAAAGGATTCTCTCGTATAATCACTTCAAATCCAGACTCTTCTGTTCCGTAATGTAGTGTGATAAATGCTGGATCACAAATAAAATCAAAGCCTGGAAACTTTTCTAGCACTTCACCAATTGCTGTGTTTAACATTTCCTTTCCTTCAAGGCCACTCTCTAGTTCCTTCAATTTATTAATGCGCATTGAATTTGTTACTTTTACTGGAAATGAAAACTTAAGCATATATTTTGAGTGGGGATGATATAACGTCCTAAGTGATGATGTTGCCATATAATATTTACCGGCAGGACCGATATATTCAAGTACTCCTTGATCTATCCACTCTTGTACGTAAGGTTGGTGTAATAGCCATTCTGCCTGAAGCGGATGAATTGGAATTAATGAATATTCATCTTCCTTACAATACTTCAATTTAAATTCCTTACTCACCATCTCATCATTACTTAATTCTTCTTTTATAATCGTTGTAGTAGAGTCTAATAATAATGATTTTTCATTTACTATACTTTTATGTGCCCGAAAATAATGAAGCTGGCACTCTCCTTTTAATTCTGGAGAATACATTGCACTTTTCCAATCCAATATACCTTGTCTACTTTTTGGTGTAGGATGCGTTAAATGTCCAAATAATAAAGACTGCTCAGCTTCTATAAAAGTTGTATGGAAACCATATAATACGGATGTATCTCCTATTCTCTCTTTTGTAAATTCCTCAATATTTTGACAACTACGAATAACTCGAAGCATAAGTTCAGATGGATTCGTCCCTTCTCCGTAGTTGATAGACATCTCTTTTATTAAAAATGTAATAACTGTAACGTAATCTGCTTTTATAACTGTTTTCCTTTCTCCAATTTGATAATAAAATTGTTCTCCAAACAAATGACGATCTGTTGGAGATTTATATATAACCTCTCCATACAAAGTAACGTTCTGCGCCGATAGCTGACAGCATAGATAAGTAGAGCAAGCATCTCTTTGAAATGAATGATAGAAAATATCCTCTATCCTTTTATCCTCTGTAATCCATTCTCCACTCCCTGTTTCTCTTAAATAACAATTTAAAAAACTTTGTATTGTTGCATGTTCCGCGATTTGTTTCGCACGCTGCATACTTTGCCTCCTCTTTATATGAACGCTATCGGAATTTCATATTACAATCAATTATTGAATATCGTTATCAATTAAGATTCTAATTGATTCTCATTATCAATTCAATAGTTTATTTCAGAATTTTTAAATCTGAATAAATATTTCTTTTTTTCAGCCTTTATTTAATCTAATTAAAAATACAGAAGAAAAATTCTCACTTTCAAACTACATACTTACTATTTTCATTAGTAATCCATCCAAAATAGTGAAACAAAAGAGGTATACCTTAATTGGCATACCTCTTTCAAGTAACAAGTTTACATAATAATGTTATTTATATCCCTCCAACAATAAGCTGTTTCTTCGACATTTAATCTCTCTAAAAATTTTGTATCCACTTTTTCAGGATTAAATTTTTCATAAAACTTTTTTGAAGGATTATTCGTAACGACCCAAACTAAAAGAGATTTTATATCATTTTTTATTAATTCCGATAATAAAGCTTGAAATAACTTTTGTCCTATTTTCATTCCTTGATACGTTTTTAAAAGGTAGATCGCATATAATTCCCCTTCACAGTTATATGCACCGCTTCTTTCTACTCCCCCGTCAATGAATCCAATTATTGCCCCATCTAACGTCTCTGCTACAAATCTATATTGGTATTTATCTTCTTGTTGAAAAATGTTTTTCCATTGTTTTTCTCTTTGCTCATATGTTATATTTTCTAAAATTTCGTCAGCAAATATCCCTTTATACGTCGTTTTCCAGCTGTCAACATGTACCTTTGCTATACCTGATATATCCTCTTTTATCGCTCTTCTAATATGTATTTCCATCATTTCTCCCCCTTATTTATTCATCATTATATCAAGGTATTCCCTTAAAAATCCAAATAAAAAAGAGTGAATTTTCTTCACTCTTCCCCTCTTACAATTACCTACTTTCCACTTCAACTGAAACAACACGATCAATCTCTTTTAGTGAACTATATAACTCAGTTGTATATAAATCTTCTGGAACTAAAATAACCATCTCCAGTTGCTGAAATGCTCCACTATCTATATCTTTAATCTTTACGCGTTTCACATGCATACCTAAATTTTTAATTTGCTTAAATATACCATCCAACTCTTGATGCTCTTTTACAGTAATTTTTATAGATAAGTCCTTTTGTCTTAATGAATATGGACCTGCAATTTTCACAAGGTGAGGAAGTACGTTAATCGCTAAAATAATTAAAATCATAGCAACCGTCGCTTGTATATAAAATCCCGCTCCAATTGCAATACCTAAAGCTGAAGCAGCCCAAACCATAGAAGCTGTCGTTAATCCAGAAATAACGTCATTACTTCTTCGTAAAATGACACCTGCACCAAGAAAACCAATCCCACTAACTATTTGAGCAGCTAGACGCATTGGGTCCATATTTGTATGTCCTGGAACAGAATATACATGCACAGATTCAATTGAAACCATCGTAATTAAACAACTTGCGACAGAAATAACCATACTTGTTTTCACACCAAGTGGTTTATTCTTTAGCTGCCTATCTATCCCGATGAATAATCCTAAAAAGAGTGCCAAACCTAATTTGAGTAAAAATTCATATGACATATTTCATTCTCCTTACTTTCCAATGATTCCCTTCGAATAATTCACTATAACTCTTTTATGATATCAATTCCAGTCTTTTCTATTCATTTAACGCAAAAAACCGAAAAAACATTTTTTACGATGTTTTTCCGGCTTTTTATTCCGATTAAGATGTTTCTTTATTTTTGTTCTTTAATCTTAATCTCTGCATCTTTGTAGAATGCTAATTTACTGTCATTATACTCTTTTGTGTACTTGTTAAATTGCTCTTTCGACTTTTGTGCTTCCACATTTAACTCATTGACAGTTTTAACATTTTCACCAATTTCTTTTAACTTCGTTTCTTTTACTTTTAATTTTTCATAAAGTTCTTTTTCAGTCGCTAATGCTTTTGTGTAATTTTCATTCATCTTTTGGAATGCATCATAACGGTTCTTATACGACTCTTCTACCGCTTTCGCTTGTTTTTGCACCTTCTTGTCTTCAAGCTTCTCTATATTACTTTGAACAGATTTCGTTTCCTTCTGTGCTTTTTCTAGCATTTCTTTCTCGTTTTTCAATACTTTTTCGCGATCATTTACATTTGCAGTAGCTTGCTCTATTTTTTTTATAACTGCTTCATTATGGTCTTTACCTTCTTGTAAAATTTGAGAATATAATTCTTGGCCTTGCTTCTCTAACTTTTCTAATTTTTCCGCTTCATCAACTAAAGATTTTTCTTGTGTCGCTGCTGTTTCAAAAGCCGTATATAAATTTTCTTCTGGTTTTTCACCGAAACAACCTGATAATAACCCTACTGATAACGCTCCAACTACTGCTACTTTTCCATACTTCAACGTTCATTCCTCCATTACATACGGTTATCATGCCAGAAGTTCACTGGGAAGTGACTCTCTTCATGATAAGCTTCAAACTCATAACCCTTTTCTTTTAAGCCCTTTAAAATTGCTGGTACTGCAGCTACTGATTGCGGATGAATGTCATGCATTAAAATGACCTCTTGTGGTTTTGTTGCATTTGTTAATACATTTTGAGCGATTTGTGCAGCCGCTGCATCAACTTGCATTTTATTATATTTCCAGTCTAATGAATCAATTGTCCAATCCCATACTTTAAATCCGCCTTCTACGACTTTATTTCGAAGACCTTCATTTAATCCAGGCATCGAACCATACGGTGGACGCGTTAATTTGGGTGATTTTCCAATAATATTTGCGATTAGGCTTTGATCTTCTTTCATTTCATTTACATACTCGCCATTTTTATATAATTTAGCAAAATTATGTGTCATACTATGCATCCCTACATAATGACCTTCTGCATTTTCACGTTTTACTAAATCCGGAAACTCTTTTACATTCGCTCCAATTAAAAAGAATGTCGCCTTCGCATCATGTTGTTTTAACGTATTTAATAATTCAGCCGTATATTTCCCAGGGCCATCATCAAATGTCAAGTAAGCAACTTTTCTTTCCTTTCCATTAAAACGACTCGGTGCCGTTTTATTCATTTCAACTTTCGGCTGTTCACTTGCAAGCTGAACTACATTTTCTTGTTTCGCAATAGCTTTTGCTGGTGAAGTAATAGATTGAAACATGAAATACCCAATTGCTACTGCTGCAATCGCTATTAAAACGACTACTACTCGTTTCATATTAAAAGCTTTTTCCATTCTATCGAATTCCTCTCCCTATTAATCTTATATATAAATCGCCCAATATAATTATACATCTATTTACTTTATTTTCACTATATAAATAGACTACATATGTATTATAATGGGAGTTTTATCAAAATTATTGTTCCTATTTCTTCTTTATTTACAATGATGAAATGGATTTTCCTTTTTTCCTCTTTAGGAGTCAATTTCCAAATTGTCTTCTCTAGTATATCGTACAATTGCACCTTTTGTTTATATAAATTAAAATGATTTAACTATTATTTTTCTAAAATAAAAAACCGTTATAGAAAAGTTACAAATACATTCCCATAAAAAAAGATTGGCGGAGCCAATCTTTTTTTTACTATTCATTTCGAACTGGTTTTGGTGTTACACCTAAATGCTGATTCAACTTATTTGAAATGTCTTTCACATTTTTTTCATTTGGGATGTAATAATAAATACCGCCGATACGTTTATCCGTACCTTCTATTTGCATTTTTTCCATTTCCAAATTAGATCCTGCCATATTTTTCGTAATAGCAAGCATATCATCGAATGTTAAATTCGTTTTCATATTTTTATCAACCGCATCAAGTAAAGAGCCCATTTTGCTAATTGATTGGACAGACATCGCTTTTTTGGCAATTGCTTCTATTACAAGTTGTTGTCTTTGTCCACGCATTGCATCACTATCTATTTTACGCGTTCTTGCAAGTGCAAGTGCTTGTTCTCCATCTAAGTGCTGGAAGCCTTTTTCTAAATGGATCATACCTGCCTGGTCTTTACTATCTTGCTCTGTGAAAGTAACCGGTACATCAATATCAATGCCACCAAGTGAATCTACAATTTGAACAAATGACTCAAAGTTAAACTTCACATAATAATCAACTGGCACATTTAAAAATCTTTCCACAGTATCTCGTGTACTTTCCACACCACCAAATACGTGTGCATGAGTAATTTTATCTAATTTTTTTCTAGACGGAATATACACACGTGAATCACGCGGAATACTAACTAATTTAACAGATTTATCATCTTTATTAATTGTCGCTAATAAAAGTGCATCTGTTCGAACAGCTTCACCGTATTGACTTTTTCGCATTTCACTACCGTCCACACCCATAATTAAAATTGAGATGTTATCTTTTAAAGGCTCAACTTCTTTATCACGTTTTGATGATTTATCAATTTTTGCATACGCATCACTTACAACTGCTTTTGCTTTGTTATATATTAACGATCCATATCCTACTCCTCCAAAAACAAGTAAGAAAAATGGAATTATAATGAACCATTTTATTGACTTTCTTTTAGAACGTTTTTTATTACTTCTCGTATTTTGTTCTAATTCAGAGCTCATATCCATTCGCCTCTCTTTCTCTTTCCCTAGTATAATGTAAGTCTATTAATCTTCATATTGAATTTCCTTTCAATTACCTTACAATTTTGTAAGGTTACTTCATGAATTCAAAATGTATTCCATTTCACATTATACTCTTGTGCTTATTTTTGGCAAGAGACTATTTATATAAAAACATTAAATTTATATAAATTAATTTTATTAATTTGGTTTATACAGGATTTTCTCCCCATTATTAATAATTAACGCTGATTTTGCTTTAACTTTCGTTTTTTCTATTTCCACATCATCGTTAGAGAAATTCACAATGATTTTAATATCTTTTCCATATGAAGCAGATTGTACTAATTTATCCTCTGACAAATATGCAAAATTCGTCATTTCTTCTTTCACTGCCTTTTTATGAACTTCACTCCAAACTTTCAAATGCTGTTTAATTTCTTTTTTATGCTTATTCCATTCTACTTCATCTACATGATACAACGGAGGAACATTATATAATAATTCATATAGCATACGATTTTCTACTTCATCTTTTACTTTCAAACTCCCCCATTCCCAGTGATGCGTTGTAATTACCGAATCGTTGTATACTAATTTATATAGTGGTACTGAATAAACTGGATTTAAATACACTTGTTTATACTCGTCTTTTAACGGCACTTGCTTCGCATATTTTTCTGGAACATTTTGATTTGGCGACCAATATCCTCCGACATAATACGGACTCGTTTTATTTTTTCTCATATCTTCATCGTCCCATTTAATTACAGGCGTTTCAATTCCATGAGCAAACGCAATCGTACTACTTGCAAAATCATTTCCACCCTCTGATCCAACTACCATCCCTTTTTCATGCGCAATATAATCCATTCGTTGTAACCTTGCTTTTAAATCTTGTTGTTGTGTCGTTATATGTTTTGCCGAATAGTCATCGTAAATTTCGCCCGTCGCATCACAATCTATAAACCACGAATTATATTTAGGACCATTTTGCAATATATCGTTCATTCGTTCTTTTACACTAGGCAGCGATAAAGTCGGATTTAATTTTCGACCTCTCCCTAGAAACCCTTGTACTTTTTCTCCATTTTTCTTCGTTACAGTACCCCCTTCATATAACGATGGATCAGTAAAGGAAGCAGTATTCCAATTTTTATCACCTTTTTCGTGAATAGAATGATAAGAATCATACGGACCAACTAAATATCCCGCATCCTTCGCCTCTGTAACAAAATTAGGTTGCATAAACCCTTGTTCCCAGTTCGGTAAGCCAATCCACGCTTTGTCTATTCCTGCTTCTTTCATTTCATTTATAATATCCGTTCCATCTGAGGTTCCCCATTTACTTACATCTTCTACTGAATCACCGAGTACTGACTTTAATAAATGCTTATTTAAGCTATACAGTTCCGCCTTCGATAAGTGATCTACACCTTTTTTTAATAACTCACTAGCCTTTTGGTCAATCTTCGGAAAAATATCCTCTTTATACAATTCCTTCATTGATAATACTTCGTTTACATAACGCGAAATAACATTTTTTTGATACTTATCAATGAAATCTTGTTTACTTACTTGCTCAAATACATTCAGTTCTCCAGGCTCCGAACTATTCTTTTGAATGAGCTCTTTTATATGACTAAATAGAGGACTATTTATTTGCTCTCTTATTTTTGGCCAATTTACGTTACTGTCAGACAAACCATTTTGATTCCAAAAATAAAAATGAGCTGCACCATAAAGTTTTTCAATCTCTTTATTTTTTCTAGCCTTTTCTTGTAATGTTTTAAATTCACCTGTTCTAACAATGTTATCCTTATACAGTTTAGCAATACTTACCGCATCATTGTTTGTCACATATAATTGAAAACCATATGTTTTATTTTTATTTATACTCGGGAATTCATGTGTAAAATCAAACCCGATTTTCGGATCCGAATGAAATTTCACCTCATTATTAAACATATTGTTCGCAATATATACAATTGAATATTTCAAACCATTTAACGCGAAAAACTTCATAGAAAATGATTCAGCAAATGAATATGCATCATCCTTTAAAAACTTCTTCCAATTCTCATCATTACTCGGAATTTGCTTCCCTTCCCATAACGGGAGTGTATAATTTTCAGCTTGTATTTTTGGCCATGTGAAACTTTCTGCACCGGTCGATTCCACTTCAATACTTAAGTGGTCTTTTTTCTTTTCTAAACTCACCTTTACTTTTTCATCTGGATATTCCCAAGATGTGCGATTCTTTTCTTTTTTCACATTCGATACTTTCATTTTCGGCAGGGGTTGTGACGCCTGTTCTTTTACACCATCATGTTCTACAGTTAACGTGAACGTCTCTGGATTTACATCGTACGTAAAATCTTTATACGTCGCTTTCTTTATTTTAGACTCTTGTACAGCATTACTACCTTTTATATCACACCCGACTAAAGTCGAAAATGACATCGTTGTAAGAAGACATATCGCTATCATTTTTTCCATCTTCTGCACCTCCACCACTGAATATACAGGTGCTTTGTTACAGGAATATGGCAAAAAATAATAGAGCTAACATACGCTAGCTCTATTGCGTGTATTAAAAACAAGTGTATATGAACAACTAAAGCCTGCTTCCGCTTAAAGTATATGTAATACAATAACCGCGTTTTTTCATTCTCACAAATTATGAAACGAAATAAATCAAAGTTTTAACAAGCATTCCTTAGCCGAAGAAATACGTGTATATAATGTAGCCTAAAAGTAGCACTAAAATGATTACCCCTGTACTTCTCCAATTCATACCACCTGTCATATCGACAGGGCTACCTGATTCCGCTCTATTGAGCCCATCCTGTAAAGTACCGGTAGGGTTATTGTTCAATTCACTTTGCCTTATGCGTTCTCTTTTTTCTTCTGGTGACTCTTTACTCATATAATCACCTCCAAAATAATGAACTATTTACTAAATTATACAATATTATTTTTCATTTTATATGCCTATTCAAAAAACATTTACAACATAAAGAGAGCTAGCGATGCTAGCTCTCTTTATAATTCAATATGGTCTTCCTTATTTACAGTAATCCCTGTATGATCGATTTCAAGCTCACATACTTTCATAGCTGAAAATACTCTTGCTAATTGCTCAGCAATTTCTTGACGTTTCTCATACGGCGTTAATATAAAAATGGATGGTCCTGCCCCGCTAAGCGCTGTGCCGTATGCACCGAATTCTTTTGCACATTTACGAATAGATGGTAATAACGGTACAAGTTCTAAACGATACGGCTCGTGAAAATGATCCCTCTCCATCATTTCCCCTACAACTTCCCATTTCTTTTGACATAAGGCAGCTACTAATACATTACTTATCGCACTAGCCTTAACAGCTTCATGAAACGGGAATACATCTGGTAATACAGATCGGCTTTCATCTGTATTTAGCTCTTCATTTGGAATAAGAGAAATTACGCCTAATTCCTTACTTTCAATTCTTACAATCGAAACATTCTTTCCATCAAGTGCTCCGATTACAGTTCCTCCTAATATAGAAGCAGCAACATTATCAGGATGTCCTTCAAAATTTGTAGCAATTTGAACTTTTTGATCAGTTGTTAAGTTCAAATTGCCTAGTTGATTCGCAAGCTCTATTCCCGCTACAATCGCTGATGCACTACTTCCTAAACCTCTTGTTAGCGGAATATTGCTAGTAACTTCTATTATATATGGTGACAAAGAAGGACACACTTTACATGCCGTACTAACAATTAAATTTTTGTCGTCTGTCGGAATTGAATCTTCAAATGAATGGATGACTTGCCATTTATCAGCTGTCCCCTTTACAATGACCTCTAAATATAATGATAATGCTATTCCTACTGAATCAAATCCAGGTCCAACATTCGCTGTACTAGCAGGAACACGAACGCTTAATGGTATCACGACATAATCACCCCTTTTATATGCTCTTTAATTTGTTCTATATTATTTGAAACGTTTGCAATGTCTAATTTATTAGAAGAAATAGCGATATCAGGATCTTTCAAACCATTTCCAGTTAAAACTGCAACAACTGTTTCTCCTTTTTTGATTTTTCCAGATTGAACATGTTTAATTACACCCGCTAATGAAGCATTGGATCCTGGCTCAGCGAAAACCCCTTCCGATTTTGCTAATAATCTATATGCATGTAATATTTCCTCATCTGATACCATATCTATTTCCCCGTGAGATTGCTCAGCAGCCTCTACTGCATACGACCAACTTGCTGGGTTACCGATGCGAATCGCTGTTGCAATTGTTTCAGGTTCTTCAATGACGTGTCCTTTAACAATAGCAGCTGCTCCTTCCGCTTCAAATCCGTGAATTCTTGGCTTCTTATAGCCTTTTTCTTTCTCATATTCACAGAAGCCTTTCCAGTACGCTGTAATATTTCCTGCATTCCCAACAGGGATCGCTAAAACATCTGGCGCGCTTTGCAACTGATCACAAATTTCAAACGCTGCTGTTTTTTGCCCTTCAATTCGATAAGGATTTACCGAGTTAACTAATGTGATTGGCTCTTCTGCAGCAATATTTCTTACAGCCTTTAGTGCATCATCGAAATTCCCTTCTATTGAAATAATTTCCGCTCCATAAGCGACCGCTTGTGCTAATTTTCCATGCGCAATCTTTCCTTCTGGGATTACAATAATGCATTTCATTCCGAGGCGTGCCGCATATGCTGCAGCCGATGCTGATGTATTACCTGTTGATGCACAAATGATTGCCTCCGAACCTTCTTCTTTCGCCTTAGCAACGGCCATTACCATACCACGATCTTTAAAAGAGCCTGTCGGATTCGCTCCTTCATACTTCCCGTATAACTGAATCCCTAATTGTTTTGATATATTTAATAATGGAATAAGAGGTGTATTCCCTTCCATTAAGCTCACATCAGGTGTATTTTCATTCACCGGTAAATAAGAAGCATATTGTTTTAATAATCCCTTATACATATTGTTTTTCCTCCTCAATAATGTAGTAACTGTTTATTTCACTTGCGACATCTTCTATCGCTCCTAACACTCGTTCGAATTGATACTTTGAAGTTTGATGTGTCACAACAACGACTTCTGCAAGTTCGCGATTTAAAGGTAATTGTATAACTTCTTTTAAACTTACAGAGTAATTAACGAAACATTCTGTTATCTTTTGTAACATCCCAGGTTCATCTCGTAATGAAATACGTAAGAAATATTTCGAAACGACTTCTTCATCTCCTTGTAATTCATACGGCACTGGTTCTTTTAATGCACTTTTATTTTTCGGAACTTGATTCATATTTTTAACGATTGAAATAATATCACTTACTACAGCAGAACCAGTTGGCAACTTTCCAGCTCCAGGTCCATAAAACATTACTTCTCCTACCGCTTGACCATGAACATATACTGCATTAAATTCATTATTTACATTCGATAATGGATGATGACTTGGTAAAAGCGTCGGTTCTACACTTAAATGAATGGCTGGTCCTTGTTTCTCCGCTTTCCCAATTAATTTCATAGTAAACCCTAACTTTTCAGCCATTTGTAAATCTTCTTTTTCAACCTTTCGAATCCCTCTTACTTGCACATCATCTAAAGAAACATTCATCGAAAAACCTAAGTTTGCAAGAATGGCTACCTTTCTCGCCGCATCTAGTCCATCTACATCTGCTGTCGGATCTGATTCTGCAAATCCTAATTTTTGCGCCTCTTGTAAAGCCTCTTCATACGACCATCCATTTTGACTCATCTTTGTTAACATGTAATTTGTTGTTCCATTTACAATTCCCATTATTTTTTCAATTTGATCTGAGGCTAATCCGTCTGTTAATCCTCTTAACACTGGAATACCGCCCGCTACACTTGCTTCATAACATAGATCACAATTATTTTCGTTCGCTAATTTGAGAAGCTCTGCACCGTATACAGCCATTAAATCTTTATTTGCTGTTACAACATGTTTCTTATTTCGTAAAGCCTTAACAATATGCTGTTTTGCTTCTTCAATTCCGCCCATTACCTCTACTACAATATCAATATTTGAATCATTTAGAACTTCATCGACATGACTTGTTACTACGATTCCATCGATGCAAACATCACGTTCTTTTTCTAAATCACGTACAACGACTGTCTTTACCTTCACTTCATACCCTGTATCAAGTGCAATTTTTTTATAATGTTCTTTCAAAATATGGACAACACCACTTCCGACCGTACCTAATCCTAACACCCCAACATTAATAACGTTATTCATCTTCTAATCTCCTCCTACAATTTTATTATTTATCCCCATCAATCACCTTGCTCTGCTTTTTAATCATGCAGGTGGTGGTTATTTCCGTACATACAAATCGTTTCATGTTACAGCACCTCCCTTCAAAGTAATAAAAAAACACACTCATCCCTAGGAAAGGGACGAATGTGTCTTCGTGGTTCCACCCTTGTTCCAACCTAGAGACATATTTCCTCCTAGATTGCTCAAGTTCAGATAACGGCTGATACCGTCAATAATTACTAGATTACTCGTTCACTATTGAAGTTCAAAGGTGGTAAAATCATTTCTCGTGTTAGGAAGCTCACACCCTTGACTTCCCTCTCTGCAAACCGTAAAAATGATTTCGTGTCCTTATCGTTACTTTTTTCGTTCATGTTTATTTGTTAACTCATTATACTCGCATAAAAAACAAAATCAATACTATTTTTTTAATTATTTTAAATTTTCAATCTGTAAATCCATAAAAAAACACACTCATCCCTAGGAAAGGGACGAATGTGTTTTCGTGGTTCCACCCTTGTTCCAATCTAGAGACGTATTTCCTCCTAGATTGCTCAAGTTCAGATAACGGCTGATACCGTCAATAATTACTAGATTACTCGTTCACTATTGAAGTTCAAAGGTGGTAAAACCATTTCTCGTGTTAGGAAGCTCACACCCTTGACTTCCCTCTCTGTAAACCGTAAAAATGATTTCATGTCCTTATCGTTACTTTTTCGTTCATGTCTATTTGTTAATTTATTATAGTTATGAAATTTTTAAAAAGCAAGCCTATTTTTCTTCACTATTTTTAAAAGTATGAATTATTATATTTTAAAATAACAAATTATCTAATACAGATTTCTACTCTTACATATCTATTCATCACATACAAACTAACAATATTCATATTACAGCCTCACTCTAAAACGTTTAGAATTTCATACTTCAACACTATATTTAAAAAATAATTTTTTAATACAATCTTTCCCTATAACTTTCTTCTAAAGAACGTGCAACATCTTCTTCTGAAGCATTCACTTTCGCATGCTCCAATAACATTTTTGTTGCTGAAGGTAACTCTATTTTATTTAACCAAGATTCTGGATTCCACATTTTAGAACGAATAAAAGCTTTTGCACAATGAATATAACACTCTTCTATTTCAACAACAATTCCAAGTAGCGGATTGCGTCCATTTGCCTGCATTTCTTGCAAAATTTCTTCGTCGTTTGTTATATACGCTCGACCATTTATTCTGAGTGTCTCCCCAAGACCTGGGATAAAAAAGATTAATCCTACACGTGGATTGGAAATAATATTTAAAATGGAGTCTATACGACGATTGCCTGGTCTTTCTGGAATGATAATTTTATTATTATTTAATACGTATACAAATCCAGGCGCATCTCCTCTCGGCGAAGCATCACAATCTCCTAATTTATTTGCAGTAGATAATACTAGAAAAGGAGATTTGGACAGAAAATCTATGCAATGATGGTCTAATGATGAAATAACTTTTTTTAACGCTCGTTCACTTGGTTGCCCCAATATACCTCGTAATTCTTCCTCTGTTGCAATAATCGACTTTATTTCTTTACTTTCTACCCCCACTTATAATCACTCCTTTTTTCTTTATTTTCCCAAAATTCAATACAATTATTGTATAATAAAATTTGCAGAAAGGGGAATTAAAATGAAAGAGTGGTTAACGATATTTGATTCTGAAAGAAATACACTTGGGAAGAAATTACGTGATGAAGTGCACCGTGATGGTGATTGGCACGAAACATTTCATTGTTGGTTTGTAGAAAAAGATGGTGAAGATATGTTCTTATATTTCCAATTACGCTCTAAAAATAAAAAAGAAGCTCCAAGTATATGGGATATTACTTCAGCTGGACATATTATGCATGATGAAGATGTAAAAATTGGTGGTCTTCGTGAAATTGAAGAAGAATTAGGGCTTTCCTTTCAAATGACTGATTTAGCATACAAAGGAATCTTTACAATAGATTATGAAATTTCAAATCTTACGGATCGCGAGTTTTGTCATATGTATTTTCACAACGTCATCAATACACTTCCATTCGCACCAGGTGAAGAAGTAGATGATGTGATGAAAGTACATGCAACTTCTTTTCTGCAACTATTAAAAAGAGAGATTTCATCTTTTACAGCTATTTCTGTTTTAAACAATAATCCGATAACGATAACATTTGAAGATATTTATCCATATGATATTGCGTACTATGAATTTGTTGTTGAACAAGGAAAAGAACTACTAAAAAATAATAGTTTGTAAATATAATAGGACTCCTATCTATCATTGACTGAGAGTCCTATTTTACTTATCATCATTGTTCAAGTGTCTTTAATTCCTTCTCTACTCGTATAAATAAGTGAATGATTAACAATACCATGACCGCCATAATCACTGCTGTTGTATGAGGATATCTAAACAGTATACTAATAACACTTCCGATTAACATCATGATGAAACCATTTTGTTTTATCACTTCTGCACTATACCTATTACCCGCATCCCATAGTTCCTTATTTTTCATAGATCGTTTCGTACGGTAACCATATGCTGCGTTAATATCCGTTGGTGGATTTTTTTGAAGAATAAGTGCAGCAAGTATAAATATAACACCAATCAATATGCTCATTCCTATGTTTACGAATGCATAGATCAATTATATCCCCCCTAACTTACACCCTCATCATACGATACAACCCTATTTTTTCCAATTTATAACACATTCAGTTTCTTTCTTTCGATGTCTGAAACATGCTTGGAAGTGTTACAAAACGTGCCCCTTTCGTTTTTAACTGCGGAATGATTTTGTCTAGTGCCTCTACAGATCCTTGTAAATGCCCACCTGGAGTTGAATGCTGCAGTATGACACTACCTGGAAATGAATTCCCTAACACATTATTTGTAATCGTATCGGCACTTACACCTTTCCAATCAACTGTATCAACACTCCACTGTACAATCATAAAATTTTGCTCAGTTGCCCAATTCAATTGATTTTCAAGTATTTCACCATACGGTGGACGTATAAATTTAGGAGCATAGCCGGCTAAACGTTTTAATATTTCTTCCGTTTTTATAATTTGATTACGGTACTCGGCCTCATTTACTTTCGCTAAATTCGGATGACTGTACGTATGATTACCAATTACATGCCCTTCATTTGCAATGCGCTTTACTACATTAGGAAACTTTTCTGCATTTTCACCAAGCAAGAAAAAAGTCGCTTTCACATTATGGTGTTTTAACTTATCTAAAATTTTTGGCGTAAATACTAAATCTGGTCCATCATCAAATGTAAGAGCGACTTCCGCTTTATTGTACGGTCCTGAAAATGCATACGCATATTTTTCGACCCATGAAAATGGTGTCCACGACCCACGCTCATCTGCTTCCATTTGTACTTTATAATTTTGAGGGATATATACGTATGGCAATGAGCTTATATAGTCTGCATAATAAAATGAGTTATATGGCACATAGGCATACGAAACATTCCGCTCTAACCCCCATTGAAATGGAACGAACATTTCTGGCGAATAAAAATAATACATGATAAAAACCTCCCTAAAATTTCATATGTGATTCCTCTGCACTTTGTCAGAGAAATTCCTATTCATAAACAAAAATAAGACTGTCCGTAATCCGGACAGTCTTACTGCTTAATATTATTAATAAATCGATGTACTATCTTTCGGCAAATCTTTCACATGTTTTAAATAACTCGTTACTTTGTCATCATCACCTTGCGGATATTGATATTCATATGTGTTAGCGATTTCGTTCGCCACTTCCCTAAATAAATCACCCATGACAAAGAATGACTCCCATATGTTTTCATATTCTGCATTAGAAAATGTCCTTTTAAATTGCTCCCACATATCTTTTTCAAAATACTGTTCGAAATGCTTCCCAAACTTCCCTGTATTAACTGTAAAGTCTGTTTTCATACCAATATGCCATTCTAGCATTACGATTAACATATCTCGCACTGGGCCATCAAGCATCCCTTTCACATAAGAAAGTTCCTCTCTCCATAATCCTTTTGCCACATTTGTACTACACCACCAAAACTCATTACAGCAATCTAAAAACTCTTTTTCTGTAGGCTTTTTTATTAAGTAATCCTTATCGCTTGCCGGCGGAAATTCATCCATACAATCATCTTTATCAAGAAGTAGTTTACTTAAACTATCTTGCCCAACGAATGTTTGTATCAAATCAACCGGAACTAACGTTAAATCGATTCGATTCCCATCCATGAACTGCATTAAATACGGAAATTTCCCGTCTTCGTCTGCTGGAACTAATGACATTTCTTCCGGCATTTGTACAATCATTATTTCTCCAAATCTACGAATCCAATTATGATTAGACGTAAAAGAGCGTATATCTTTTACAATATACATAATATCGTAGTCTTGAAAACAATCTTTTTTCACATTTGGATTTACACGTGATCCATTCATGATGACAGTACGAATTCTTTCATCCTCTTTTGCTGTATTAATAATTAAGTCTAGCATTTCTTTTTCAGTTCTCATCTATTCCTAACCTCCAATTTTTTATATAAACTTTTATTTTTATGTATGTTGGAGGTCCACGAGCTAACTGTGTCTTACACAATACATGTTATAATTTTTGAAATTTCTTTTTCATCCCTTTTACCTCCTCACATCACTCTTTTACGACTGCCATTATAAATCCATCATACCCTTTACTTCCGACAGTTTGAAGCGCCGTAGCACTTACACGTGGTTCAGTTGCTATTAATTCATAGAAACGGCGTATCCCTTGTACCCGAGGATCGTTACTAGTACTGTCAATAACTTCTCCTTCACGCACTACGTTATCTCCAATAATTACAGTCCCAGGGCGTGATAGTTCCAGTGCCCATTCAAAATAAGCAGGGTTATTTTGTTTATCAGCATCTATAAAGATAAAATCAAATGGTTCATACTTCTCATTCTCGATTTGTTGCAAAGAATCTAAAGCTAATCCTGTTCGCACTTCAATTCTATCATTCAAATTAGCACGCTCAATATTGCTACGTGCAATTTCAGCATGTTTTTCACTCGCTTCCAATGTAACAATCCGGCCTCCAGATGGCAATGCCCTTGCAAGCCATATCGTACTATACCCACCTAGAGTACCAATCTCTAAAATATTTCGAGCTCCTTGAATTTGTACTAATAATTGTAAAAACTTCCCTTGCGTCGGTGATACATCATGTGCTGGTAAATTAGCTGCAGCATTTTGTTGAAGAACTTCTTCTAATGTAGAATCTCTCGGTATTAATACATCACTCATATATTGATCAACAGCCGTCCACTTCTCGATCATACTCATGAAAATACCATCCCCTTCAATTTCTCAATGCTTTTCTACCATTCACTTTTGATTATACCGAAAATTCTGTTTCATACACAAATATAAAGAAGGGATATCTACCCCTTACAGAATAGATATCCCTTCTTTTAAATATAAATTTAATTCCTATGGATTAGTAGACCAAAGTCCTGCTGATTTAATAAATGTACGTTTATTTAATTTCAGCTGCGCTACGATAAACTCTGCAATATCTTCTGCTTGCATTACTTTATCTGGGTTTCCATCAGTTAATCCTAAATCTACAGCCATATCAGTTGCTACTGTACTTGGAGTTAAAGCTGTTACACGAATGTTATGTTTGCGAACTTCCATCGCTAACGATTCTGTTAAGCCAAGGACACCAAATTTAGAAGCACTATATGCACTTGTTACAGGTGCACCTTTTTGTCCTGCTGTAGATGAAATGTTAATGATATCACCAGATTGTTGTTCAATCATGCCCGGTAAAGCTGCACGAGTTGCATAGTATACACCCATTAAGTTTACTTGAATGATTTTTTCCCAATCAGCAACGTCTAATTCTAAAAACTTACCGAATTTAGAAATACCAGCGTTATTAATTAAAATATCGATAGATCCTAAACCGTTTTTTAATGTCTCAATTGCAGTCGTCACTTCTTCATATGAAGATACATCAGCAGTCGCAATAACAGCTTTTACGCCTTCCGCTTCTACTTCTTTCGCTACAGCTTTTAAGTTTTCTTCTGAACGAGCTAATAGACCTACATTTACGCCTTCTTTTGCTAATGCGATCGCTACAGCACGACCAATCCCTCTACCTGCTCCTGTAATTAAAGCATTTTTGCCTTGTAATAATTCTGCCAAGTATAACACTCCTTAATCATCTCATTTATGTATTATATTAAAATTGTATCTATGTTTATGTAAAAAGGCAATGATGCACTTTCATGTGCGTAGGTTACTTGTAGGTAACTATATTTTTTATAATCTCACATGTTTTAACATCATTCATGTAAAATAAACATAAATCTATCGTAGGAGAGTGTATGAATATGAAAAGAAAAAAATGGTTCTTATCACTAGCTGTAGCTGGACTATGCATCATATTTTTTGGGATATACTTTATATTTGGTAATCCTCTAAACTATAAAGTTATAGAAAAAGATACCAGTGATTACCTTCATACTATAAAAGGGTATAAACAAGAAGAGATACAAAGTATCACCGGGAAATATACTCCCCTTTATAATATCGGCTATTATGCATCTGTTGTATATAAAGACGAACCCTATTTTACATACTCTTATAAATACGATGATAATCAAAAAATAATACAAGACAATGGCATTTTAGGAAGACATACTGAATCATTTGAGCATCTTAATTTAAATTGGTCACTGTTCGATCAATTAATAAAAGGGATTCATACAAACTTGCAGGAAAGAGGTTTAAGTGAAAAGAAAGATTATTCTATACGCCATGTTCAATTCGTTGATATCGATGATGATAAAAATGGTGCAGAAGCATATATTGACTTTAAGAAAGATACAGAATCAGACTACTCATACCGTATGAATAACGAAGGAAATGCTTATCAATATAGTTGCAGTAATGGGAAATGTATTTTTAAAGAGAAATAGTGTTAGAAGGATTCCCTTCTAACACTATTCCTCTTCATAATTCGGAATACAAACAATAAATTCCGTCCCATTCCCTTCCTCACTCTCGACTTTTATTTCTCCTTGGTGAAGATCGAGTACCTTTTTTACGATAGCTAAACCTAAGCCACTTCCTCCATAAGCACGATTTCGTGAAGAATCCGCTTTATAAAAACGCTCAAAAATATGTTGTTTCTGTTCTTCTGATATCCCAATTCCCGAATCACGAATACGCACTTCCACTAATGTCTCGTATTCTTTTAACTGGATTGTAATCGTGCCACCACTTGGAGTAAATTTAATACTATTATGAATTAAATTAATCCACACTTGACTCATACTTTCTTGATCGGCAGTTATATGCACTTTTTCTAAATCAAGGTCTAATTCAATTTCTTTTTCATCCCAAAGCGGTTCACTATTTAACACAATTTGCTTCAATTGTTGATCTAATCGATAGTTCACTTTTTCAGGTGTATACTCTTCTGATTCTAAAAGAGTTAGCTTCAGTAAATTTTGACTTAGTTTAGATAATCTCGTCGTTTCCGTTTCAATAATGGTAAGATAATGCTTTCTTTTTTCCTCGGAAAGATTATCGTCTTGTAGTGCTCTAGCAAACCCTTTTATAGAAGTTAATGGTGACTGTATTTCATGAGAAACATTCGATACAAATTCTTGTCTCATTTTCTCCATCGCATTCAATTCATCTGTCATATCATTTATACTTTTTACGAGTACACCAATTTCTCCATCATACTTTTCTTCATTTCGTATTTTTACGGAGAAGTCTCCTTTTGCAATTTTTTGTATCGGTTCAATAATAGTCCAAATCATTGCCTCTCGCTTCGGTCTCATTAATACTCCGATCAATATCCAAATAAGAACAATAAATACAAAGCCAACCATATCACTAATTAAAAAAGTAACAAACGGCGATACGTTTATTTTAAGGGCATCTAATATACTAGATGCTACATAAAATGCGGTAGACCAAATGATAGTGAGAAAAGAAAAGAGCGCTATTACCGCTCCCGTTACTTTCAACATCTTGAATTTACTCATTCGTTCTCTTTTTCTCATTTGCTTACCTCTAAGCGATAACCTAGTCCTCTTATCGTTTTAATACTAAACTTTGACTTCTCTTCTTGAAACTTCTCACGTAACCGATTAATATGAACGTCTAATGTACGTTCATTCCCTTCAAAATCATATCCCCATACGTCTTCTATTAATTGCTCTCTCGAACAAGTTCTTCCTGCTTTAGATCCTAATGTAAAGAGCAATTCAAATTCTTTTAGCGGTAACGTAACCGTTTGTTCTCCAGCTGTAACTTCAAATGTTTTCCGATTTAATAATACATTTCCAACTTGAATCGATTGCGATACTGTAATTTGGTAACGTTTCAGTAACGCCTTTACTCTCACTACTAGTTCTATAGGGTCAAATGGTTTTACGAGATAATCATCTGTTCCAAGATGAAAACCTTTTACTTTTTGAGATGTTTCCCCTTTGGCAGTTAGCATAAGAATCGGGATATCATAGTATTTTCTTAATTCAAAACATACATTAAATCCATCCATATTCGGCATCATGATATCAAGAATAACCATATCAACTTTCACTTCGTCTATTTTCCGAAGAGCATCTAATCCATCAATTGCCTCATATGTTTGAAAACCTTCTCGCTCTAAAAATACAGAAACGAGTTCTCTAATATGCGGATCATCGTCTACTATTAAAATTTTAGGTATCAAAGGAACCATCTCCTTTCTAATTAGCATCCTTAATAAAACTTTTAAAAATGAATAATCAGCGGAGTACAAACCCCACTGATTATTCATTTTATAATGCGCCCTCTTTAATTTTCAATTGTTGCGTTGCAAACTCACGATACATGTCATGTGTACGTAATAATTCATCGTGCGTACCACTTCCTGTAAGATTCCCTTTTTCAATAAAGATAATTTTATCTGCATCTACAACTGTAGAAAGCCTATGTGCAATAACTAACGTTGTTCTGCCTTTCATTAAGTTATTTAATGCCTTTTGAACGACAGACTCTGATTTACTATCTAAACTTGAAGTTGCCTCATCTAACATAAGAATTTGTGGATTTCGAAGTAATGCTCGGGCAATGGCAATTCGCTGTCTTTGTCCTCCGGAAAGCTTCACACCACGTTCTCCAACTTCTGTTGCATATCCGTTTGGTAAATCATGAATAAATGCATCAACATATGCCATCGCTGCTACTGTTTCAATTTCTTCATCCGTCACTTCACCCTCAACACCGTAACAAATGTTATCACGAATCGTTCCATCAATTAATGGACTATCTTGTGAAACGTAACCAATTTGACGTCGCCATGACTGTAATGAATAGTTCGTAATCGAGTCTTTCCCTAATTTAATGACACCGCTAGTCGGCTCATAAAAACGTTCTAATAGTGAGAATAACGTCGTTTTCCCGCTACCACTTGGCC
The DNA here is from genome assembly GCF_008368905.1 of Bacillus sp. SH5-2. Lineage (NCBI taxonomy): Bacteria > Bacillati > Bacillota > Bacilli > Caryophanales > Bacillaceae > Bacillus > Bacillus sp. SH5-2. Next base: position 130,695 of record NZ_QOSD01000005.1, read on the forward strand.
CTACAATCGCTGTTACTTTTCCTGATTCAATTGTGAAATCAATATTTTTTAAGACTTGCTCTTCTTCGTTATACTCGAAATGTACATTTTCAAGAACAATTGGTTGTTTAGCATTTGTAACTTTCACACCAGTTTCATGGTCTTCTACTTCATATTCTAATATCGTATTAATTCTTTCCGTTGCACCAATTGCCTTTTGGAATTGTGTAAAGAACATAGATAATTGGCTCATCGGCATAATAATTTGAACTAAATATAAAATAAACGCTACAAGTTCACCCGTTGTTAATGCACCACTAGAAACTCGCATTCCACCATAGCCTACGATGATAACAAGTAATGCCATTAAAACAAACGACATAACTGGTGAAATTAACGCTTGCACTTTTCCTTCTTTTAAACCAAATTGCAATAACTTTTGTATTCCTGTATTACCTGTTTCATATTCTCTTTTTTCTGTATTTGAAGATTTCACTAAACGAATTTCCGATAGTACTTGCGTTAACACACTTGTAAAAGATGCTGTTTCATCTTGAAGTGCTTTTGAAATCTTATACATTTTTCGTCCAAGTGGTACTAAAATTAGTACAGACAACGGAATAACCGTTAAAAGTAAAGCTGTCATTTTCCAATCTAAAACAAATAATACAATTAATGATCCAACAATGGAAATACCGCCTGTTAATAAGTTTGACAAGTGCTCAGAAATTAATGTTTTCACAACACCTGTATCATTTGTCATACGACTAATCGTATCACCTGTTCTATTTTGATCATAATAAGATACCGGTAAAACAAGAACCTTTTTCCATAAACGTTCTCTTAGTCCAGCTACAATCTTCTGTCCAATATAATTTAATAAATATATAGACAATCCTGCAGCAATGGTTTGCATAATAAAGAATACGACTAACCCAACAATTTGCCCTGTACTAATTGAAGAAAGCGAAAAATTATCTACTAATCCTTTTGTTAACATCGGAATAAATAAACTCGCTCCCGTAGAAAGTAAACTCATTAATAATGCAAAAACAAGAATCCCTTTCGGAGGGTTTGTATCTTGAATAAGGCGTAAAAACTGCCTCCAATTCCCTTTTTTCTTTACTTCATTTCTAACTTCCATTCCTTTTCATCTCCTCGCGCTAAACAAAACTGTTCTTTCTAAAAATAGAATACAATACAAATGTAAACTGAATGTAAACACACTTTTTCTGTTTTTACAAAATATACATAAAAACTCATCTTTACAACAGATATAAACATCTGATATTATTACCTGGTACTTAATATTGTTCTATGTGAATTATAGATAACTAATTTACAATACTATATAAATCTCCCGTTATTGAAAGGAGTATCCTTTTTGCAAACAAATATACATTCCGAAAAGGAAACAATTATTTTTATTCATGGTTTAGTCGGCAATCGTCGCGCTTTCAAAAAAGAGCATAAACGATTTTCCGCCTCTTACAACATTATTACTTATGACTTATTAGGTCACGGCGATGATAAAGGAGAAGCTATCGAATTTTCATTACAGCGTCTCGTTGATCAATTATTGAATTTATACGAAAAAGAAGGCATTCAAAAAGCTCATATTTGCGCTTTAAGCTACGGCTGTTATATCTCTACTATTTTTGCACAAATGCACCCAGAAAAAGTTTTGAGCATTTGTCATATTGGTGGACATTATAATAACCCTTCCCTTTTATATAACGTATTTCAAAAGTTTTGGGAGAAGCGAGGAGACGATTACTCTAAATGGCTCTCTCAATACGCAAATACCATTTTTCCAAGCGGCATACTAAAGGCAAATCCGTTCGCAGTCATTTCAAGAAATATTTATTACCGTTTCGGATTGCAATTACACTCGTCAATTATTGCCCAATCATTACGACACCGTTTAGAATTCGATTTAAAATCTAAATTAAAATCACTTCCCCACCCTATTCTATGGGTAATGGGCGAACATGATCATCTCTATAAATCTTGTCTTTTTGATTTAAAGTCTATTCTCCCTAACGTTCTATATAAAGAAATACCGTTAGCAGGACATGCAGCAAACTTATTCCGTCCCAACTACTTTCATGACCTATACGCTCGATTTTTAAATGGGAAGTTACAGTAAAAACTACTACATTCCCGATTTATTCAACTATAAAAAGGCTTCCCAAGTTTCCCTGGAAAGCCTTTTCTCTATACGAAAAGTATATAAACTACTTTTTCTTAGTATGCTTTTGTGTAACCTAATAGGTGCTTGCTCCAGTAAGAGTTGCTTACTGAACTAATACGTACACCAGTTGCATCAGTTTCTGCACTAATGAACTGACCGTTTCCTAAGTAAACACCCATGTGAGAAGGACCTGATTTATAAGTATTTTGGAAGTATACTAAATCACCTGGTTGTGGATTGCTAGTTTTTGTTTTAGAGCTCCAGTATCCAGCAACTGTTTGACGAGCGCCTTTATGACCAGTTTGATTTAATACGTAGTGAATGAATCCACTGCAGTCAAAACCAGCAGGTGTTGTACCAGCAGTTCTGTATGGTGAACCATTTAATGATCTAGCGAATCCAGCGATTGAAGATGTATCTCCACCTGTTGTTGGTTTTTGTACGTCTTTACCTGGTTGTTGAACGTTATTTGTAACGTTATTGTTATTTGTAACGTTGTTTACTCCGCCTTTTACAAACTTAACGAAGTCTGCACTTACGTAACCTGTGCGGCCGTTATGGTTAATTTTGTACCAACCATTTTCAGCGCCAGTAACGTTTAATACTGTACCGTTTGTTACGCCACCGATTACAGCGTTGTATGTAGCTGGGCCTGTACGTACTTTTAAAGCACCAGTGTTAACAACATAAGAACCACCAGTTTGAACTGTAGTAGTATTGTTGTTTGTAGTTGGTTGTTGTGTTTGGTTAGATACAGCAGAACCGCCTTTTGTTACGAAGTCTTTGCTTACGTATCCAGTTCCACCATTGAAGTTGATTTTAAACCAATCTTGTACTTCACCTACAACTTGTACTGTTTTACCTTTATTTACAGAACCTAATACTGTATGAGATGTACTTGGGCCTGTACGTACGTTAAGTGAAGAAACGTTTACTGTGTAAGTACCTGTTCCTTGTTGAACAGTAGTTCCTGTTTTGCCACCAGTCGTTACGAAGTCACCACTTACATAACCAGTTTGACCGTTTACATTAACTTTGAACCAACCATTTTCTTGTCCAATTACTTGTAGTACTTGACCCGATTTCACTTTAGAAATAACGTTATGTCCTGTACCAGCACCTGAACGAACATTTAATACATCAGCAGTTACTGTGTATTTTAAATCCGTTTTTGTTTCTACCGTTTTTGTTTCAGTTACAGTCGTTTGAGTTTGTGTTTGAGTTTGTCCATTAATTTCTTTTAGCGCCTCGTTTGAAACTTGTGCATGAGCAGAATCCATACCTGGAACTGCAACACCTGCTACTGAAGCTGCTGCTAAACCTGCAATTACTTTTTTCATAAGTTGTCTTTACTTCCTTTCCCTACTATCCTCTTAAAAAAACTTATAAACTTAATACTTTACAATATTATCAAAGTAAAATATTCATCAAGTTCCATTTTTTAACAAGAGTTTTATTTTTCACACGTAGTTCATTTTAAATGAATGAAGTGAATTCCGTGTGAACTTCATGTGAACTTTACCATTAAACATACTGTTTTTGCAACGTTTTTTTTCAAATTTCTTATGTATCTCATTAAAATTCGACATTTCATTTAATATCTTAATATAGAATTTCTATTTTCTATCCACTACAAAAAATTCTAGTAATCTAATACAAAACAAAGTATGTGTTTCCTTATAAAGTTGTTTACATGAAGTGTATTCTTATCATGACAAAAAAGACTTTATTTATCAATAGTATAATATTTTTAGAAAACTAATTCCCTATACTATCTACAATTTTGAAATAATTTGACGAATTGTAAGATTTAGTTCACAAAATCTCATTTCTATTTTAACAAAAACACATACCTACCAACTGCTCTCTTTTTCTAACTATGGAATTTTCAGGATAATTCTAGTATTATATATCTAAATAAAATGAAATTTTAGCAGATTGATTTTTTTAATGAAATTCTTATTTGAATAAAAAGGGGAGGTGCATTTGTGAAAAATATAATAGATGACCCTATAAATAAAAATATAGAACTGTACTATGCTGTTATTCAATTCGCTTCATTTATAACTTTACAAAAAATATCAACTATTGAAACGCTTAAAAACAAATTAAAAAATCAGATGAAAAATGCAGAACAAAAAGATCCTTATTACGTATAAAAAGGTGAACGGGTTATATTCCTGTTCACCTTTTATAATTTCTACATTATTTATAAATTTTCACACGAGTTTCTAATGGTTGGAATTCTTTTTGACCAGCAAGTGCTACTGGTTTACCAAATGGCATTTGCGCAGTTAACTTCCAATTTTCTGGAATATCCCATTCTTTTCTCACTTCTTCATCAATTAACGGGTTATAATGTTGCAATGTTGCACCAAATCCTTCAATCTCTAAAGCTGTCCAAATCGCAAATTGTAGCATGCCTGAAGATTGCTGAGACCAAATCGGGAAATTTTCTTTATATAATGCAAAGTTTTGTTGAAGTTCTTCCACTACTTGACTATCTTCAAAGAATAAAACCGTTCCATAACCACTTTTAAATGCATTCATTTTTTCTTCAGTAGCTGCAAAGTTATTTTCAGGTACAATTTTTCGTAACGTTTCTTTCGTAATATCCCATAATTTATCATGTTGTTCTCCTAACAAAACAACAACACGAGCACTTTGAGAGTTAAAAGCTGAAGGTGTATGTTTTACAGCATGATAAATCACTTCTTGAATTTTTTCATCAGAAACTACTTGCTCTTTGCTTATTGCGTAAATAGATCTTCTGTCTTCAATTGCTGAGTAAAAATCTTTTGCCATCATAATTCCCTCCAATTTTCATTTGAGGCCATTTCATATGTATATCATATTACGCCCCTTAAACTTATTATTAATAAGTTCATAACTTTATAATATCAATACTAAGACACAAACTCAAACGATAACACTTACATTTAGCACATTTTCCCTTTTGGCAATTAAAATAAAAAGACTGCTTGTTATTATTTAAAATAGGTAACAACAAGCAGTCTTTCTTATGTAGCGATCTACAATGATATTTTACTTAATTAACTAATCCAAATGCATACGACATTAACTTATTCGTCTCTGTAAAACGTTTTGTTTTACCTGATGTCCCCATCACGACTGTAATAATTCGAGTATCACCTTGTTTTGCAGTCCCTGTAAAACAATACCCTGCACTATCTGTAAATCCTGTTTTTAGCCCGTCCATTCCTTCTATATATAAACTTTTATTATTTTCATTTAACATTTCATTTGTACTTGTAACTGTAGTATTATTAAATGTTAGTTGACTTTGTCTTAAATGCGTTACTTCTAATATTTCAGGATAATCTTTTATAAGATTATACGCTAATTTTGCTACATCAGCAGCCGTCATCTTCGTTTCACTTCCATCAGGCTCTTGTAACCCTGAAGCATTTGCAAATTTAGCATGTTCCGACATTTCCAACTGTCTCGCTTTCGCATTCATGAGCTGAACAAAATCTTTCTCCGTCTTTGCCATATGCTCCGCTAAAGCCACTGCCGAATTGTTAGCTGACTCAATCATTAACGCATGAAACAAGTCTTTTACAGTTAACGTGTCATTAACTTGTACTGGAATTCTTGCACCCTCTGTTTGTGCCGCTTTCGCACTCATTTTCACAGGATCTTCCCAGCGAACTTTCCCATTATGTACACTCTCTAATAAAAGATATGCTGTCATCATCTTAGACATACTAGCTGGCGCAAAAGCCTCATTCTCGTTATTTTGATAAATAATATCTCCATCACTCGCATCAATAACAATAGCTGCTTTCGCATTAATTTCCGGCGGAATATACTTTTGCGGAACTTCCTTATCAGATAGCCCTATTTTAGGTAATTCAGCTACCTGTAAAGGTTGAGCATCTACGCTATCCCCACTCTTTTGAGTTCCTTGGAAAAAGAACCAACATATACCCAAAATTACTACTAATAGGATTGCTATTCTTCCCCATTTTAACTGCTTCATTTTAAAACTCCTTTTGTAAACCTTTTATACACTCAACTTTAACCTTAACAACAATTACTTTATATCGTCAAGATAAAAAGTATATTTATTCAGCTGTATCAATTATTATTTCAATGTATTTTATTTTTCTAACTATGCTACAATTAAAATAATGAAATATAAGAAAATTCAATTATATAAAGGGACCAAAAACACTATATAATAGAAAGGATTCACACAAATGATACTTCCAAAATCATTAAAATATGGAGACACCATTGGCATATACTCGCCCTCTTCACCAGTTACCTACACTTCACCCAAAAGATTTGAACGAGCAAAATCTTACTTACAACAGAAAGGATTTCGTATATTAGAGGGTTCCCTAACAGGCCGACATGATTACTATCGTTCTGGCAGTATACAGGAGCGTGCTGAGGAACTAAATGACTTGATAAGAAATCCTAATGTCTCTTGCATTATGTCAACAATTGGTGGCATGAATTCTAATTCATTATTACCTTATATTGATTATGACGCTTTTCAAAATAACCCTAAAATAATGATTGGTTATTCAGACGCAACCGCTTTATTACTAGGCATCTATGCAAAAACCGAAATTCCTACATTTTATGGTCCTGCACTTGTTCCTTCATTTGGAGAATTTGAACCTTTTGTAGATGACACATACAAATATTTCTCAGAAACATTACTAAACGATTGTCCCCTCCCTTACAAAATAAAACAACCATCATTTTGGTCGGATGAATGTATAAATTGGGAAGAGAAGACGAACGAAAAAGAACTGAGGCCAAATAATTGGATTTCTGTAACAAATGGACGCGCTACCGGGCGCATTATTGGCGGGAACCTAAATACAATACAAGGAATTTGGGGTAGCCCCTATATGCCTCATATTCAAGAAGGAGATATTCTATTTATTGAAGATAGCTCAAAAGATGCAGCTACTATTGAAAGAAGCTTTTCCTTACTTAAGATTAACGGCGTATTTGATAAAGTTTCAGGTATCATCCTTGGAAAACATGAGCAATTTGATGATTGCGGCACAAATCGAAAACCTTACGAAATACTATTAGAAGTACTACAAAATCAAAAGATTCCTTTTTTAGCTGACTTTGATTGTTATCATACCCATCCAATGATCACCATGCCTATCGGTATTAAAGTAGAAATGGATGCAACCAATAAGACAATACATATTTTAGAAAAATGGAACGTCTAACAACACTTATATTATAGGAAGAAAATATAGTGAGCTTTTCCTTTAGAAAACATTAAAAAGCTCTGTTTATTAAAAACAGAGCTTTTTATTATTGTCCTAAATTTTGTATCTTATCTTTCAAATCCCGCACTTGATCTATCGTCTGCATAAGCTCAGAGTTTTTAAATTGCTCTACATCCATTTTTCCTTCCTCTATCTTTTTCATAGATGTATCAATCAATGCACTTAACTTCTCATTATAGCCCACAATTTGCTCATGAAGATCCTTCGCTACATCTGGCGGTGTTAATTCATTGAAAGCAGGTATATCTTGCTTAATTTCATTCAACTTCGCTTCCAATTCTTTTCGAGCTTCGCCATCATTAATAGCCTTTTCAGCTAAAGCTGGTGCTTCATTTGCAAAAGCACTTACTTCATTCACATACTCTGTTGCTTTTTGAGCATAATCTAATGAACTCTTGCCTTCTTCTACTATCGAACATCCCATTAAACCAACCAAAACTATAAATACGAATAAAATAGATTTTATTTTCATTCCAGACTCCCTTCTCCTTATAATTAACTGTTCTTTTCGCTTCACTTCATAAACTTCTAGCTAAATTGCTTATTACCTTTTTCAAATAACTATCTACCCTCTCACATGCCCTATTATCGTTACAACATCTATTTCTATATGTACGCTAATAATATCTTCAATTATGTCCATATACCCTTGTCCTATAGCTGTTCCATAGTGTAATGAAAGCCCCTTCTTTTCGTACACTGACTTTGGCACCGTAAAAATAAATCTCCTCAGATTCCGCTCATCAGCTGGTTCCATAATTAAAACAATTCCATCCTCTTCAAACATATAATCACGCCTTCCAACTATGTATTCACTATGGCTCAGTATTGCCTTAAACAGATAGGTTTTAAACACTATCTTCAGTGAAACGATTTGGATCTTACAAAAAAAACACAAACCTCGGGCTATCAAGAATTTGTGTTTTTCATTACATGTTTAAATACCTTTATCAAGTTCATAAAGCTTACGATACTTTTCGTTTTCTTTAAGAAGTTGTTCATGACTACCTTGCATTACGATTTGACCACGATCAAGGAATATAACTTCGTCTACATGTTCTATTCCTACAAGATGATGGGTAATCCAAATAACCGTCTTTTCTTCCGTTGCAGAAAACATTGTTTCAATTAAAGACAATTCTGTTTTTGGATCTAAACCGATAGTCGGTTCATCAAGGACAATGACTGGAGTTTCCTGCATAAGCGTTCTAGCAAAAGCAACCCTTTGCCTTTCCCCACCAGAAAACCTCTTCCCCATTTCATGCATTTTAGTTTGTAATCCATCTGGAAGAGAAGTAATATGCGCAGCTAATTGTGCTTTCTCTAAAGCTTTCCATATCTCTTCATCAGCCGCCTCTGGTTTACCGATTCGTACATTATTCCCAATTGTCGTATCGAACAAATGCGGCTTTTGATTTAATACAGAAATGGATTTGGATAGAAGATTCGTATGAGCTTGTTCACCATTCAATAAAACTTGGCCATTCACTGGACTTAACGCCCCTGTTAACAATTTTAATAAAGTAGATTTTCCTGTGCCACTTCTTCCTAAAATGGCTATTTTCTTTCCTGCTTTTATTTGTAATGATACGTCTTTCAATACAACTTCATTACTATCTGGGTAACTATACGATACATGATTTAATTCAATGTCTATATGGTTTGGTGTAACATAATCTTTATCCCCATGTAATTCCTTTTCATCCTGTAAAACACCATTACCTTCTACTTGATTTAGACGATGAGCAGATTCTACATATGATGGAATTCGATCAATAGCATCCGAAAGAGGAATTAACGCGTTTGTGACAGATAACGTCATTAAGACGAAAGCCGCAATAACGGTAGGAGCAATCTGTTCACTCGCCGCCTCATTTCCAGTCCATATGATCATTGAAATGACTACAATCCCTACTACTAATTGAATAATACTGTCCCGAATATGATTCCAGCGCTTCATTCTTTTTTCCGTTTTTAATAACTGAGCATTTTTCTCTACATACTTATCAATGAATTCATCTTTTCTACCACTTGCCTGCCAATCTGATAATCCAAAAACAGCATCTGTTAATTGTTGATACAAGCGGTTTCTTCCTTGCTTCAAAGTAACATGATGTCGCTTCATCAAAAATAATGATACAAATGGAAGAAGAAAAACGATAATAGCTAACATACAACCTGCAATAAGTGCAAACACGAAGTCAAAAGCACCGATAACAAGTACGAAGATGCTATAAACAACTAGCGCTAATATGCTAGGGAATATTGTACGTAAATATAGGTTTTGCAAATGCTCTATATCTTCGGATAGCACCCCTAACATATCACCTGTTTGAAATCGCGAACGGAAAAATAACGCCTGTGGTTCTACTATTCTATATAGTTTCGTTCTCATTTTTTCTAATATACGTAGTACGACATCATGTCCGACTAAACGCTCTATATAATGGAACACAGCTTGCCCTATACTAAACGCACGTGTCGCAACGATAGGAACATATACAGCCATTACATTTTCTGGTCTGAGAGCAGATTTAGAAATTAAATAACCTGAAATGAATAGTAACATCGCACCTGAACTAACTCCAAGAAGCCCCAGGAATATAGTCAAAGTCATTCTACCTTTATTTTGCTTTATATAAGGTTTAATCCAGCTACTCATCCCTACTCCCTCTCTTTCCTACGAAAATGTAATGTCTCATTCTCTAATAGTTCTTCATATGTTCCACTTTCTTCAATCTTCCCTTTATTTAAAATAAGAATGTGATCCATCTCTTTCATCCAATGCAGACGATGTGTTGCAAGAAATACTAATTTACCTTTGAACAGACGTAGCATCGATTGCTTTATTTCAAATTCAGTTTCAATATCAAGATGCGCCGTGGGTTCGTCTAATAAAATAACTGGCTTTTTACTTAAAAGTGCACGCGCCATTGCAACACGTTGTTCTTGTCCCCCACTAAGCATACGTCCACCTTCTCCAATTCTTTCGTGCATCCCATTTGGAAGTGATGCAACAAGCGAACGGAGACCGACTTCATTAATAACTCTTTCAACTTCTTCATCAGTTGTATTTGTTTCATAGAAACAAATGTTATCTTTTAATGAAAGCGGAAAAATATAAGGCTGCTGCGGAATATAAGCAATGTTTTTTTGCCAATCTTCACGAGTAGATTCGTCTATGTTTGCACCATTTACTATCATACTTCCTTCAGTTGGAGCTAAAAATCCAGCCAACACATCAATCATAGTAGATTTCCCTGCCCCACTTTCTCCAATAACACCAATAGCACCGTTACCTTCCCAAGTAAAATCGATTCCTTCTAATATAGCCTTATCAGATTCATCGTTATTTACTTTTATAGCTTGTAACTTTAAGCTACTCGAAGCATCCCATGTAATCTCTACATTTGATTCCTTCATTTCTATTGCCTTTTGTCGCTGTAAAATCCCTTCAATTTGCTCCATAGCCAGTTGTCCATCTAATGTAGCATGATAATTCGCTCCAACTTGCTTAATGGGAAGAAAATATTCCGGAGCTAAAATTAATATGGTAAGAGCAGGTAGTAACAGAATCGTTCCGTCTATTAAACGAATTCCTAATCCTACTGCCACAAATGCGATTGATAAACTTGTAAAGAAATCTAATGCAAAAGAAGAAAGAAAAGCAACTCGCAAAGTTCGCATCGTTGCTTTTCTATATCTTTTACTTACTTTTTCAATCTTTCCTTCGTGCTGTTTACTTTTCCCTAAATACTTTAATGTTTCTAATCCTTTTAACGTATCTACAAAATGATTAGAAAGTACACGATATGTCTCATATTGACTATCAGCCATTTTCTGTGCTGCTAATCCTAGAAGAATCATAAATATAATCACGATAGGAATCGTTACAACTAAAATGATTCCAGACTCAATATCAAGCGTAAAAACATATAAAACAATTAGGGCTGGAACGGTACTACTTCTAATCATTTTAGGAATTGTTAATTCAATATATGTTTTAAATTTCTCAATCCCTTCAATCGATAAGGTAACCAGATGACCTGTTCCGACAGTTTGAACATACCGTGGACCTAATGTGAAATATGCCTCTATTAACTGTTTTCTTAATAACGCCCCTGTTTTTTCAGCGAAATGTTCCACTAATATTTGTGATGTTCGAACAAATATTTGACGCGCTGCAAACGAGATACCAAAATAAACAATTTCACTGAACACTGTTTGTACTGTCTCTCCATGAAATAAAAACGTAATAGCTCGTGCTAAAAAGATTGTTTGTGCAATAATGCTAAAAGCTTCTAAAATACTAATAATCGTTAACGCTACATATAAAATACGGCTACCGGGATAAGACGGAAGTCCTCTTTTTCTTTTCATTAGTACTCCAAATCGTTGTCTGACTTAACAGGTTGTCTAAATACATAATAACTCCATATTTGACTTCCGATAACGAAAGGCAAAATAGCAATCGCAAAGTAAGTCATAAGTTTTAATGCATAAGCCCCTGATGCTGCATTATAAATCGTTAAATCATTCATTGCTCCTAAAGAGCTAATCATAACACGTGGGAACATACCGATAAATACACTCGCACTTAGTAAAATGATTGTTAAACTTGTCATAAAGAAAGCCCAACCATCTCTTCTTCTTTTATTTAATAAAGTGGACACTAATAGTGCTACAAAAGCTCCAATCGGGACCATAATCCATTCTTTTCCATGGGCAGTGAAAATATCGGTTTTCCATAACCCAATACCAGCAAAAATAAGAAGTGTAATTAATGAAAATGGCGCAATTTTTATTGCAGCAATTCGTGCACGTTCTCTCAATTTACCCGTTGTACGTATTGTAAGGAATTGTAATCCATGAACAATACATAGTAGAAGGAACATTACTCCTCCCAGTAACGCAAATGGATGAAGTAATTGCAGGAATCCACCTACAACATTTTTACTCTCATCAATAGGTACACCGACCATAAAGTTTGCAATTGCAACTCCCCAGAGGATTGGAGGTAACATACTTCCAATAAACATCCCCCAATCCCACGCACTCTTCCATTTATGATTATCTATTTTCGCACGGAATTTAAAGGAAACTCCTCTTAAAATTAAGGCAAGAAGCATAAATACAAACGGAATATAAAAACCACTAAACAAAGTTGCGTACCAGTGCGGAAATGCCGCAAACATAGCTCCACCAGCACAAACAAGCCATACTTCATTCGCGTGCCAGAACGGTCCTATTGTATTTAAGTAAACTCGTTTTTCAAAATCATTCTTTCCTAAAAACCTCGAAACCATTCCTACACCAAAATCGAAGCCTTCCAGTACGAAGAATCCAACAAATAAGATTGCAATAACTAAAAACCACAACTCATTAAGAGATAACATACTCTTCCTCCTTATCAAATGGATCATGGCTTTGATAATCCTTTTTCGTTTTCTTATTCGTATGTCCCTTAATAGTACGAACGAATAAGTACACACAAATTCCACCCATAATTAAATACATTGATGTGAATGAAATAAGTGAGAATAATACTTCACCAAATGTTACATTTGGTGATACAGCATCTTCTGTTTTCATTACACCAAATACTACCCAAGGCTGACGACCCATTTCAGTCATAATCCATCCTACTGTATTACCGATGAACGGAAGAGAAATTGCGTACACCATTAATTTTAAATACCACGTTTTTTCAGCTAAGCGATCTTTCCTTGATAAGAACCATCCGTAAGCTCCTAGAAGAAGCATAAATGTTCCACTCATAACCATCGCTCTAAAACTCCAAAACATTGTATGAACCGGCGGAATGTAATCTCCAGGCCCATATTTTTCTTCATATTGTTTTTGAATTTGATTCATCCCTTCAACTTGACCGCTAAACTTATCATACGACAATAGACTTAGCATATAAGGGATTTGAATTTCAAAGGAATTTTCTTTCTTCTCTGTATCAATTTTCGCAAATACTGTAAATGGCGCTGGATCCTCACTCGTATTCCATAGCGCTTCAGCTGCTGCCATTTTCATTGGATGTGTCTTAATTAATTGTTGCGCTTGTGCATGACCGAAGAATAATACAAGCGCCGTTGTAATCGTTCCAACAATGATAGAAATGCGGAAAGATTTTTTAAATACTACAGTTTCTTGTCCTTTTGTAATTTTCCATGCACTTACACCTGCAATAAAGAATGCCCCTGTTGCAATTGCCGCTGTAATTGTATGTGGGAATTGCACCCATAGTTGCGGGTTTTGAATAATTGCTAAGAAATCATTCATTTGCGCACGCCCATCAGCTGCCATTTCATATCCTACAGGTGACTGCATAAATGCACTTGCAGTTAAAATCCAAAATGCTGATAACATTGTTCCAATTGAAAGGAGCCAAATACACAATAAGTGAATTCGCTTCGGTAATTTATCCTCACCGAATACCCATAAACCTAGGAATGTAGACTCAATGAAAAATGCCAGCAATCCTTCAATTGCAAGTGATGGACCAAATACATCACCTACGAAACGTGAATATGTTGACCAGTTCATACCAAACTGAAACTCTTGTAAAATACCTGTTACTACACCTACTGCAAAGTTAATAAGGAATAATTGCGTCCAAAACTTCGCCATCTTCTTATATATTTCTTGTCCTTTTACCACATACAATGTTTGCATTATCGCAATAATAAAAGCTAAACCAATTGACAGTGGAACAAAAAAGTAATGGAAAATCGTTGTTGATGCGAACTGTATTCGTGCCAATTCGAGCGTTTCCATACTAAAATCACTTCCTTCATAGTTTTTATAATAATTAATTGAGCAATCTTAAAAAACTCAATTATTAAGAAATACGAAAAGACAAAAACATCTTGTATGTATTGTCGAAAAATGCGAAATTTCAGTTTTTCAAACTATTGCAATGCTATTTTTTACCTTTTCACTATTTCTGTAGTGTTTTGATTCGTTAATCGAATTGTATAATATACTTACATAATAAATTCAGATGATTTTTGACGTATTATTGACATCATTTTGTCTGAAATATGTCTTTTGGTATTTTTTTGAATAAGTTTTTTTCATTAATAAAATGTATTTTTTGAATGTGAGACTTACTTTTACATCAATACAAATATCATTTTTCTCTTTATACACTTGACTTTCATCCGAAAAAATGTCCTTGAAAACAACTAGGGAAAATATAAGATTTTTGTCAAGGGAAAAATGTATTTTCAAAATTCATTCCTATCATTTTGTTATTCAAAAATAGAATCCAACTCCCTTCTCCCTAAACTGAAAATTCATTTTTTTGTCATTTTTTCAACCTAAACAATTACATAAAAAAATACCGAGAATCAGTTAGATTCTCGGTATTTTTAAATCATTTTGCTGTATGCTTTCTAACAGCTGGTAAAATTTTAGTAGCAATTAATTCGATATTTTTCTCAATTTTTTCAAATGGTACACCACCGAAATCAATTTGTGCCATAAAACGTTGTTGTCCAAATAATTCATATTGATAAAGCATTTTTTCAATGATTTGCTGCGGGCTACCAATCATTAACGCGTCACGGTAATCTAATGCATTTGTAAATTGTTGCTTTGGATATCCCGCGCCACGTAACGCAATCATTCCAGCATTAATGTGAGGATAATATTCACTTAGCGCATCTTGTGAATTTTCTGCTGTATAGAATAAACTCGTTGTTGCAATCGGTAAACTAGCTGGATCAAATCCACTTTGCGCAGCCGCCTCACGATAAGCATCTACTGACACTTTAAAATTAATAGCTGGTCCGCCAAGCGTTGTTATCATCATCGGAACACCTGCGCTCCCTGCTTTAATGGCACTAGCTGGTGGACCACCAACCGCGCGCCAAATTGGTAAGTTATTATTTTTTGCTCTTGGAATAATACCCGCATGTTCAAGTGGTGCTCTGAACTGCCCTTTCCATGTTACATTTTCTTCTTTATTAATTTTCAGTAAAAGATCCATCTTTTCTTCAAATAACTCTTCATAATCATTTACATCGTAACCAAGTAAACTATAACCTCCAATACGAGAACCACGACCAGCTACGATTTCAGCACGTCCATTAGAAATTAAATCAATTGTAGCAAAATCTTCATATACTCGGACTGGATCTGATGTACTTAATATTGTTGCAGAACTCGCTATTTTAATATTTTTCGTTGCTTGTGCAACAGCCCCTAAAATTACTGTGTGAGCTTGCGTTGTAAAATGCGTTTGATGACTTTCACCAACTGCAAATACATCAAGTCCAGCCTCATCTGCTAACTTAGCAGTTTCAATAAGCTCACGAATTCGCTCCCCTGCGCTTAATTTTTTTCCATTATGCGGATTTAAAATATGATCCCCAATTGAATATAATCCAAACTCAATTCCTTTACTTGTATCCATACGGTATTTTTCCATAATTGCTCTCTCCTTTAATTAAGTTGTATTTATTTTTCTAACTCTTTAACTAATCATCACTTGATTAGTCAATTGATGGTTTAAAAAAAAATTACTCTTGTGGTAATTCTTTTTTTTCACTATGCTTATGAACTTTCGTCATTAACTCGTATAGTATTTTCTGCTCTTCTTCATTTAATACGTCATCAAAAAATGATGATTGGAATGCAAGTTGCTCTGGTAATGCTCTTTCTAAAGCCTCTTCCCCTTGCTCTGTAAGACTAATGGTTTTCGTCTTCCAATCTTGTTTTCGTATAATATAGCCTTCTTTTTCAAGGCGAGTTAACATTCGAGAAATACCACCTTGTGTAACAGTAACCTTCTCAGCTAACTCCATTTGCGTTAACGGCTGGTAAGTCCGTATTTGTAAAAGTACATCAAATTGAGCTGTCGTTAAATCAAAACGTTTTAAAAACTCATTTGACATTTGATTACTTTGGTTCGTAAATCGTATTAAACGTAACCATATTAACGATCCTATCGTATTATCACGCATGTTTCATCACTTCCTAGCGTTCATCTTACTATCACTTTACTACGCAAGTGATAAAAAAGCAAGTTAAAATTATTTATACTTTCTTTTCTCTTATATTTATCTGTTTTTTAATAAGTCTCAAAATTCGTCTTACATTTTGATAAAATCAACTAAAAATCAGCGGGAGATACCCCACTGATTTTTAGTTGATTTTATTTTTGTCTATTCCTTTTCTGGCCAAATTTTCGCGTTTGGTTCTAATAACCACTTGTGGTCTTCCTCCATGATACGATCATTCCATGGGTTATTCTCAAGATGTCGAATCATCCAACAAAAATACATCGCATATCCAGGCGCCGTTGCTTGTGGGTGGTCTAGCTCACCCGGGATTGTAATAAAGCTATTATGTACAACGCGATAAGCATCATCACCAACCATTGCACATCCGAATCCCTGCGGCTTGTTAAAGCGATAATAATATACCTCTGGCTGATCATGATGATGCGGTGGATAACTGGACCATCGTCCTGGATAAGAAATAACTTCTCCTACCACCATATTAGAATATGCTGCGTTATTATAGTCAAAAATTGTCCGAATAACACGCTGCGCCGTTCCATCCCATACGCCTTCTCCAGCTACAACACTTTGACACTCATTTGGAGTATACAACTTGGACGCAAATTCTTGGTCATTATCTGTTTTTTGAACAAGCACTTCACTATCTGAAAGAGCAGTAATTGTAACCTTCACATTTTTAGCAACATGTAAACACCAAGGGGTCTCTTCAAAAACAGACTGCCTTTGAATAACTTGTTCCTTTCCTTCCCACTCTAAACGTATTACCCCTTCTAGTAAAAGAACTGCCGTTTCATTCTTATTATCAAATAGCAACTCTTCCTTTCCATTTGACATCTTATATATACCTATATCCATTAACATATCACTACATTGACCGTTCATTTCTGTTAATACATTATACCCTTCTTTTAATTCGCCTAATTTTCCTAACATGACGTTCTCCCCCTTGTTAATTGGATATTTTCTATCATTCTCTGCCTTTTTCAGCTAACTACATTTCGAGTTTCTTCTAACTATTAATGAAGAAAGCTTTTCTCGTTATACTCTGTTTTCGCTTCCGAATATTCGCATATGATTTTTAACGTTTTCGTATGCGGCCTCAATAACATCCTGATGGTACGTAAAGTAATCTGAATAAGGAGTATTCCGAGCTGCGGTGTTAACCACAGTGATTACATTCTGAAATGTTGCTGTTGCTACATTAATTTTACGAACGCCATGCTGAATGCATTGCTTGAAATTCTCTGGACTAATGCCAGAGCCACCATGTAATACTAGTGGAATACGAACTACCTGATTAATTTCCTGTAGGCGGTCTAATCGTAAATCAGGATCTCCATTGTACATACCGTGCGCATTTCCAATCGCAACAGCTAGCGCATCTACGTCTGTTTCTTCCGCAAATCGTTTTGCTTCTTTAGTGCTTGTAAGCAACATTTCAATATCTTCTGATCCGTCCTCACTACCACCTACTCTGCCAATCTCAGCCTCTACTGTCGCTCCGTACTGTTTCGCAAGTTCTACAATTTCTTTTGTCTTTTGAATATTCTCTTCTAACGGATAGTGAGAGCCATCAAACATAACTGAACTAAAACCAATTTCTAACGTCTCTTTGATCTTCTCAAACGTCATACCGTGATCAAAGTGAACTGCTACTGGAACAGCCGCTTTTTTCGCCGCAGCAACCATCAAAGGACCAATCAGATGAATTGGCGAATGATTCAAACGAACTTCCGCAATTTGTAGAATAAGTGGAGCACGCAATTCTTCTGCTGCTTTAATAGCTCCCATTACCATTTCCATATTAGCGACACTGAAAGCCCCTACCCCATAATTCTCTTGATTTGCCTTTATTAAAATATCTTTCATTTGAACTAATGGCATTACACATTCACCTTTTTCAATATTATTTATTAAATAAACACAAATGTCTCGTCTTTTTACTCCTTATGTAAGAGGACAAGTTGATTGCCGAATAATTAACTCCGGGGTAAGAAGCAAACGTTCCTTACAAAGTTCCGGGTGTTTCATCTCTTCAACGAGCATCTCTACTACCCTTGTACCCATTTGCTTCATCGGTTGTGCAATGGTCGTTAACATAGGGGTTGTCGTAGTAGAAAGTACAGTATTATCAAAACCAATAATTGATAAATCTTCAGGGATGTTCAGCCCCTCTTCTTTAGCAACCTTCATGACACCAATGGCCAACAAATCATTACAGGCAAAAATCGCAGTCGGCCTTTCTTGTAGTTTCAAGAGTTGCTTAGCACTCTCATATCCACTTTGAATTGTCGCTTCGGTTTTCACTACATAATCTCGGGGTACAATGATTCCCTCTTCTTTCATAACATCTTTAAAAGCACGTAAGCGAAGCTGATTACTTTTCGCATCCTCTGTAATGATAGCAACCTTCCTATGCTGTAAGGATAGTAAATAGGAAGTAGCTAAATAAGCGCCTTTATAATCATCTACAGTTACAGTGTTGACGGATAGATTGTAGATTTCTGAAGCGATTAAACTAACCGGTACATCCTGCTTTACCATATTCTCTAGTAAACTAGCATTCCTAAAAGCTGAAGCGACAATAAGACCATCAATCCTTTGACGAGTTAACAAGGATAAATACTTCTTTTCTTTCTGTGCATCATTATCCGTATTACATATCATCACATGAAATCCTAGTTCATAGCTTCGGTCCTCAATACTTCTTGCTACTTCAGCAAAAAATGGATTGGAGATGTCAGGGATGAGAAGACCAATCATTTTTGTTTGTTTTCCTGTTAAAGCAGATGCCACGACACTTGGGTGATAATTTAGTTGATCCATAACCTGAAGTACTTTTCTCCTCGTACGCTCACTAATATTTCCAGTCCGGTTGATTACCTTTGAAACAGTTGATATAGATACACCTGCTTCCTCCGCAACACTATAAATTGTTGGTTTCATATGACACCTCCTTTACCTACTACTATATATTCTTTATAAGACATTGGAACTTATGATCTCACAATACGGAAACTAAAGACCTGCTTTTTCTTGTATGAATTTCCGGGCTTTTAATGCGTATTCAAAAGGATTTGCTAAAGCTGGGTCTTGCTCTGCTTCTACTACAAACCACCCTTTATAATCAGAGTTTGCAAGGATAGTAAACACTTCATCAAATACAATTACACCATCCCCAGGAACTGTAAATGCACCATTCTTCACTGCCTGTAAGAAGCTTAATTCATTTTTCTTTACGGCATCTACTACTTCTTGGCGAATATCTTTTAAATGTACGTGTTTAATACGGGGCAAATATTTTTTCAAAATATAAAGCGGTTCTTCTCCTGAAAAAACAAGATGACCTGTATCAAAAAGCAAGGATACAAGCTCTGGATCCGTCATATCCATTAACTTTTCAATTTCTGCCGTTGTTTGAACACCCGTACCCATATGATGGTGGTATACAATATGTAGCCCCTTTTCCTGAGCCAATTTACCGAGATGATGTAACCCATCCGCAAGCTTATCCCACTCTTCTTCTGTAAAAACAGGCTTATTTTTAAATAGCGGTACATCCATTAAGCCTTGAATACTATGTCCTTGCTCTGAAACAACGATGACTTTTGCACCCATATCATGCAAGAAATCTCTATGCTTAATAAATGCTTGTATAGTCTCTTCAAGCGGCTTCGTTGTCAAAAACATGCTAAACCATGCGCTAGCAATCTCCAGGTTTCTTAATTCCAAAGATTTTTTCAATACAATTGTATTTCTCGGATATTTATTACCTACTTCACTTCCATTAAATCCAGCTAGTGCCATCTCACTAATACATTGTTCAAACGTATTTTCTGCCCCTAGTTCTGGCATATCATCATTTGTCCAAGCAATTGGTGCAATTCCAAGCTTAATCGTGTTTTCTTTGAACATCCCCATATCTCTCCTCTTTGTAAATGTAATAAAATCCCACTAAATCCTCTTATCTGTTCGTTAAAAAGAGAGCTTCCTGAACAATATACATGTGGATAAAAAGCTCTCTTTTTGTTCTACTCTAATAAGATCTTGCCTTTCGCAAGTTACTTACTTTACTCTCGTACGCAGCTTGTACACTTTGACTATTAGATGTTTCTGCAACACCTACATGCCACCATGACTCATATCCATCTGTCATTGTTTTTGGTAATACTTTAATATCAATCAATGTAGAAACCGTTTGTTTTTTCGCATCTTCAAGCACTTCCTGTAATTGTTCTATCGATGTAACACGATATGTTTTCACACCATATCCCGCCGCACTAGCTGCAAAATCAATTTTCATAATAGCCCCGTTTAATTTACGAGTTTCCTGGTCTCTGTAGCGAAACTCTGTTCCAAAGCTCCCCATTCCATTGCCCATTTGTAAATTATTAATGCAGCCAAATCCAGAATTATCAAACAATAAAATATTGATTTTTTTATTTTCTTGAAGGCTTGTGACGAGCTCAGAATGAAGCATTTGGTAACTACCATCCCCTACCATTGCATATACTTCCTTCGATGGTTCAGCTAGCTTTGCACCAAGTGCGCCCGCAACCTCATAGCCCATGCAAGAGTATCCATACTCCATATGATACGTATTTGATTGTCTCGATGCCCACATTCTTTGTAAATCACCCGGAAGACTTCCGGCCGCTCCTACGATAATTGCATCTTCATCAAGTAATGTATTAATTTGTCCAATAACTGCAGTCTGTGTTAATTGTGTACCAAGTGCGTCTACATACTCATTTATGTTCTCATCGAAATGACCTTCAACTTCTGGTTTGAAATCTTGGTCTGTAAAGCGAATATTATGTAGGCGTACTAATTCTGTTTCCCAAGCCTCTTTTGCATCAGCGATTTCTGCTGTATAACTAGATTGATAATCAATTGCTTGCAGTTCATCTATTAGAGCAAGAAGCGCTTCTTTCGCATCTGCTATAACCTTCAATGCATCAAGCTTATTCGCATGAAATTCTGAAATGTTAATGTTTAAAAACTCAACTTCCTCATTTTGAAATAATTGTTTAGATGCCGTTGTAAAATCAGTAAATCTCGTCCCGATCCCAATAACAAGATCCGCTTCCTTTGCAATTGTATTAGCTGCTAAATTTCCAGTTACCCCAACGCCACCAAGATTATACGGATGACTGCTTTCAATCGCACTTTTTCCAGCTTGTGTTTCTCCAAATGGAATGTGGAATGTTTCGGCAAACTGTTTTAGTTCTTCTGCCGCTTCTGCGTACCTTACACCACCACCGCAAATCATAACTGGCTTTTTCTTTCTCTTAATCATTTCAACCGCATCAGCTAAGCTGGCTTTTGTAGGTAGGCGTCGTTCAATACGGTGAACACGTTTTTGGAAGAAATAACTTGGAAAATCCCAAGCTTCTCCTTGAACATCTTGTGGTAAACAAATTGTTACAGCTCCTGTATCTGCCGGATTCGTTAAAACACGCATGGCATGAATCATGGCTGTCATCAATTGTTCAGGACGATTTACGCGGTCCCAGTACTTACTTACTGCACGAAAAGCATCATTCGTAGAAATAGATAAGTCATGCGTTTGTTCAATTTGTTGAAGAACAGGGTCAGGTTGTCTCGTTGCAAATACATCGCCTGGAAGTAGTAAAACGGGAATATTGTTTGCAGAAGCCGTTGCAGCAGAGGTAATCATATTTGCCGATCCAGGACCAACAGAAGAAGTACATGCCATAATTTGTTTTCTATGTTTTTGTTTTGCAAAAGCAACCGCAGCATTTGCCATTCCTTGCTCGTTTCTCCCTTGATATACTTTTAATTCGCCTGCGTCTTCTTCTAAAGCTTGACCTAGGCCTACTACATTTCCATGACCAAAAATTGTAAATATCCCCTTAATAAACTTTTGTTGCTCTCCATCAAACTCTACATACTGCTCGTTCAAAAATCTCACCAAGGCTTGCGCCGTGGTCATTCTAACAGTTTGCATATCATTTGCTCCTTTCCATCTCTATCAGTCATTTTGCATATGAAAAAGGAGTATTAGGAATTTGCTAGACTCCTAATACTTCCTTCTTATGTTTTAATACTTCCGTTACTTTCGCTTACAAACAACTAGAGCGATTTTACTTCTCTCTTAATCATTATTTTTCCCAACGAGATGTAAGCATTTTCTTCCTTGTATAAAACTCAACGCCGTCAGTACCATTCGCATGAAGGTCACCATAAAAAGAATCTTTCCAGCCAGAGAACGGGAAGAATGCCATTGGCGCTGGAACCCCAACATTAACACCTAACATACCTGATTCAATTGTTTCACGGAATTGACGTACACTTGCCCCGCTATCTGTATAAATGCAAGCTCCATTCGCAAAGCGAGACTCATTCGCAATTTCAATCGCTTCATCCAATGATTTCACACGAACAATTGATAAAACAGGAGCAAAAATCTCATCTTGCCAGATTTTCATTTCTTTTGTAACATGGTCAAAAATTGTTGGCCCTACGAAGTAACCAGCCCCTTTTACAGCTGCATCCTCGCGTCCATCACGAACTAACGTAGCTCCCTGTTCCACACCTGAATCGATGTAACCAATTGTGCGCTCTTTATGGTTATCACGAATCACTGGTCCTAAAAACACATCTTCATCCAGTCCATTTCCAATTACAATTTTATTTGCTTCTTCTACTAGTCTGTCAACTAATTGATCTGCAATTTCTTCTTCTACTGTTACAACAGAAGCAGCCATACAACGCTCACCAGCTGAACCGAATGCAGCGCTAATAATTTGCTTTGTTGCTAGTTCAAGATTCGCATCATTTAATACAATAGAATGGTTTTTCGCACCAGCTAGTGCTTGAACACGTTTTAAGTTTTCTGTTCCTTTTTTATATACATATTCTGCGACTGGCTGAGAACCTACAAATGAAATTGCCTTCACTAATTTATGTTCAAGAAGACCGTTTACTACATCATGTGCACCATTTACGATATTTAATACACCTTTTGGTAAACCTGCTTCTTCAGCTAATTCAGCTAATTTTGCCGCTAGAAGTGGTGTACGCTCTGAAGGTTTTAATACAAATGTATTACCACAAGCAATTGCAAGTGGGAACATCCAGCATGGAACCATCATCGGGAAGTTAAAAGGTGTAATCCCGCCTATAACACCAATTGGGTAACGATACATACCAGACTCAATACCTGTCGCAATATCAGGAAGCTGTTTTCCCATCATTAATGTAGGAGCACCCGCTGCAAATTCCACACACTCAATACCACGAAGAACTTCACCGTAAGCTTCGTTATAGCTTTTTCCGTTTTCAATCGTAATAAGTTTCGCTAACTCTTCCCAGTTATCTACTAGTAATTGTTGATATTTAAATAGAATACGAGCACGTTTTGGCACAGCTGTTTTGGACCAAAGTTGGAACGCTTTATTTGCTGCTAGTACAGCTTGTTCAACATCTTCTTTCGTTGAAAGTGGTACTTGAGCGATTACCTCTCCTGTTGCAGGATTATATACAGCCTCCATCTTAGTTGAAGAAGATTCTATCCATTCGCCGCCAATGTAGTTTTTTACAATTTGTGTTGTTTGTACTGTCATATTAATTCTCTCCCTTTTATTTAATGTAGAAGCGTCCTTAAGATACGCTCTTCCTAGATTATTGTTTTTGGAACTTTCTATACAATTTCCTCAGCTGTTTCCATGAATGCAGAAATCTCTGCCCTTGTTGGCATTGCATCAGAACAGCTATGTTTGGAAATAACAATCGAAGCCGAAGCCCCTCCTAATCGCATCGCTTGAGGAATCTCAAGCCCTTGCATTAAACCGTAAATAAATGCAGAAGCATATGAATCACCAGCTCCGAACGTCTTTAATACCTTTGTTTTAAAGATACCGCCTCGGTGAGATTGACCGTCTCTCGTATAAGCGATTGAACCATCCCCGCCGTGTTTAATTACGACAATTTTCGCATGATGAGAAAACCATCTTTCAGCTGTAACTTGATCATTAGATTGTTCATAGTTTAATAGTTTTTCCATCATATCGAATTCTTCACGCGTTCCAATAATGACATCAGACTTTTCAGCCGCAAGATTGTAATACACAGCCGTTTCAGCTTCTGACTGCCATGTATACGGGCGGTAATCAACATCAAAAAATACGACTACATCATGCTTACGCGCATATTCTAGCGCTAAAAATACCGCCTCGCGAGAAGGGCTTTTTGCTAAAGCTGTCCCTGAAATTAAGAGTACTTTTGATTGCTTAATATAGTCCTCAGATACTTCTGTTGGATCAAGATTTAAATCTGCAACATTGTCACGATACATTAAAATACTGCAATCTTCAGGACTTTTAATTTCTGTAAAAGCTAGACCAGTCACTGCCCCAGTACGATCAATACAGATCTGATCTGTATTAATATTGTTGTCCTTAAGGTACCCTGTAATAAAGCGGCCCATTTGGTCATCGGACACTTTACCGATAAATCCCGTTTGTAAGCCAAGACGTGCCGTACCTATCGCAATATTGGCAGGAGATCCCCCCACATACTTAGTAAACGTTCTTGTTTCTTCCATAGGACGTTGTGTTTCATTGGCATTTAAATCAACGCATAAACGTCCAACTGCGATAAGATCTAATGGGCAATCTTCTTTAAATATAAGTGGATTCATTATTACTACCTCCCGTTCTTTATGTAAAGGAATGGTTAAGAGTTTTTGATGACCATACTATGCACAACTCTTTAACCACCCATAATTAAGCGTTTTCTTTATTGATTTAATGCGGGCTGTTTATGTTCAATTTGAACAGGTTTTCCTGTTAATAAAGATTCCTTCGCAGCTTTCGCAATTCGTTCTGCTTGTAACCCATCATTACCACTGCAAATAACAGCTTGTCCTTCTATAATTGACTTTGTAAATTGTGTTACTTCTTCAATGTAAGCCTGCGTATAACGCTCTAAGAAGAAATAAAGCGGCTTATCTTTTACAACACCTTCTGTTTTTGACACTTGTACTGTTGTTGGGCAGCAATTATCCGCAGAGACTGCTCCTTTTTCACCAAACACTTCAATACGCTGGTCATATCCATAAACAGCTTGGCGGCTATTATCAATTACCCCTAAAGCTCCATTTGCAAATTTTAATGTGACAATTGCCGTATCAACATCATTTACTTCCTGAATGGATGGATCAATTAATGTTGTTCCATAAGTAAATACTTCAACAACCTCACTATTCATCACATACCTCGCCATATCAAAATCGTGAATCATCATATCCATAAACAATCCACCTGAAGAGCGAACATATTCAATACTTGGCGGCTGTGGATCTCTAGACGTAATTTTTAAAATATGTGGATGTCCCACTTCTCCGTGTTGAATAAGATCATACACTTTCCTGAAGTTAGGATCGAAACGACGGTTAAAACCTACTTGAAGAGATACTTCTTGTTCTTTTACCACTTCTAATGCTTCTAATGTTTCTTCTACGGAAAAACTAACAGGTTTTTCGCAGAAGATATGTTTTTTTGCAAGAGCCGCTTCTTTAATAATTTGCGCATGAGTATTTGTTGGTGAACAAATAAATACAGCATCAATTTCTGGATCTGCTAATAAATCCTGATAGCTAGTTGTCAAAGTGGAAATCCCTTTGTCTTGAGCCCATTTTTCTAAATGATTAATTACTACATCTGAAACCGCCTTAATTTTCACTTGTGGCATAAGCTGTAAATTATCAACATGTAATTTTCCAATTCGTCCAGCACCAATAATCCCAATCGTTAAAACATTCATATGATTTCTCCCTCTTCATTTAAATTTAAGAAACGAAATGAAAGTCTATAAGGTTCAGCGTATTATTTTTAGTTAAGCGCTTTCCCTACTTTTCTTCATTATACATACTAAATCCTAAAATTCAAACAATTTTATTTTTTTATCCAAATTACAAATTTCCTGTACAACAGTACTACAATTCGTTTGAAAATTTATAATAAGAAAGGAGAATCTAAATAATTACAAGTAATCCATTAAAAAACACCGATATAACAAAGAGAATTAAACCCTTTATATAGTAAATTCCCATCTTTAAGTTATTAATTTCTGTTCATACTTACGATTATTTTAGTACCTAATAAGCATATAGGTTGCACCTTTGTGAAAGAAAGTTGTAAATTGTCAAAAAATTTTGTTGACGCTCCTCTTATGTAAGCGTATACTTTTTTTATCAAAAGTAATTAAGCGCTTAACCTAAAAAATAATCGGTGGTGGGAGAATGAACGCAATTGGTTCAAACAAAACATTTATGGACAAGATTGGTATCCCTTCTAATTTAACTTGGGGATACATAGGAATTATTGTTTTTATGATCGGGGACGGTTTAGAGCAGGGATGGTTATCCCCTTATCTCGTTGAAAAAGGTTTAACGTTAGAGCACGCTGCTTTTTTATTTACCATTTATGGAATTACTGTATCTGCTTCTTCTTGGTTTTCAGGGGTATTTGTACAAATGTGGGGACCAAGAAAAGTAATGACATTTGGATTAGTATCATTCATTTTAGGTTCAATTGGTTTCATAGGTATAGGCATTGAAAGCATGAATTATCCCGTTATATTACTTTGCTACGCTCTCAGAGGATTTGGTTATCCGCTATTTGCTTATTCTTTCTTAGTTTGGGTATCTTACAGCACTCCTCAACAAATGCTTTCAAGGGCAGTCGGATGGTTCTGGTTCGTATTCCAGCTTGGTTTAAGTGTTATAGGAGCCTTTTATTCTAGCTATATGGTTCCTAAAATCGGGGAAGTTGCTACTTTATGGAGCGCCTTAATCTTTGTTGTTGTCGGGGGACTATTCTCAATTGTTGTAAATAAAGACAAATTTAAAAAACAACCCGTAAGCGCTAACAAATCAAGCGAATTACTAAAAGGCATTACCATCGCATTTGAAAATCCTAAAGTTGGTATAGGTGGTATTGTTAAAATTATAAACTCGGCCGCTCAATTTGGATTTGTCGTTTTCCTACCTACTTATATGATGAAATTTAATTTTACAATGACTGAATGGCTTCAAATTTGGGGTACTCTATTCTTTGTAAATATGGTGTTTAATATAATTTTTGGTATTGTTGGAGACAAGTTCGGTTGGGTCAATACGATTAAATGGTTCGGGGGAGTAGGATGCGGAATTGTGACACTCGCACTTTATTATGTACCACAACTCGTAGGACATAACTATTGGGTAATATTATTTGTTGCATGTTGCTATGGAGCAACGCTTGCTGGCTATGTACCTCTTACAGCTTTAGTACCATCTTTAGCTCCTGAAAATAAAGGGGCCGCAATGTCTGTTTTAAATTTAGGTTCAGGATTATCTGCCTTTGTTGGTCCATTAGTTGTAACCGCATTCATCGGCCCATTAGGTGTAGGCGGCGTTATGTGGATCTTTGCTGGTTTATACTTCTTTGGTGCATTTTTAACTCATTTCCTTACTATTCCGAAAGAAAATAAAATTAGACAAGATTTAAATACTGAAGGTGGAGAGCAATACTCTGTATAAGTTCTTACTAGAAAGACGGGCATCATAACTGCACATAGTTACGATGCCTTTTTTGTTACTTTCAAATAGGATACTAAAAACAGCTATCATGTAATATCCTTTACCGAGGAGCGCTCTACTAATTGCGGAATAATTGTGATTTTTTGCTTAGCATGGGCCGTCACTTCCATCGTTTTTAGCAGTTGTTCAAACGTACAAGATGCCATTTGTTTAATCGGCTGTTCAATCGTTGTTAACCCAGGATCTGCAATCTCAGCATAAATAGTATTATCAAAGCCGATAATTGATAAATCTTCTGGAATCGAAAGCCCTTGTTTTCTTGCTTCATTCATTAGGCATATAGCAATTAGATCTGTACAAGCAAATACTGCTGTAGGTCTATTAGGTAACTTAAGTAATTCTTTACTCGCACGTTTGCTATCTTCAACTGTAGAATAACAGCTAATTATAGCATCATCATTTAAGGAAACCCCAGAATCCATAAGAGCCTGCTTAAAACCACTTAGTCTCCCTATGCTACTCTTTCTATCTTTCTCCATCATAATCGTTAAAGATTTATGACCTTTCTGTGTTAAATAATGTCCAGCTAGATAGCCTCCCCTCATATCATCAGTTGTCACTACATGAGTTGTGATGGAAGGATGATCTACAGTAAATAAAACAAGTGGTAAATCTCGATTTACTATTTTTTTAACTAGTTTATAATCATTTAGTTCCGTTGCAATAATAATACCATCTACTTGCTTTTTAAATAGTAAATCAATATATTCATGCTCACGTGTTGTTTGATGGTCTGTACTGCATAAAATGAGTGTATACCCTGATTCTCGTGCACTATTTTCAAAAGCTCTTGCTACTTCTGCAAAAAAGGAGTTTGAGATATCTGGAACAAGTACCCCAATCGTATATGTTTTTTTACCTGTTAACGCTGCTGCTACACTACTTGGCTGATAATCTAATTCATCCATTACTTTATTTACTTTGTTTATTGTTTTTTCACTAATACGCCCTGTTTGATTAATTACCTTGGATACAGTCGCGATTGATACACCTGCTTTTTCAGCAACATCATAAATTGTAGGTTTCACTTTGATTGTCCCTTCTTAATCATCTTTGTATTAATATTATTATAAATAAATTTTTCTTTTTGGTACACACATGAAGTTTAATTTAAATCTACAAATACCTCTACTTCTAAGCTCGCTCCCATATACTTGCATAAGGCCCTATTCTAAGTCGCTATTTGAACTAATAAATTTGGCTTTATTAAAATGTTGACTTAAAAATAAATTTTGTTTAAAGAGTTACTGCGTAGATTCATTTCATCATAAAAAGAATCCCTTGAATTTCGAACAAAGATTGATCAAAATTCAAGAGATTTATAATTTATCTTTCAATATTTTATAAAACAGAATAATCATATTTCAGGGGAATTAACCTTCACTTCAAATCCATAATTACTGTGATACATATACTATCTCATATATTGTAATATCCTTCATTTCTTCAATTTCAGGCTTCTCTTCATAAAAATGAAACTGACTATATCCCCATTTATCTGGATTATATACTATCACATTTCCCAAGCAATTTTCTGTATTCTGGATATTATGATTCGAACTGTTAAATTGATTCCCAATCAATGATTCCTTTTGAGAAATACTCCCTGCATATTCAACAACATACCTACTTTTTTTAAAATCATTATTTAGGTTAACAACTAAAGGAACACCTATATTTATTTGCTGCCACCCAAACGATTGTAAAATATTATCGTAATACCCTTCAAATATAAACTTGTTCATCCCTTCATGACCATTCCAAATATATAAAGGGGCATAACAGTTATAGAAATTCCCATCTTTACCTGCCTCAGTAATTAAATACGCCTTAAAATTCAATTCTTGAAAACCATCTGTTTTATACCCATTATCCTTTACCCTTTTTTTAATAATTTCCATGTCATAATCCTTTGGTAAAATGACCTTATATTGCATTCCAATCATGATTATCACTCACTTTCGATCTTATATCCATAATGATAAATCGATGACTGGCCGACGTAAAATAAGTATAAATTATGTTTGGTATCATTTATAATGATACCGTAAAGGGGATGAGATACATGGAAATTAATGATCTTATCATATTCAAAACCGTAGCTAGTGCAGGTTCTATTAGTAAAGCTGCTAAAGAGTTAGGGTATGTTCAACCGAACGTAACTGAGCGAATCAAAAAATTAGAACAAGAGTTAGAAACTCCTTTACTACATAGGGATAACAAAGGTGTTTCTCTGTTACCTTCTGGTGACATTTTATTAGACTACACGAATAAAATATTAACTCTATTAGAAGAAGCAAAAAATGAAATTAAAACGAGCGGTACTTCTTATGTAATAGCGACGTCACAATCTATTTTGACAAATTATTTAAGTAAGCGTATTAAAGTGAATTTCAGAAATTATCAAATATATGTAGAAAGTAGTAGTCATTTGCAAAAATTACTGCAGCAACAAAAAGTTGATATGGTCATAACTTATGAGGATTATCCTGACGCATCGTTTAAAAAAGTGTTCACAACCTCAATTTCTGTAGGCTTATTAAAAGCGAAAGAAAAATGTACCATTGATTATTCAAAAGAAATTTTCTTCGTTAGCAATGACAAAAAGTGCCCTTTTAGGAATAAGACAATACAATTTCTAAAAGAAAACAATCTATCTCAGCGGCAACTTCAACAGTTGGACTCTTATTCGCTTATGGAAGAGTTTATTAATGATGGAAAAGGAATAGCTTTTTTACCGATTAAAAATGATACATTAGTAATAATTGAA
This sequence comes from Bacillus sp. SH5-2, assembly GCF_008368905.1. Taxonomy (NCBI): domain Bacteria; kingdom Bacillati; phylum Bacillota; class Bacilli; order Caryophanales; family Bacillaceae; genus Bacillus; species Bacillus sp. SH5-2. The sequence goes on from NZ_QOSD01000005.1 coordinate 161,572, forward strand.
GATGTTCCCCTTGAGAATTTAGCTGTTCATTTTTTTACGAATCAAACCTTTAGAAAGCATATCCCTGATGAACTATTTGATTAATAAAATGACTTTGATTACAAACTTTTTTCAAAATAAAAATCCCTCTTTAACGAATATAAAAGAGGGATTTTTATTTTGTATACAATTGATTTTTCACACGTTTTGCTCCACTTCTGTACTTTTCTCCTTCTTATTCCTTTTAAAACTCTTCAATTTCTTAACCGTCCCAACCAATCCTTTCGGAAAAACGAGTAGCACGATAATATACAATAAACCTAGAATAATCGTCCATCTTTCAAAAATCGGATACTCTGTCGCTAGTTCTGATAAATAATATTTCAGCGATTCAATTATGCCAGCTCCAGCAATGGCTCCTATTAATGTTCCAACTCCTCCAATCATTGTCATCAACAATGCATTTAATGTCATTTCAATTGAAAATACTGTCGTATTTACAAAGCGCAATGTGATAACAAATAACCCACCGCTAATTGTAGCTACTACTCCCGCCACTACACTCGCGATTATTTTATAATGAAGAACTTTATACCCAAGCGCTTCAACACGTTGTTCATTTTGTGAGATCGCCTTCAATACTTTTCCAATAGATGATTTTGTGAAAAGACGCAACACAATGAAAATAGTAATTAGACATATGAATGTTACATAATAAAATGTAAAACGATCACGGAATACATCTGGTACACCAAATGTAAAACCATCTCCTCCATGGGTAAGCCCACGCCATTTTTCGGCAAGTACGAAAAACAACTGTGAAATAGCAAGTGTTAACATTGCATAAAAATGACTTTTCAATCGTAAAGAAAGCAAACCAATTATATAACTAACGATTGCTGAAACGATAATTGCAGCTACTATTCCAATTAAAAAGTTCGTTATTGATACGCCTTGTCGATCAAATAAAAGCGCTACCCCATATGCTCCTATCCCAAAGAACATACAATGACCGAACGATACAATTCCTGTATACCCAAGCAATACATCAAAACTCATTGCAAAAATAGCAAAGATGAAAATTTGAGTGAATAAAATTAACAGGCTCCGTGAATCATTTACGAACGGAAATACACTTAAACAAATGAGCATAAATACTCCGAAGTATACTTTAATTCGGTCCGATGTGCCGTTCACCATTTCACCCCTTTTCACCAACAAGTCCAGTTGGCTTCACTATTAAGAAAAATAGTAACATTAACATATTAATTGCAAGTGATAAATCTGGTATAAAATACGCTGTAAAAGCACCAGCTAATCCGACAATTAAAGAAGCAATAGCTGAACCTTGGACGCTTCCTAACCCTCCGATAATTACTACTATAAAAGCTAAAATTGCATACTGCATGCCCATCTCGGCGAAAATAACGCCCGAATACGGTGCTAATAAGAATCCTCCCAAAGCTGCCATCCCTGCTCCTAATAAAAAGACGAAAGAAAATATCGCTTTTACATTAATACCGAGCGCTTGAACCATCTCTTTATCCATTACACCAGCGCGGATCATAAGACCTATCTTTGTTTTTTTGAGTAATAATAGTAATGCAATGTAAATAAGTATCCCGATTGCAATAACGAACAGACGATATTTAATTAATATAACGCCTCCGAATGTAAAACTTCCTTGTAGCCATATAGGTAATTTTGCACTAATTGGATTGGGTCCCCAAAATATTTTGATACATTCACTTAGAACGAGCATTCCTCCGAGCGTAACGAGCAGTTGCCGAACATGATTTCCATACACAGGCCTGATAAGAAATCTTTCTAAAATAAAACCAAGTAACATTCCCATAGCTACCGCTCCAACTAATGCTAAAAAATAACTGCCTGTCATATTAAATAGCCAAACGCCTGTAAAAGCTCCCCATGCAAATAAACCACCATGTGCAAAGTTCAATACACTCATTAATCCGAAAATAAGTGATAGACCAGATGCTAATAAAAATATAAGCATCCCTGTCGAAACGCCATTTACAAATAAGTTAATTAACACATCCACGTTCTATCCCCCCGTATCAATGTTAAGAAATCCCTAAATATTTTTGACATGTTTCCTTATCCTCGCGTAATTCATTCATGAAACCGTTATGCACAATTTTCCCATTATCCATAATGTAAAAATAATCCCCAATTTGACTAGCCATCATAAAATTTTGTTCGACAAGTAAAACTGTGGTTTTCTCTTTCATCTTCAAAATGGCTACCATTAATTTCTCTACCATAATTGGGGCCAACCCTTTGCTCGGTTCATCAATTAATAATAATCCAGCACTATTAATAAACGCTCTTGAAATGGCCAACATTTGCTTTTGTCCTCCGCTCAAAAGCCCACTTTTTTTATTCCAAAACTCCTTTAAATCCGGAAATAGTTCGAGCATCCAATCTATTTTCTCTTCCGCCTCTTCTCCCTTTCCCCTAGCAAGAGCAAATGTTTCTTCTACTGTTAAATCATGAAAAATACCTTGATTTTCTGGTACATAACCTATACCTTTTCTTGAAATTAAATGTGTAGATAATCCATTTACTTGTGCACTATCATAATAAATTTCACCACCTGCAATCCGGTGAAATCCCATAACCGATCGTAATGTCGTAGTCTTCCCTGCCCCGTTTCTTCCAAACAGTACAGTAATCGTCCCTTTCTCAACAGTGAGATTTACCCCTTGTAAAATATGAAATTGATCTAAATACGTCTCTATGTTATTCACCTGTAATAGTGCCACTGTATAGTCCCCCTAAATAAGCACTTTGTACGCGCTCATCTTGCATAATTTCTTCCGGCAAACCTTCCGCCAATAACTCTCCATGAAATAAAACAATAAGATGATCTGATAAATCAATTACCATATCCATTTTGTGTTCGATAAGTACAATGGTGCTCTCTGGATGTTTCTTAATATTTTCAATCACTTGTAAAATAGCAGGTACTTCCTCAACTGATATACCTGCTGTCGGCTCATCAAGTAGTAACACATCCGTTTTTAAGGCTAATAACATCGCAAGCTCAAGTTTTCTTTTTTCCCCATGTGCTAAATCTCTCGCTAATATATTCTCTTTCTCATGAAGTAGTACTGTCTTTATATACCGTCGCGCCTCTCCGATTTGCTGTTTCAAACGTGAGGAATTAGGAAAGAAACTATAGTAATCTTGAACAAATGATTGAACGCTTAAACGAACATTTTCAAGTACCGTTAACTCTGGGAATATATTTGTAAGCTGAAAAGAACGACCGATTCCTAAGCGCGTTCGATCTGAAATCGATAAGTTTGTAATATCTTGGCCCTTAAAATACACTGCACCTTTTGATGGAGAAATCTGGCCACTTAGTAAATTAAACAATGTTGTCTTTCCCGCACCATTCGGTCCAATAATAGAAATGAGCTTTCCCTTTTGTACTTTTAAATTTACATCTTTAATAACATGATGTTCACCGAAAGATACGCTAAGATTTTTCGTTTCTAACAAATGCGTCACAAAATCCCTCCCTTTAAAGATTTGAGTATGAAAGAAATACGTATAAAGAGGGTATCCCCTCTTTATACAAAAACAACAGAAAATTCAGTCTATTTATTCTGAACTGGTGGTTCTGTCTCTTTCATTGTTAATTCTCTCTCTAAAACAGGGACTGGATACTCCACACCATCCTGCTTTTTCAATGTGATAGAATAAAGTGTCTGCATTGCTTGATGGTCCTTCTCTCTAAACTTCATCTTTCCTTTCGGTGTATCAAATTCCATTCCTTCCATTTTCTTAATCAACGTATCTACATCTGTATCACCTTTTGTTTTCTTTAAAGCTTCCACAATAGAAATTGCCGCTGACATTCCTCCTGCTGTAAACAAATCGGGGACTGCTCCATTAAAACGTTTTTTATGTTCTTCAACTAACCAATCGTTCACTTTATTTTTAGGAAGTTTATGATAGTATACAGAAAAACCTTGCATTCCTACTAATGCATCCATCGTTTTTAACGCTGCTATATCTGGCGCGCCAGTAGAGATTTTAATACCTTGTGCTTCCACATTCATATCTTTCAGCTGTTTCCATGGCGAATTTGCACCTGCCCAAACGATAAATAAATAATCTGGTTTTGAGCTAATGATATTTTGAATATTAGCTGTGAAATCAGTTGAGTTCGTATCTGCGTATTGCTCATTTACAATATTCGCACCTAGTTTCTTCGCTCCCGCTTTAAATGCTGCAATTCCTTCGCGACCGAAAGCATTATCTGGTGCGAACGTCGCAATCTTTACATCTTTTTTAGCAATTGAAGCAGCTCCAGCAATCGCATCTTGCGAAGAGCTTCTTCCTGTTCTAAAAATATATTTATTCCAGTTCTTCCCAGTAATACTATCAGCAACTGCCGGTTCAACAACCATAATTTTTTCATATTCTTCAGCTAGTGGTAATACTGCTAATGTATCACTTGAACTGGACGATCCAACTAAAAAATCAACTTTCTCTTCTTCTAATAACTTCGTAGCTTTTTTTACTGCTACATCTGCTTTCGTTTCCGTATCTTCTACAACAAACTTAATCTTCTTCCCTTCGACTTTTCCCGTCCCACCAGTTGCATAATCTAATCCTAATTCAAACCCGTTCACTGTTTGTTTTCCATACGATTCTAATGGACCTGTTAATGAAGCAAGAACCCCTACCTTAATCGTTTTTTCATCCTCAGTACTTGTCTTCTTACCTGAACAAGCTGCTGTTACCAATAGCGATCCTAAAACACAACCAGCAACCACCGTTTTTAGCCATTTACGTTTTTTTGTCGACATTGTGATCCTCCCCATACTTTACTTTCTGATAGAATCAAACACGCCAAATTCCCCTGTCCGTAATCATGACTTTTCAACTTCAAAATTTGTATTGGAAAACTCTTGTAGTAACCTCTACATTCGGCATAAATCTATAATCACCTTCCTATTAAATGGAAACGGACATACAATCAATATATATTCTGCTTTTCAAATGAAATTACTGTTTCATGACAGTATTCACCACGAAAAAACTGCAAATAATTGACTTAAGCTATTAAGTCAATTATTTGCAGCCTACCTAAAAAGCACTTAATTATTTTCTACCTTCGCTAATCCTTCAACCAATTGCTTCTTATCTATCCCTTCCCCTATAACTACCAAGTTAGTCGGGAAACCGAAATCTTGTTCCAATAAAGTTGGTACCCCGAACGAATATTGGAATAAGTGTGGGTATTTATCTCCATGGAATTTCACAAAACCTTTCACACGATAAATACTATCTGATAAATTCGAAAGCCATTCATATAATTCGTCTTGATCAATTGATTTCGTAAATTGATATGTCATCGTTTGTATATGTAGATGCTGTTTTACATGCAAGGTCTCGTGTTCCCCATCATTCATAAATTCAGCTTCTTCTATATCTTTTAAAGATATATTACAATACTTTGTTTCAAACAATTTCGCATGATTATTTATTGCTTTCACATCTTCAAATACTTTGTTTTTATCTGCTTCTGTTAGTAAATCTGATTTATTAATTAAAATGTGGCTACCAAACTTCATTTGTTCATGCAACAATTGCTGAACGTTTGCACTTAATATACTTCGATTTAACCATCTTACTGCATCTAAAACAACTACAATTGATTTTACTTCTAGGAAAGGTGCTAAAATTGGTGATACACATGCATCTAACACTTCAATTGGATGCGCTACACCTGTCGTTTCTATATAAATTACATCTGGTCTTTCTTGCTGATATAACGAATGCAGCTGTATTTCAAGCTCTTCTTTTAATGTACAACAAATACATCCTTTAAGTAGCTCTCTTAAAACATTCTCTTTTCCAATAATATCTGTATCTACTGAGTATTCACCAATCTCATTCATCAACACTGCAACTTTTCTATTCTTCTTTTTCTCCGCTAACAATAGATTTTGTAATAATGTTGATTTTCCACTACCTAAAAAACCACCTAATATATGAATTTCTACTTTATTCATTCGACCGACCATCCATTTCTTTATTTCAAACGTATTCAAAGCGTAATAATTACGATTTATATTTATCATTTTATTAAAAGAACAATCATTTGTAAATACAACTACTAGATTCACTGTTCATTTACTTCATACGCAACTCTAATTCCAGATTCAATTGCTCCTTGCATCCATCCGTGTGTTAATGTCGTATGCTCACCTGCAAAATGCACTTTGCCAGCTAGCGGCGCAATATACGGAAATAACTCTAGCTCTTGCCCCGGCTCAAAAGCTGTAAATGCTCCGCAAGAATACGGATTTTGACTCCAGCTAAATGATGTACCTGTAATAAACTCACTATAGACGATGTCACCATATATTTCCGCTAAATTTTTTAATGCGTAACGAATACGCTCTCTTTGCGGAAGACTATCCCATGTTAACGCCTCATCCGCCCACGTATAACTAGCCAAAATTACAGCTGGTCCTGGCGTATGAAACCCATAACTTGGATAGTATGTAAATCGAATCGGCAAATCTGTAATAGATTTCCCACCACACTGTCCCGCTCTTTCCCAAAATCTACTTTTAAACTCTATCGCAATTTTAGTCGCAGCTATATAGTTTAATTCACGAATTGCCCGTCTTTTAAAATAAGAAAATAAATCATAAGGTTGAATCTCAACAAAACGTAACGCCGAAAATGGGATGGTAACAATTGCAATATCACCTGTGACTGTATATTGCTCTAACGTTTGTTCATGGTTTACTTGCATCGTCACTTTGTTATCTTCTTGTATAATTTTCCTAACCTTATACTGCATAATTATATTTTCATTTAACTGCGGTAAAAAGGCTTTTGGTAATGCATCCATCCCGCCAGTTATCTCATAATATTTCGTCGTTGAAGTAAAGAAGATCATTTCACGTAATACTTCAATTAAAGACATTCCCATATACGCTTCCATATCAAGAAGTACCCCAATCATATCTATTGCTCCATCTGAGTAATACTCTGTTAAAAATGAGCCAAGTGAATATGTTTTATACTTTTTTTCAACGATAATCCAGTTTTTATTAGGATCTTTTTTAATGAAATTAAGTATGGGTTCTAATACTTCTAACATTAACTCTTCTGCTGTTTTTTCTTTTTCGTTTTCTAAAACTGGATATTTAAGTATACTTGGATCGTTTTCAAACGTACTCAATCTCGTTCTAATATGATTTGTATAAATGATATCTAAAGAGGTTTTATTAATAAAAAGATTTAACGGTAGTTTAAATTTACGAATGAAAGCTAAAGTTAATGCGTGAGTTTCAGGAATTCGCATCGGTCCTGCATTAAAATATAAACCTTCACTAAATGGTTCACGAATCGTATATATTCTGCCACCTATTCGGTTATTTGCTTCTATTATCGTTATTGTATGGCCCGCTTCTTTTAATAAGGATGCTGCGACTAAACCAGAAATCCCTGCACCAGCAATTATAATGTGTTTGGGCCTATTCGTTTTTACGAGTCCTACATTGATGATATGAAGCATTTTTTCTATCGTTAATGGCTTCAGCATACCCTTTTCCCCTTTTATAAAGGATTTTACTGAATTATATTCGGTTAACTTGCTTCCTATGTTTTGTGCAAGGAATTGCACGGATACATTTTCAAATACTTGAATATCTTTTATAAAATGTAATAAACTAGATATGACTCTATAGAAGTAAGACGTATTATCTTACATAATAAAATCAATGAAATTGCGAGGAATTTTGAAATGAAAAAAGGTATTAACCGTGTTGTATTAGTAGGAACAGGAGCAGTTGGATGTAGTTATGCGTACTGCATGATTAACCAAGCCGTAGCTGAAGAATTTGTTTTAGTCGATGTAAATGAGGCAAAAGCTGAAGGGGAAGCAATGGACTTAAGTCATGCTGTTCCATTTGCACCAGCTCCAACTAGAGTATGGAAAGGCAGCTATGAAGATTGTAAAGATGCTGACCTTGTAGTCATTACAGCTGGATTACCACAAAAGCCAGGCGAAACACGTTTAGATTTAGTTGAAAAAAACGCTAAAATCTTTAAACAAATCGTTCGCAGCATTATGGATAGCGGGTTTGATGGTATTTTCTTAATCGCAACAAATCCTGTCGATATTTTAACTTACGTAACTTGGAAAGAATCTGGCTTACCGAAAGAACGCGTAATCGGTTCTGGTACAACACTTGATTCTGCTCGTTTCCGTTACATGTTAGGTGAGTACTTCAATATTGGTCCACATAACATTCATGCTTATATTATTGGAGAACATGGCGATACTGAACTCCCAGTTTGGAGTCATGTATCGGTTGGTATCCAAAAACTACAAACGCTTCTTGATAGAGACAACACATATAAGCAAGAAGATTTAGACAAAATTTTCATAAACGTTCGTGATGCAGCTTACCATATTATTGAACGAAAAGGTGCAACTTATTATGGTATTGGTATGTCACTCCTACGTGTTACGAAAGCAATTTTAAACGATGAAAATAGTGTATTAACGGTCTCAGCATACTTAGAAGGTCAATACGGCCAAAAAGACGTTTATATTGGCGTACCTGCTGTTTTAAATCGCGGTGGTGTTCGTGAAATTTTAGAAGTAGAATTAAGTGAAGACGAAGAATTAAAATTCGATCACTCTGTCCAAGTATTAAAAGAAACAATGGCTCCGGTTCTTTAATCTTATATTCAAAAAAGCAATCCAATTTACTTTGGATTGCTTTTTTATATTTTTTATTGTTCATCCTCACTCTAAAACATAATACTATCCATAATAGAAAGGAGTGATTTGATGAATGATTCTTGGACAATTGTAATCCTTTTATTAGCTATTTCATCCTTAATACTTTTCCTCTTTTTAATCATTAGAACCCTGTTTCCAACTAAAAAATATGACAAAAACCTCGGATTCATTCTACTTATTATTTGCTTATTAACAATACCGATAAGTATCTTCCTTGTCGGTGGGTGGACAGGTATGGGAATTAGCATAATCGCATTATTTCTTTTTACTGCTGTTATTATAGCCTTAATAGCCAATACATTCATTAAACTTCCACCAGCTAAGAAAGAATAAAGTGACGCTTAAATCAGTAGCATTCCGTCCATTTTCACTGTATTATCTTCTATCAATTAACATGTTTCCAGATAAAAAATAACCGATGTTTTCGTCCCTTGAAAACACCGGTTATTTTTTATTACTTTTTAATCGCTTCTTCATTATTTACATCAAGTACATCTAAGAAAAAGATAAAGATTGGTATCCCGATAATAAGTCCCCATATTCCGAGGAAATGCTCTGAAAAGATGAGAATCATAAATGTATAAAAAATCGGTAAATTTGTTTTCGCAGACATGAACTTCGGATTTAAAAAATAACTTTCAAGAGCATGGATGACTGTAATGAACACAAGTATGTATACTACGTAGATAACTCCACCTACATTATAAGCAATGATACAAAGCGGAAACAAAGAAATGATCACACCTGCAACCGGAATCAATCCTAGTAGGAAAATCATAACAGCTAATACGAGTAGCTGTGGAAATCCTAAAACGATTAATGCAATAACAGTAAGAATACAGTTTACAACCGCAATTAAAAACTGCGCTTCAATTACTTTACCGAACGATCTTGCAAATCTTTCACCAAAATACGCAATCTCCTCATAAAACATCTTTAGCCTACTATCTTTAAACTTGGAAGTAAATGTAATAATACGCTCTTTTTCTAATAAGAAAAATAAGCTTAAAATTAGAGACAATAATATTTGTAAACTTACCTTTCCTATGTTTGCTATCGATTGATATATAACATCTACACCTTGTTCTATATATTTTGATACTTCCATTCCATTAATTGTTGAAAGTGCATATTTAATGATTTCATTATCAGGTGGATTTTGAAAAAAGAGCTTAAATTGATAAATCAATTGTGAAATTTGTATCGTTAGTACTGGTAAGTATTTATACAATGTTGTGCCGATAAAGGACACTAATATTATATACAAACATGCGATAACAATTTTTCGATTCACATTCAATTTTTTTGATATAAAACGTTGGAACCGATCCATTAAAAATGTCAGTATAAACGTAATTAATATTAAATTAATCATACTTTTTAACCCATATAATACAAGCGCTACTATTATTAAAACGAGAAACCGTTGAAACCCTCTACTTCGAAAAAAATTTTTCACTTCATTCATTAAGAATTAACCTCCCCCTTCAGTGGATGGAAATTGAACATATTACAAAACGTACGTATTCATTGTAATACTATTACATTTTATGAACTTCTATAGACAATCTTTCTTACTAATTGGGAAGAATCCTTTTTTTCTTTTCAGATTGTTAGATTCTTTTGAAATCAGCTTCTTCACCATAGTGGCATCTTCATCTGCAATCCAATTCTTTAATACATAAGTTCCTGCACTTGTCGGCATCACTTTTGCCGTTTGCACATTATCTTTTATGATAACAGGCATGCCGTATAAGTTCGACTTTTTGTTTCTTCCTCGCTCTTCATCTAGCTTTCTTGCTTCTTCTATCGCATCAGGATTGATCTCTGTAATAGAATTTAATGATATTCCGTTTTGATCATGTTCTTGTATTCTAAAAAGATAGATTCTCGTTAATTCTTCATACGATAACTTTCCATCCTCGATCATTTTTTGTAGCTCATCCACAGTTGCATTTACAACTTCTTTTTCTTTTATCTTTATATTTTCTATATTGATCCCTTTAAGCTGATTATGTATCGGTTTTAACACTCTTTCTTTATCATATATAATACGCTCAGGTTTCTTTGGAAAATAATTTTTATACATATACTATCCACCGACACACGCTAATAAGACAATGCCTCTAGCGATAGACAACATTATCTTTACCCATTTCTTCATGTTGCTTCCTCCACTCTAAAAGTTGCTCATTTATAGCTTCTTTATATTGAAAAAGAGAGTTATATTATCCGTAACTCTCTAGACAAAATGCTAAATAAAAAATTTAATTATTTCAATCTAATCATTTTTTTGCATTCGCTTTGCTAATAATTCCTTTACCTGATTATAAGTTAACCCTGAATTTTTATTTAAACGCTTTACTTCCTCAACATCAGTACCTACCACTGTATATTTTTTCTCATCATTCATTTTTCTAATTCCCTTCTCACCGGATTATTTCTTATATTTCTTCCCTAAATGCGCATAAATTAACACCACTACAAAAAAGGAAGCTGTTTTTAAGCACAGCTTCCTTCTCGTTACATATTCTATTTCTTAATAAAATTTCACTACATCTTCAGTAGGCAAGAACGTTCTTTCTGCTGGTTGTTCGTTTGGTTCACCAAATGGCATTTGACCTACTAAGCTCCACTCTGCTGGAATGTTCCAAGTTTCTTTCACTTCAGCATCTACGATTGGGTTATAGTGTTGTAATGACGCCCCAATTCCTTCAGCAGATAATAGCATCCAAACAGTATGTTGTAACATCGCATTTCCTTGATGAGACCAGAATGGGAACTGATCTTTATATAATGGTGCATTTTCTTGCATTTTTTCTACAGTTGCTTGATCTTCAAAGAATAGAACTGTTCCTACACCTGCATGGAAGCCTTTTAGTCTTTCTACAGTCGCTTCAAATTTTTCTGCTGGTACGCGAGCTCTTAGTGTTTCTTTAACAATATCCCAAAACTTTTCATGCTCTCCATCCATTAATACAACCATACGACCACTTTGCATATTGAAAGATGTTGGTGCGTGTAAAGCTGTTTTTAACACTTCTTCAATTCTTTCTTTCGTAATTGCATCGTTTTTTGTTACTTTACGAATTGAACGGCGGCTCACGATTGCTTCTTTTAAGTTTGTTGTAGTTGCTGACATTTTAATTCCTCCAAATGTTTGTTTTATAATTTATTTTGTTATTTCATAACAAGCGAATTAGCAATATCCATCCGTATTACATTGCATACCTTCAAATGAATTTGTTTTATCCTTTTCAATTTCTTTATCAATGACCCTTTCTAGTGTTTCTTTACTAGCAAGCCCTTGAATGACTTCATCTCCAATCATGACAGTTGGAACGGCCATAATATTCGCTTCATCATATGCGTGCTGAATTGCTTCTTGATGCTTTTCTTTATATTTACGAGTTACTAAAGCATCTTTAAATTCCGCCTCAGGAAGTCCTACTTCTACCGCTAATTTTGTTAAAACATCAATACCTTCAATGTTTTGCTCTTCTTGGAAAAATGCTGTGAATACGCGGTGATGATACTCATTACCTAGTCCACGTTCTTTCGCAAATTGACATCCTTCGAAAGCTAAATGTGTATATGGATGTGGTGAAACACGTGGTAAGCGCATATCAATTCCTAACTTCTTCGCTGTCGGAAGAATGAAAGCATCCCATGAACCTAATTTTTCTGGCTCATTCCATGGATCTATTTTTGAATATGGACTTGGACGTAATTCAAATGGCATCCATTCAATCTCTACATCTTTATCTTTCGCTACCTCATCTAATGGACCTTTTGCTAAAAAACAAAACGGACAAATAAAATCTGAGTATACTTTCATTTTTACAGTCATAACTTTTACACCTTACCTTTATCGTTGTAATCAAATCAGTTACATTAATGATAAAAAAATATAAATATTATTTAAGCATTCATTTTTTCTTGCAAAGTTTCAAACAACTGCCCCATCGTAATATTTCTCAAAACTTCTTCCATCGCGGATTGTGCTTGAATTAAAATAATTTCTAACACCGCTTGAATGTTCGCCCCAATTGGACAATCTGGATTGGGTTGCTCGTGAATATGAAATAGCTTGTCTTCTTCGACTACGTTCACTGCATGATACACATCTAACAATGTGATTTCATGTAAATCCTTTAGTAATCCCGCGCCACCCGGTCCACGATTTACGTAAACAAAGCCAGCTTGTTTCAAGTACGACATGATTTTACGAATGACTACTGGATTTGTATTGACACTCTCAGCCATATAGTCTGAAGTACAAAGTGAAGATGGATTGTTTTTCAAAATAGATAAAATATGAACAGCTATGGAAAAGCGGCTACTAATTTTCATCGTAATCACCACCTCGATGTAATCATTATAGTTACAACGAAAAGATAAGTCAATCCTTTTCATAGATTTTTTATAAGTAAATTAAAAAGTGTCCCATTATAATATATGAGACACCCCTTTTTATTCTGCAAATAGTGCTTGAAATTCTTCAATAAATAGCTGCACAGCGATTGAAGAATCCTTTAATGAAGGAACAGCTAAAGCAATTTCTCTCCATACTTGTGGTTCCAATTCTCTCGTCTGCACATTTTTTGGTAAATTCGTTAAAGATAATTCAGCTAATATTGCAATACCTAATCCTTCTTGAATCATATTTAAAGCTGTCGTAACTGTCGAAATTACATACTCAGCTCGAAGTGGTACGTTTGCTTGTTTAAACATATCGATAATCGGTGGTTCGTATCCGCCCTTACATAATATGATCGGTTCATTCTCCAAATCACTAATTGTAATAGCATCCTTCTTGCAAAGAGGATGATCCTCTCTTAAAATAACAACCATTTTCCCCTTCGTTAATGGAACAATCTCCATCTCTTTATTAGGCAAAATAACAATCCCTATATCAACAACCCTCGAGACTAACCAATCTTCAACTTCTTTAATCGTTCCTTCACAAAGAACGACTTCTAAGTTCGGATACTTCTCCTTAAAATGGTTTATCATTTTCGGTAAGAAATGTGCAGAAGCACTCGGAAAACTCCCAATTCGAATCGTCCCAACTTCGTGCCCTTTCTCCATTGCAACTTCTTGTTCAATCTTCTCTACACTGCTCAAAATCTCTCTAATATGTACAAGAATTCTGTTTCCTACATCCGTAACGAGTAACCCTTTTCGTTTATCCCGTATAAGAATAGTAACTCCTAACTCTGACTCAATACTTGAAATCGCATGACTTACAGCTGGCTGCGTCATATTTAACACCCGAGCAGCCTTCGTAAAACTACCTAACTCAACAGTTTTTATTAATACTTGCAGTTGTGTAATGGTCATAACTAATCACTTATACTCCTCATAAAAAAGATTCATTTTATTTATTACAGTCGATATCATATCATAGTGAAATGAATTACAACAAGGAGGTCTTTCAGTGACACAGCTTTCTCGAACTAAGACGGCCATAACCCTTACCTTTCTCGTTTTCATGTGGGGAATCAATTGGCCTTTATCAAAGTTTGCCCTGCATTATACACCACCTGTTTTATTTGCAGGCGTTCGAACTTTAATTGGAGGATTCATTTTACTCCTGTTCGCATTACCGAAATACAAAGAGTTACATTTAAAAGAAACGTGGCATTTATACGTTATTTCTTCTTTACTTAACATCATTATATTTTACGGATTACAAACTGTCGGCCTTCAATATATGCCTGCTGGGTTATTTTCCGCCATTGTATTTCTACAACCAGTTTTACTCGGTATTTTCTCGTGGATATGGCTTGAAGAATCAATGTACGGCTTGAAAATTTTCGGGCTTGTTCTCGGATTTATTGGTGTAGGTGTTATTAGCTCTAGCAGTTTAACAGGACATATTTCTATTATTGGAATCCTTCTCGCGTTAGGATGCGCTATCGGCTGGGCACTTGGCACAGTATTTATTAAGAAGACTGGTCACCGTGTTAATGCCATTTGGATGGTAACACTTCAGCTTATTATTGGTGGCCTTTGCTTAATTGGATTTGGTTCAAAGTTTGAAAGCTGGTCTAGTATCGCTTGGAGTATACCATTTGTTAGCGTACTTCTCTTTATTTCGTTCTTCGTTATCGCAATGGGGTGGCTTGCATACTTCACACTTGTTGGAGCTGGTGAAGCAAGTAAAGTTGGGGCTTATACATTCCTCATTCCACTAATCGCTATTATTGTAAGTTCAATTTTCTTACATGAGGCCATTACAATGAGCTTATTTATTGGGCTATTATTTATTGTTGTGAGTATTTGTTTTGTAAATATAAAACCGAAAACATTTGCTGTAAGGCAGCGGATTGAAGTGAAATAAACGCAAGAAAGAGCCTACTGTTTGTAGGCTCTTTCTTACGTTTTACTTTTTACGACGTACTACAAAAACACACGCACTTACCGACGATACAATCGCCAAAATAGATAAAACAATTGCTATCAATTGCATATTACTTGTACCTTCATTTTTCTCCACACTAGACACTTCACCATGTTCTCCTGTTAATGACGTACCTTTTGCAATTGCAGTAAGTGAATGCGGTTTTTCAGCTTTTTCATCACCTGTCCATTCAACAATTTCTCCGTCTTTATATTGTTGATATGCGTCCCAAGCTATTTTTTGCTCTTTATCCGGATTTTTAGCGACGAAAGTAAATCGCTGGAACTGGCCGGTTAAAATCCCTTCTCCTGTCGCTTCCCATACTACAGTTTTAACTTTTCCGGCTGTATCTTTTTGCTCCTCAACTTTCCATCCTGGGACTGGTTCATACTGTTGGAACTCTACTCCAGACGGTATTTTCAGTGTAACTTTTGTCGTTGCTTCATTTTTTTCAACTGGTACTTTTATCGTATAAGTCTCCCAAGAACCAATATCAGAAGTGGCTGGTTTTACAGTGACGTGCGCACTAACAGGTAACGAAAAAATTCCCATTGCAATAATTGTTGCGATCATTGTTGTTCCTAATTTTTTTATACGTTTCATTTTCTATTAGCTCCTTTTCATACATAGCTTCTTTTTATCTGCCACCGACAATAAATTTAAAATCTGTATCGAAACTATCAAGAGATTTTGTTAATCCATGAACATGTATATTCCAGTTTCCTGTCATGTTAATATACATACCTTCTGCTTCATATTCTCCCGGTGAAACTACTGAAACTTTAAATGAACCTTTTCCCATGTTCATATCTAATGATTGAGTCGTCAATATCATTTGTTCCATATCAGTAATAGGCTGTCCCTTTTCATCCTTTAGTGTAATATGGAATTTATTTTGTCCTACCTTATTCGGACTTACATTTAGCGTAAGTTCATATCCATTATCTAATTGCTTACTCTCTGTAAAAGGTCCAGTAGGAGGCATCGGTGGTGTTTGTACGTTTGTCATAAAAGCTACGATGACGAAAATGATAATTCCAATGATAAACTCTACTTTCACCGTAGCTCCTAATCCTTGCTGCGCTCGCATTCTCCCTTTCATATAATGAGTAATTCCCAATATCCCCATGAAAATGAATAAAAGTATCTTTGTTAATAAAGCCAATCCATACTTCGTATCAAATAACGAGTGGATTGTTGGAATAAAAAATGTACTGTTAAAAAGGCCTGTTATTAAAATCACGATGACAGCACCTGTTGCCCACGGTGAAAAACGCTTAATCATATCCCAATACATATGCCACTTGTTATCCTCTTTAGGTAAAAGAAGAATAATAGATGATAAACCACCAACCCATAATGAAGCTGCGAATAAATGTAGAAAATCCATAACGACAGCAATCTCTTTAAACTTTAAACCATATGCGTGACTATTAAAGGCTTTCATAACAAGTAACCCTATAAATAATAGTATTGGAATACTCCATACTTTAAACGACGAAAACTTCTCATGCTTCACCGCAAAATACGTAACAATTATAAGCGTACTAATGAGAACCATTTGAGTAATCCATATATAACCAAAAACAGAAAGCTGTAATGTTTCTTTTAATAGTAAAGGGTTGAATGCTTCTAGCCACGAAACATCAGCATTTATTTTCGCTTGCAGTGGTAGATTGAATAACAAGCTAATCAATATCCCAAATAAAGAGATCCATATTATGTTCTTACTCCTTAATCGAACCGAGGTTGCATTGCCTTTATACATAATAAGATTAAAGAATAGCACTCCTATAAATAGTGAGAAACTTGTATATAAAATTCCACGTTCCATAATCATATCGATTTGTGGGACGTAACCCATCTCTTCCACTTGTATATCGTCTGTTTCCGCTTCCGCTAATCCAATCCGGAACGGGATAACTCCTTGAATTGGATGTCCATCAGCTGAAATCACTTTCCACTGAATGGAGTAAAGACCATTTTCGAGATTGTCTTTTAATCCAGCTTCTAATAGCTTTTTATTTTTTTTATCAATATGAGCATCTTTTAAATCGACCCTTTTACCTGATATATCTCTCACGTACAATGTATTAAAACTTGAAACTTGTATGTCCTCATCGAATTCGATTTTTACAACAGATGGTGCTCTCTTCAATGTTTCATTTTCAGTAGGGTTTGATTTCACAACGTACGCATGAGCAAATGCACTTTGCGGTATCCATATGATAAGCACACATGCAATTAATAGCAATGTCCCTATCCTTCTCATTACTTTCACACTCATTTCACTTCTTTCTTCCTCATCACTATATTTTCATTACTTTAACTTCCCAAGTTGGATTCTCGGGCGAAATATTAACCTGATTAAATATAATCTTCTATACAATAACTATTTATTTCTCTCTCACCTCTAAACTTCCAATACAATAGTAACTACCTTCATGGATACAACTTACATTTTTAAAGTCGATTGTTATTATATCATAAAATATATTTATGTAAGTTCCTGAAGAAGAAAAGTTATCGTGAATCATTTGTGAAGAAAATGTGAAATGCATAAATAAAAAGATGTTACGTTATTACGTAACACCTTTTTAAAAATATCCTTCTTCTATTTCTCTTCCGGATAATCACAATACTCAATAATTGTCCCTTCCGTATCCGCTGGGTTAAGATAAATTAATCGTCTACCATGTTTATTTATTCGAAGTGTATGTTCTAACGTTCGAATACCTTGTTCTTTCAATTCCTCTAAAGCTACATCTAAATCATCTACTCGGTATGCAACATGATGTACACCTTTACCCTTTTGTTTAATAAATCGTGCGATTGGAGATGTCGTATTATTTGTAGGTGCAAGTAATTCCACTCTATCACCATCTACTTCAAGAATGGCTACCTCACTTTCAACACCTGGTGCTTCACTTATGTAACGATCTATTAAAGTTCCTGACAAAACCGTTTCATAAAAACGTATCGTACTATCTATATCACGAACTGCGATTCCGATATGATCAATTGTTTTTTTCATGTACTTTTCCCCTACTACTTTATTTTTCTTTCCTTATTTATAGTAACAAAAAAAGGATAGAATCAAATAATCTGTACCCTTTGTAAAGGACATTTTGAAAAAAGTTAGGCAACATCAAGAAGATGATTTCTGTATCCAACAGGAGTCATCTTTTTTAAATTCCATTGATATCTATAGTGATTATAGTACGTCATATATTTCTTAATCTCTTGTTTCAACTCATTAAAGGACACGCAAGGTTTTATATGAGCTTCATCTTTCAGATGACCAAAAAACGATTCTTGTGGGGCGTTATCCCAACAGTTT